>JASGCE010000096.1 GCA_030054295.1 Minisyncoccota bacterium
ACTTTGCATTCGCAAAGTCAAGCGCGACGACGCTCAGAGTGACAAAAAAGTGACTATTTCAGTCCTTCCTAAAGGGAGGGGGGACATTCTTTTGTTTACTGCCCCCTTCACCTCCCCCCCCTTCCCCAACATTAATCCCTTTCTATTCTGCTATCTCTATGGTACTTATAGACTATCATTATTTTATGATTTTTTTTGGAGTTACGGATGTTCAAGCCCATTAATAACCTATGCGCCAAACCAATTCTATCCCTACAACCAACAAAACTCGCCTATAGAAACCTTATTATTCAATCGGTTGCGGTAGCGGCACTGCTTTGTCTAGGCCCAAAATTGTCGCAGGCAGCCCCGAGCGGCGGAACCGTCACGGCGGGCAGTGCCGACATCAGCACCAGCGGCAAAACCACCACCGTGCTTCAAGACTCTGCGCGGGCGGTCATTGCCTGGGATGGCTTTAACCTCGCAAGCGATGAATCGGTCAATTTTATTGTCCCGAGCAGCAGCGATGCCACCCTCAACCGCATCAGCGATCCACACCCCAGTCGCATCAGTGGCACCATCACCTCCAATGGCACGGTCTATTTTAGCAACCCCAATGGCCTGATCTTTGATGCGGCTTCGCGGGTAACCGCCAATGGATTTGTCGCCACGACTGCTGACATCAGCGCGGGGAGATTTATGAACAGCCCCCTCGCACCAAATTCCCTGAGCGCAAAGGGTAGTTCGGTCATCTCACTCGCTGGTTCGATCACCGCCCCAACCGTAACCGTCGTCGCCCCCTATCTGGCCATGAGCGGAACCATCACCAGTGCCGGTGGCTCGGTTCACCTATCTTCAAGCAGCTATAGTTCGATTGGCAAAACCGCGGTCATTTCGACAACCGGCATTGGCTCGCAAAATGGTGGCTCGGTGATGGTCTGGTCGGATGGCTTTACCGATTTTTACGGCACCATCCAGAGCCGCGGCGGCAGCAGCGGCGGCAATGGTGGCGCGGTCGAGGTTTCGGGCAGTTCGCTGCGGTTTAACGGTCTGGTCGATGTCAGCGCGCCGCAGGGAACGGGAGGGAGTTTTATACTCGACCCAATTGATATACATATCGTCACTGCCGCTAACCTGCCCGCTTCTGGCGATACTACCGCCGGAAGTGACTCGGCCGATGCCGATGCGAGCAATGATTTTACCGCCCTCTTTACCCGTACCGCAACGACATCCTATGTCACCGTCGAATCGCTGAACAGTTCCTTTGGCAGTAACAACGGCAATGGCTCGGCGGTGATCAAGACCACCGATGGAAAAATCTTTGTCGATGATGCCCTGGCCTGGACTGGCACTGGCAGCTTGACCCTCGATGCGACCAGCGGCATCAGCCTGAAGGCGGGAATCACCGCGGCTTCGGGGGGCCTTGTCATCAAATCCTACGGCAGCAATGTCACGGTCGATTCGGGTCTCTCCTTCAGCCTCAAGTCGCTGGATTTAAATCTCGGCAGCGGTCAGTTCATTCTTAAAAACACCAGCCTGACCGCCAAGACCATCACCGTCAATTCTACCGCGACCATCGCCACCGCCAGTGACAGTACGGGCGATTCCAGCCTGACCGCCAGCTCGATCTTTACCTTCAACAATGGCACCAAGATTTCGCTGGGCAATAGCAAGGGCCTGAACCTGACTGCCCATAATAGTTTTACCCTGCAATATGGCACCTTTAATCGGATAGACAGTGGCAGCGGAGTCTTGACCCTGGCATCGAATGGCACAATCACGGTCAAAGGAATCGTCGCGGGCTATGGCAACCTCGCCCTATCGGCCAGCAAGGTGTTTTTGGGCGGGACTGGCACCAATTCTATCACCGGCGGAACCGAGCTTGCCCCAGCTTCTCTGCACATCAAGGCAAGCAGCGGCGTCTTTTTAAAGAGCGGATTTAGTATCTTCCATTACAATAGCACCATCACCACCGACAATTTGATCCTGCACGATGAGGGTGTCTTTACCCGTGGCTACCGCCTGCTCGATAATCGCCCCCTGACCCTGCGGAGTCTGAGCGGCGCAGCCATAGGTTTTAAACAGGGTGGGAGTCAGCCCAACGGCAGTCTGCTGACCGTCACTGGCAATCTGACCCTCGAACTTGGGGCCGGGGCGAGTCTCGATACGGCGATGCTGACCAGCCTGCGCAATATGAATACCCAGACCAGCACCGGAATTATCATCAATCTGCGCGGGGCGGAGGATAGCAATATTCGGCCAGAGCTGAACAGTCTAGCCATTCCCTATAATGCCACGGTCAATTATATTGCCAGCGGCAGCGGCAGCCTGACCCTGACTGGCACGGCCGATTACAGCGGTGGGCGAGTCTCCTTCAGCGGCAATGGGATTATCGCCACCGCCAGCACCATCACCACCAGCAACTCTGGCTCGGTTGATTTTACCTCGCGCGGGGCCTTGAATTTTAATTCAACCCTCGGCAGCAACAGCCTTAAAATGGGCAGCGTCAGCGCGGCCGGAGCCGTAACCATCACCACAATTGGTGCTGCTGGCAGTTTAACCATCTCCAGCCTGAGCAACAGCGCAGCCTTTAACACCAACCTGACGACCGACGGGGCCTTGACCCTCGGGGCGGTGACATTAACCGGTGACGGCGATTTTAGCGTCACCACCGGCAGCAGCAGCAACTCTCTTGCCACCCGCATCACGCGGCTGGTGGGGAATATCAGCAACAGCGGCGGCTCGGTGAATTTGTCAATCTGGAACAGCCTCGAGATTGGCGATACGACCGGCAGCAACAGCATCACAATTACCGGCAAGTCGGGCGACAGCAGCAAGTCCATCGACCTCAATGCCATGGGCATGGTGATGAATCAGAATCTGATCACGACGGGCAGCGTGACCAAAATCAAACTCGGGGATCGGCCGAGCGATGCGACCAGTTTTAATGGCGCCCTGAACCATAACAACCGAACCATCACCAGCAGCCTCGATCTCAGCTTTTCGGCGGGGCGGTTATCGACAGTATCGACGGCGGCCTCGGTCTTTATCGTGACCGCCGGTGATTTTATTCTGCCGACCTCGGCGGTCGTAACCCCCGCCGCGACGGTGGGAATTTACAGCTGTGCCGATGCCGCCTGTGTCGCCCCCACGGCTCCCGCGGGCTATGAATCGATCTCCCAATGGTGGTATCTGGATGGGACCGTCATGCCGACCAGCACTGCGGGATTGAACCGCGTCAACAGCGGTAACCTGCCGACCAACTTGATCTTCAATCAGATTAATGTCACTGCAGGCAAAAGCAATGGCGTGACCATTCCGCAATTTACCGATGTCGTGGTCTTCAAGGCCAGTACCGGCAATTTTAGCGGTGTCAATACCATCAATCTTACCGGCAATTTAAAACTTGTCGGTTCCAATCAAATCAGCAAACTGGTGGTTTCGGGTTCGGCTACCACCGACATAGCCCTGACCCTCGGCCTCTCGGCGGGGGTTGCGACCAACAGCACCAATCTTGGCGAGCTTAAGGTGATCGGCAGCAACCGCATCTTTATGCTCGACCAAAGCGCGGTTGAATCGGGTCGCGGCACCTTGGCGATTGGCAAGTTATCGGCCACTGCCAGCACCAGTGTGATCCTCGATGGCAGCGAGGTGACCATCGGCGAGATCACGGCCTCAACCACTCCATTGCTGCGCATCAAGACCAAGGGAGCCCTGGTCGTCAATGGTGCCATAACCACAGGTGCCAATGGCTCGGTCAGCCTGATTTCGCGCGACAATGACCTCCAGATCAACGCCGATATTGGCGATGCCCAGACAGATACAGTTACCCTCGAGACCATCAGCAGCCACAAGATCACCATTGGCAGCAACGATGGCAAGGCGGTAACCATAAAGGCTAACTCGACCACTGACGGATTCAGTGCCAATTCGACCAGCTATCCGATCAAAATCGTCTCGGGTTCCTTGGTCTTGAATCAGGATTTGAATTTGAATGGCGGCAAGGCCTATCTCAATCTAGGCAGTGCCGCGACGGGAACGGTAACGACCAATGGCAAGAAGATCATTACCGATGGCCGGGACCTGTTTTTGGGGGCAGCAACGGTCACCACCGGCCTGGGTCAGGCGACGGTGATTGATCTCGGCAGCAGCGGCTGGCTGAGTGTCCGCAACAGTTCCGCAACGCCAGTTACCCGCAATGGGTCGGAGATTATCTATATCTATGGTGGCACCAAAGGCTCGGCCACCCGCGACAATGGCAAGACCATAGTCTGGAAAACCTTTGACGAGATCACCGCCACCAACCTGCCGACCGGTCTTTTTAGCGACCAGATTGTCCAGAAGGCCAGTAACCCCATCACTATCGATACTTCGAACTTTATCGATCTGGTGCTTTTTAACCTCGACAAGGCCTCGAGCAACCTTACGGTCAATGCGACGGGTTCGGTGCGCCTGATCGGCAATAACAAACTTGGCTATCTCAATATCATCACCGCGACCAGTGTGACGGCGGAGGCCAGCAGCGTCAACACCATCGGGACGGTATTAATTGGCGATAGCAGCCACTCCATCTCAAACGGCGTGACCTTGAACGGCAGCTTTACCAGCACCACTATCACCATCGGCGCGGTCACCAGCGGCGGCGTGACAGTAAATGGCAGCAACACCATCGGCACCCTAACCATTGGCGTGGTGAATAACAATGTGAGTTTGAGCGGCGGCAACAGCCGCGGCAGCAAACTGCAATTGGGCGCGATTGGCGGCGACCTGACCCTGACTGGGAACTTCGTCTTTACCACCATCACCACCGGCGCGGTGGGCGGCAAGCTCTCGATGATCGGCAATAATAGCGGCACCAGCCTGACCATTGGCGAGGTTAGCGGTGCCGTGACCCTGACCGGCAATAACAGCTTCAGGACAGTCACTATCACCAAGGCGGCTTCGGTCGATATCAAGGGGCAAAACTATATTTCCGACCATCTGCTCATCACCCAATCGCTCGGTACGGTTACATTGGGCGGGGTAGATGGAACCTGGGCCAAATTAGGAACGGTAGACAAATTGACCATTGGCGCGGCTACCGATGTTATCTTTAACCAGGGCAACTATATTACCGGAGCCGCCTCCATCACCAATAGTGGAGCCCTTAAAATCAGCGGGCTCAATTCCTTTGAGAGTAGCCTCACGGTTGTCGGTGCCAGTTCGGTCGCCTATATCGAGGATGCGACGCAAAATGCCTGCCAGCAAAGCGATTCATGCTTCAGCGTCAGCGGTCGCCTCGATATTACCAGCACGGGTGCCATAACCCTCTACGGCGATAACAACTATGTCCAGTCGCTGGGAACCCTGATAGGTGGTGGTGTGGTTAAGATCAAGACCAAAAACAGTATGGTTCTTAACGATGACATTACCACCGTGGGGGGGTTAACCCTGACCGCTGGAACCGAAAAATCGACCGGCAATATCACCCTTAGAAACGACATTATCGTCACGGGCGGCAAGGTCACCCTCGAGGTATCGAACAGCGAGGTTTTTAAGGCGGTCAAGTATGATGATGTTAATCGCAGCCAGATTATCGGCAACTATACCCTCTCCTCCAGCGGCAATGATATTGACATTAGCGCCGGCGACATTGATGCCGTGGCCGATCAATTGGTCTTTAAACTGGTGAAGGGGGCCAATATTGGCACCTTGACCATGAATATCGGCGGCAGAACGACCTATGATCGAACAAAAACTGCCTATATCTATGACAAGGATGGTCCAAAACCGACCATTGTCGGAGTCGATGCCGCGGATATTCATTCGTCCAAGGACCTCAATCGCCGTGGCATTAACCTCGCCCAGACCGACCTTGGGCTCGCCAATCAGGCCAAGATGGTTGGCTCGGCGGGAATTGACTTTAGCCAAATCAATCTGGTCTTTTACAATGTCAATGAATTTGACAAGATTTCGGTGACGGCTGCCTCGGTCAAGTTTAAGGGGATCAACCAGTTTAGAGACCTGAGCATCACGACCCTGACCGGTTCAGTGACTCAATTTGCTTCGACCGCGACCGAAGTCACCAGCCTGATTGTCAGCGGGGCGGGCAGCTTCACCTCGGCGGGTTCGGTTATCCTGACCAATGGCAGTAACAGTTTTAGCAACCTGAGCAGCTTGACGGGAACGGTGATTGATCTGGCCGCCAGCAATCAAATGATCGTCAGCGGAGCCATAACCGCCACGGGTGCCGTGACCCTGACCAACCTGAAGGGGGGAATCACCGTCAGTGACACCGCGGCGATCCGCAGCGGCGGTTCCTTGACCCTGACAGCTGGGGCTGGAATTGCCTTCAGTGCTGATTCCGTCACCGTAAGCGGCGCGAGTTCTGACCTTATTCTCTCGGCTGGTTCGGGTAACCTCGAGTTCTCCAACAGCCGCGCGGTGACGGTTGGGCGCAACTTCATCCTATCGGCCAATCAGGGTTCAATCGCCTTGACCAGCAGCGCGGCAATCACCGCCAGCGGGGCTCTGACGCTTACCGCCGCTAGTGGCATTAGTTTGAACAGTTCTGCCACCGTCAGTGCCACCTCGTTAAAATTTACCGCCCAATCCCTGACCCTTGGCGCCAGTTTTACCAGCCAAGACGGGGCCGTTGTTATTAACCTCGGCAAGGGTAGTTATAACAACAATCTAACCAGCGGCTTTGTCTGGACTACCACCAACCAAGACCTGAGCATTACCCTTGGGCTTCGTCGCACCAAGGCTGGTACTGTCTTTAACCTCGGTTCGGGTAACTTTACCCAGGCCTATCAATCGCCCCTGGTCTATGACCAGCCGATATTGATCTATCGCTCGGTTGATCCCATGACTGAAGGCTATCTTCGTTATTCCCTCGCCGAGGCCAATCAGCTATTTGATCAATTTACCTCAGGCAGTTCGGTCACCACGACTGGCACGGTCAATAGTCTGAGCGATCGTGAAAGAAGCCCCTTTGTCCAAAGTTACAATGTCTGGATTGATGGACTTGATCTCAGAGATAATCGTCAACCCCTCAGCCTGACGGTGGGGGCGGTGACCATTATGGGCAATAATAGTTTTGGGCAAACCGGTCTGACGATCATTGGTCAGGTCATTCTGGCCGATGATGCGACGATGCGCGGAAACTTGATGCTCGGTACTGCCGATTCCAGCCTGACCCTCGGCAATGGCGTGCGACTGACCGGCGGGAGCATTAGCAACTCAGCCAATGCCGACCTGAGGCTGAATTTTAGCGGATACTATAGTCAGTCGGCCAATGACAGTCGCTTTGATGCCGGGGATCAGACTCTGATCCTTAAAGGCGGCAGCGGCGCGATTCGCTTGAACAATCCGAACAATCGATTCCAGTCGCTGGCGGTTACAACGGCGGGGGCCAGTTTGTCTTTGGTCAGTAATCAGGATTTGACCTTTACCGCCTTAAGCACCGGCGGCGGCTCGGTCAATCTGGTGACCAGCGGCAGCATCGTGACAAGCAATCCCGTCATGACCGGAGGCCTTAACTTTAAGGCGAGTGGCTCGGTTGTGGTGGTCGGTAAAATTGCCTCGATCAACGGTACAGCCCAATCGGTCTCGGTTACCAATGGCGCGGCGGGGATGGTGATTGGCACTGTGACGGCTGATGGTGCGATTACTCTGGATGGTACTGGGTCGGGGATTCTGGTCGGTCAGCTCAACTCGCTGGGCGGTGGCGCGATTACGGTGGATCTGCGCCTTGCGGCGGTGGGTACTGTGGCGGTGAATAGCAACGGGGGCATCATTACCATCGGTAAGGCATTGGATTCCTTAGTTTCGTCTACACCCGCTGCGGTTGCGGCAAACCTGGAATTGAATGCGGGCAATGGCTTCATCAGACTTGAAGCCCCGCTGGGTGCGGTTCAGTCGCTTGGCTGGGTCAAGCTGGTGGCGACAAGCATCAATAACCCTCTGTCCCATCGCATTGTTTTTAGCAAGGGTTCTGCCACGCCCGATGGCCTTGTCAGTGACGGCAGTCTGAGTCTTGGCCGATAGTGATTGCCAAATCATGGCTTATTTGCTTGACAGAAGGCGATTGTGGCATCATGCTTCGCCGCAAATGATCCAGCCCAGTCGAGATACTATATGAAAATTCGTGAAGGTTTAACATTCGACGATGTTCTGTTGTTACCGGCAGCATCATCGGTTTTGCCGACTAAGGCGAATATTTCAACCCGTTTGACCAAGACCATCAGTCTTGGCATTCCGATCATCTCGGCGGCCATGGATACGGTGACTGAATCGGCCCTGGCCATTGCCATGGCTCAGGCGGGTGGTCTCGGGGTCATACACCGCAACCTCGATATAGCCAAACAGGCGGCTGAGGTGCGGCGGGTCAAGAAATTTGAATCGGGGATGGTGGTTGATCCCTTGACCATTCAACCGGCCGAGACACTAAAAGATGCTTTGCAGATTATGGAATATAACCAGATTTCGGGAATTCCGGTGGTCGAGCCTGGCACCGGTAAATTGCTCGGGATCTTGACCAATCGTGATGTCCGTTTTGCCACCGATGAATCGGTGGCGGTGGCTGATCTCATGACCAAGGCCAATCTGGTCACGGTCAAGGAGGGGGTGACCAAGCAGGAGGCGATGCGCCTGCTCCACCACTATCGGATCGAGAAGCTGTTGGTGGTCGATGATCACTACCGCTGTATTGGTTTGATAACGGTGAAGGATATCGAAAAGGCTCAGAAATTCCCCAATGCCACCAAGGATTCGCTGGGGCGGCTGTGCTGCGGGGCGGCGGTGGGTACCGGTGATTCCGCCGTCGAGCGGGCTGCTGCCCTGATCGAGGCGGGAGTTGATGCGGTGGTTGTCGATACGGCCCATGGCCATTCGATTGGCGTGATCGAGACGGTACAAAGAATCCGCGCCCTTTCTGCTGCGACCAGTGTCATTGCTGGTAATGTTGCGACGGCTGCTGCGGCGCGTGATCTGATTGCTGTGGGGGCTGATGCGATTAAGGTGGGGATTGGGCCGGGTTCGATCTGCACGACGCGGATTGTTTCGGGGGTTGGGGTGCCTCAGCTGACGGCGGTTTCGGACTGTGTTGAAGAATGTCGCAAACATAATATTGCGGTTATATCGGACGGTGGGATTAAATATTCGGGTGACCTGGCCAAGGCTATTGCGGCGGGGGCTGATTGTGTGATGATTGGTTCCTTGCTGGCTGGCACTGACGAGAGTCCGGGCGAGG
>JASGCE010000310.1 GCA_030054295.1 Minisyncoccota bacterium
ATGAATTATTTATCCTTGCTCGCTTGCGAACGCAGTGAGCAAAAATGCGAGTAAGGGTAAATAATTCATAAGAACGCGCTGGAACAATGCAACGAACGCCATCGGTTCGGGTTCGGCTTGCAAAACGCGAACTGCCGCACATAGGATTATCTTTGGCGTTGGCTTTGTACCGCGGCAGCTTCACAAGTTTTGCTGCACCGACCCTCACCGATTGGCGGGTCTATGCTGGGCTTCGCCCAGACCCATTTAAGGCTTCGCCTTAAAAATCCAGCAAGGCGCTGCCTTGCAACCATTATGGCTGTTTTTGAACAGCCTCAAGTTAAGCCAGTAAAAAAGTAATTTTAGCGCAGAATTCCATACTCACGCAGCTTGATCCGCAAATAGGCCATGTCATTGTCAGACTTGATCGAATTACAACTGTTGCACAGAAGTTGGAGATTCTCAGGATTATCCTGCCCACCCTTAGCCCTCGGCAATATATGGTCAATCGTCAAATGCCGATATTCAAAGAGAATATCACAGCCATTACAATGACCCTTTTGCTTGCCATAAAGACTGTGCTTAACCTCCGTCTTGGTGGCGGGAGACCTTACAAGATCAGTCCGTTCAGGAATATCCTCCCTAAAGATCAAGGCATTTTGGCGTTTCAACAGGTCTTGGGAATCCCCAACCTCTCGCCCCAATCGCAACTTAACAAGGTCGAAGGCCTTGGGTGAAATATCAATCCCAATCCATTGGCGGTGGAGTTTCTCGGCAGCAATCAAAGTGGTCGCACAACCGCAAAATGGGTCGAGGATTCGATCCCCCTCGTTGCTACTGGCGGCAATAATTCGCTCCAGCAATGCCAAAGGTTTCTGAGTCGGATATTTTGTATTTTCCTTGGATGAATTATTGAGCTTGTCAATTTCCCACAGATCATCGGTCGCAATCCCAGTCGCCAATACCTCATCAATATAGCGTTTGACTCTTTTACCGCCGCCACCATCGGAATAGACAAATTCGCGTCCATCATCATCGGTATGAAGTTTTTGCTTGCGGAGCCTTACATAGTCTTCTTTGCTTTTAAGCGGATGGAAATAGCCATTGAACTGCTGCTTAGAAGACTTGCCATAAAAGTAAATCTTATCATGGCGCGATTCAAAACTATGTTTGAGCCGCTTGTTCCAACCCGAATAGTGCCAGATGATTTCGTTGCGAAAAAAATCATCGCCAAAAATACAGTCCATCAAGAGTTTGAGATAATGCCCCATGGTCTCGTCACAATGGAGATAGATACTCCCGGTATCCTTTAAAATTCGCTTTAGTTCCAAAAGACGAATCGACATGTAAACCAAATAATATTTATTCGAAGCATCGCCGATTTTTTCGATCCCCTGCAAGTAATCGTGCAGTACCGGCAACTGATCGGCGATCAAACCGATCCATTCATCCTTGGTATCCTCCTCGTACCAAATATCCTTAAAACTCGCCCCCTCAGCCTGAGAACCAATCGGGGCATGAAAATTACGCTTTTTGTTAAAGGGCGGGTCGAGATAGATCAAATCAATCGAGTTACTGTCCATCCCACGAAGCACCTCGATATTATCGCGGCAAAAAACAGTGCGGTTGAGGATCGATTTCTGCATGATGGTTTACTATAGTGGGAAGTTTTAAACAAAACAACCGAGACAAATAACACATACTAAAAGAAACCCTACAAAAGTCACTTTCGATGTCACTCTGAGCGTCGTCGCGCTTGCCTTTGCGGATGCAAAGGCTTTAGCAAGACAAGCGAAGAGTCCAGAAAACTAAGCAATTACAATAAGTTAAACTTTTCTGGATTCTTCACTAAGAACAGTTAGCCGAGCTAAAGCTCGGACTGTTCTAAGCTCAGAATGACAAGTTTGGAGTTTTTCAGACCTTCC
>JASGCE010000311.1 GCA_030054295.1 Minisyncoccota bacterium
CTCCGCCACGAAGTGGAATTTCACTAGGCGCACGCACATATGCATGCCGTGATTGAACCTATTAAACGACTGCAACCCTTGCCGGCGCTGCACTGAACACGTCCATGGGTTCACAACGGCTCGGAGGCGTGGTCAGAACTAATATCCCCCAACTCAAGCGCGGAGGGGACGGAGGAATTCAATAGCTCCTTCAGCTATAGAGGCACCCAGAGACACCACCGCCCAATACGACAAGCTGGGCACGCGCCTCCAGCCGATCCAGGATTGCTAATTGGGATCGAGCCGAAGGCTTGCCCACGGCAGATGCCTACCTGAGTGCACTCGAGGCGAGGCATGCTTCAGGGATCGCGAACTCAACCCCTAGTACAGCACTTCAGGGGCGGCGGAAGCTATTTAGCATTAGTCCGGCCGATTCAATCAGTGGGGTGTCCGCTTTCGACCGTAAGGCCACACTGCCGGAGATATAATGATCAGTCACACGGTACAAATAGAAAACAGTGCCTGGATTTTTTTTTTTTTGTGTGTGCCTTTAACATTGGTCCCGCAGCCGCGGTACCTGCGGTACCTGTTCCGCCGCCCCTGACTTTCTCAGCGACTGGACATGGGTCACTAATAGATCGATTAACTATTTTATACAGACCAAAACCGCACCTACCGGTAACTATTTTAATCACAACGTGTGTCTAACAATAAAAACGGAATGGGTGCGAGTGAATAACTTTGTAACGGAGCGTCCGTTTGTAATCTAAGTAATGTCAAACGTACGTGCTTCTGCGTCCATTAGGTGATTGGGCTTGTGCATGAAGCCGTTTCGCACCGTGCGGTTCGTCAACTCGGCCGGCCATGCAGGCCTCGACCACCAACTGGGCGGGGATGGGTTGAACGGTTGAAATTCCTGGTGGGACCGGAAGGAGGCCATTCCGAGACCCCGCGTCGGCCCGGCCATTTCCGCCCTCGGTAGGTCAAGCCAGGCCCAGGACAGAACTCAACCTAGCCGGCCTATATTGTAATGTTGTCCGTGTTACGACTCGACCGAGCAGCTACATGTATCAGAGGCGTCGGAACGGATTTGAAACAGGGGGAGAGGAAGAGGTCACATAGCTACATGTAGCTTTAATACAATCCGCGTTCGGCCGATTCAAACAGTGGGCTCGTACACATGCAGACCCTGATTCCCACAGCTGCGGATAGATTACATCACCGCTACGCGGAAAGAGGGTCTGGTGAACTGCTGTACTCAATTCTGTCCCCGGTCACCAGAATTTCGGGGGACCGAGGTACAAGGTAATTGCATACCTTAGTTAATTTTAAGGAGTTATTGGTAATTGCGATGGCGACGGAGGATGTACGGCGAACACCTATGACAGAGATAATATATTATCTCTGCCTATGTGTATTACCGCTGCCGCTAAGATGATCGGGATGAGTTCCTTCGTCGCGAAGATGGCCGGAGGTCTGCAGGCTCACGCTGCCATATGCATGCACCCCGTTGAGGTTCCAATCCCCCCGATAAACAGACGCGAGCCATCATGCCGTCCATGCGAGATGATCGGACGCCCTGAATTCATTGTTTAAGCGAAGCGGGCATGTAAATGTCGCGCGCGATGTAACGTCGATTGTCAGGCCTAAAATTAGAGGAACAGCCCGGTCTCGATCAAGGACCTCGAATTTAGTGGCCCGGTTCGACCCATTCGAACCGAGCTATAACGAACGATTCGTGATTGCCGATTATCAATGCGTTAGTGGAATTGCGATCGACCGTACGATCTACGTGATGCCGCTCTCTTCAAGTACGTGTACGGTAATGTATCTGTCGAACACGGTTGTTTGCGCTCGTAGAAATGTTGGAAATAAAGTTCAATAAAGTAATAT
>JASGCE010000097.1 GCA_030054295.1 Minisyncoccota bacterium
CTCGTGCTTACGCACGACGCTATGAGGGGTGATGGGAGGTTTTAACCTTTCGATACCCCTCATCGCGTTGCCCTTTAGGGCAAGGCGATCCAGAGGGGGCGCGGGGGCATCCGCCCCCGCTAAAACGAAAAGTTTTAGGAATTTCAAAGAATAAAACTATAGAAGCTTTAAAACAATTGGATAAAGAATCGAAAGGCACCCGTGCCTCCTAATCCAAAACTAAACAGATGGCCTTGAGATAGGCCGATTCGGGCAGGTGGGGATGAACCGGATGGTCATAATCGGCCCCAGCGGTAAATAGAATTCTTCCGCTCCGTTCGGCCCGGCTCAGGCCGCGTGAGACTGCCTCGGCAAAGGCGTCAGGACTGACATTGTGGCTACAGGATGCCGCCAGCAAATAGCCCCCCGGGGTCACCAGTTCGGCCGCCGCCTCTGTCATCTTACTATAGGCCTTGAGCCCCACCGCCAGATGTTTCTTGGACTTCACAAAGGCTGGCGGGTCAACCACCACCAGATCAAACCGCTGCTTCGCCTCGATCATGGCTGCCATCACTTCAAAACCCTCGCCACGGCTGACCGAGCAGCGAGCCGCGACCTGACTTCGTTCCGCCGACTGCACCGCCGCCGCCAAGGCCGATTCCGACCGATCGACCAGAGTGGCCGATTCGGCCCCCGCCACCAGAGCCTCAATCCCAAAACCACCGAGATAGCAAAAAACATCCAGCACCCGCCCGCCCCGCGCCAGATGACCGATTCGGCGACGATTCTCGCGCTGGTCATAGAACCAGCCGGTCTTTTGCCCCTCTTGCAGATCGACCAAAAACACTGCACCATTCTCCCGCACTTCAATCTGCGGGGGGATTTTACCCTGAGCCAATATAACCTCGCGCTCCAGTCCCTCGGATTCACGGGCTGCCGAATCATTGCGCAGCAGAACCGCCGTCGGCGACAGAACCAGAGTCAAGGCGGCCAGCAAGGAATCGCTAAAAACAGACATTCCCGCAGTGTTCAGCTGCACCACCACGACAGTTCCGTATAGGTCGATAATCACCCCGGGGAGTCCATCGGCCTCGGCGTGAATCAAACGGAAATAGGGCTCCTTGAACCAGGCCTGCCTCAGTTCCAAGGCGCGGCGCAATTTGCCCGCAAAGAACCCCTCATCAAGGGTCGCGATTTTCTGCCGCGACACCAGCCGCCCGACGATCAAACTATGGGGGTTAAAGATGGCCGTGCCGAGGTTATAGCCCTCGCTGCTCTGCACCCAGACCAGACTGCCCGCCGGCAGCTGTTTAAGGGCCGCCGACATCTTGACCTCGTTGGCATAGAGCCACGGATGGCCATGGCGCAGCCGCGCCGAATGGTGCGGCATCAGGGTAACCGTCGGCAGAGATTCCATAGGACTATCGCCTATCCAACAAAAACAAATATTCCGAAAGATGCTTCGCTCGCGCCGCCAGATTGCGACAGCCGCGATAGGTATTGTACTGACGATCCATATAGTGCAATCGCCCCAGTTTAGATAGGGTTTTCCTGAATTCCTGCAACGAAATAAAACCCTCGGAATTATAGGATACCAGGATAAACCTGGCCGGACAGTTGGCAATCGAGTCAAACAGTACCGCAGCGGCCTTAGCGCGGCGGTTATAGTCCGAGCGATTCCAATCGGCGGGAATGCCCGAAACCGCGCTGATGGTTTGCGGCCTTTGATAGTCGGCAATCAGATTGAGCATAAAGTAATTGGAGCCATAGGGATGTTGATTATAGGGCGGATCAAAATAGGCCAGGTCGAGATCATCAAGCTGCTTGACCAGCTGGCCAGCCTCCATTTGGGTTACCTCATGGCTCGACGGGAACCGCGACAGCACCGGCAGATGCAGTTCAATCGGCTTTAGAATCCGACAGAGGGCATGGCTACCACTGCCGCCAAACTGCCCGATTCCCTGTTGGTTCTTGTAAAATCCCTTAAAGACCCCCGCCGTATTGACATGAACCGAGGCCTGAGCCAGCAGGGGCGCAGTAAAATAGACCTGAAGTTCATCGGGTAATTGGGCGATGGCGCGGCAGGCACTGTCAATAAAAATCGCATTCTGGCGGGTATAGAAGACTCGATCCCTTGAATTGATTCGCGATTCATCTTTGGCGGCATAGAGTTCGGTGATAAAGCCGGGTTTTAATGAAGTTTCTATGGTCTTCTGTAAATCGATCAGAGTTGATTTTAACAGTAATTCTAGTTCCCTGTTGCCATTGCTTAAATAACAGCTATTGGTGATGGTGCTATAGGTCTCGAGATCATTGGCAATAATATGGCGGGAATATTGTTTGGCCAGCCGCGAAACCACGCCAGTACCGCTAAAGAGATCGAGAAAGACCAGTTTATCTCGTCCCAATTCGCGGCAAACCAGTTCAAAGGCTGTCGATATTTCACTGAGAAGTGCTCTTTTATTGCCAATATAGGTGATGATCTGGCTTGATAAATAGTTTTTGTCTTCAAGGATTGCAGGGGATCGTTGAATCGCCAAGCTCGTAGGTTTAGCAACAGTCAAACTGCTAAATCCAGCGGTAGGCGATACCATTTTTCCAAGTCTAGTTGGTTTTACGACGGTTTTTGACTGTAACAAAACTTCCCCCTGGTTTTGAATTACCACTGATTGTAAAGACGATATGAATTCTTTACCAGTCGAAATTCGCCAGCGCAAGGAATATTATTTGGCTTTGGTACTGATTTTAATTGGTCGCGCGTAAAACTAGAGCATTTCTCACTTAAACTGATACTGATTATTTGTCATTCCCCGCCCCCCCCCGCCTGTCATTACCCGCACCGCTGACGAATGTCAGCATTCGCTGACAGGTGCGACGGGTAATCTCGCTTTGCTGTCAGAGAGTAAAAAGGAAGCGAGATTCCCCGTCTACGGTTGCCCCCTAACGGGGCAACCTTGCGGGGAATGACAATAGAGAGGGGGTTGCTCCTGACGGGGCAACCTTGCGGGGAATGACAAGGGGGGAAGCAAGGGCGGCAGGGAAAATGTCAAAAAAATGCAATTCCCAACTTAACCCAAATCCGGCAATTCCCGCGAGGCCGCAGTCAAGGCAGCCCAAATAGCCTCGAAATGATCCGAACATTGCCCCGATTCCGAATCGGTCGTGCTGAAATATACCGCGACCATGCCACTGACCATATCCATAATCAAATACTGCCCGCAATAGCCACCATGAGCAATGACCCGCCCGTCAGTATCAAGCTGGTTACAATAACGCAGCGAACGATCATTGGCCGACCAGTTAACACCACCCTTGAGACTCGCAGCGATAAATTCAGCACTCCCCAGCTGCTTGCCGCCCACACCAACCCCCCACCGCGTAAAGATCGAACCATAGCGCGCCAAATCCCGCGCCGTCATGGTGCCGCCGCCCGATAACAAGGGAATGCCATAACGGTCACAGCTGATCGAGAACTGCCCCTCCAGCCCGGCCTCGTCGATAATCTCGGCGACCAGCAGACGCAAATCAATCCCACCCACCCGCTCGATGACCCAGGCAAGGACAGAGGTATTGGTCGATTTGTAATCCACCACCCGTGGCTCATTCATGGTCGGAGTCGCCCTGATCTCCTGCAAAAACTCGCGCAGTCCCGGCTCCCGCTTCGGGTCGAGCGGCAGGCGCCGACACATCTCCTCAAAGCGGTAAACCGTCGCCCGGGGGTCACTCCAATCCTCGGAATAGTCGTTCTGAACATCCATATTCAGAACCTGTTGCAGGGTCGCTTCACTGTAACCACTGCAAATTTCGGGAATATAGTCCTTGACCCTTTTGGACAGGTCAATCAAACCCGCCGCCACCAACCGCCCGATCATCAAATTAACCATGGTCTTGGTGATCGACTGCATAGCATGGGCCTGGTTCGCTCGGAAGTCGCGGGCATAGTGTTCGAGCAAAATCTGACCATCCCGCACAATACACAGGGCCGAGGTAAAGGGATGGTCGAGCAGCCCCTGAACTCCAGCCACCCGGCGCAGACCTGGCTGCTCCGCCGGGGTCAAGACCAGAGTCGTGGGAGAGCGAAATGTCAGACTGTAACGGGTAATCTGACTGAAGTTCTGGAACGAATAACGGCGGAAGGGCGGCTGATTCCATCGTGGACGGTTACCCGCCAAAACTTCCAGATCGCGATTCAAGACGGTTTGCAGCGCGGGTCTAGTCATGATGGTCCTTCTCCATATCCCGTTCCTTATCTTCGGTTGTCAGATCGATGATATAGCGCGGCCTTCGCTTGACCTCGACAAAAATCTTGCCGAGATATTCCCCGACAATCCCAATCGATAACATCAAGATCCCGCCCAAAAGATAGAGCGGCAAGGTAACCGAAACCCACCCCGGCAGGGTTCTATGGTTAAACCAATCAATAGCCGCATTGACCGAGAAACCAATCGAAACCAAAAAAATCATAAAGCCAATCGCGGTAATCAAGCGCAGCGGAAAAATCGAAAAAGAGGTTATGCCATTCCAGGCCAAACTTAACATCTTGCTGAGATTATATTTAGACCTTCCCGCAGGCCGTGCCAGTTGATTATAGGACACTACGGCGATTCTTTTATGAAGCAGACTGGGCATGGCGCGCAAAAAAACATTGCTCTCGTCAAACTGCCGCAAGTGGCGGAGGGCGCGACTCGACATGAGCCGAAAGTCGGCGTGATTGGCGATAATCTTGACTCCAATCGACCGCAGCAGGCGATAATAGAGCCGCGACGACTGGCGTTTGAACCAGCTTTGCTTCTCGGTCGAGGCGCGAATCCCAAGGACAATCTCGGCACCATTCATGTATTTTGCGATCATCTCCTCAAAGACGGCGATATTGTGCTGAAGATCCGCATCCAGCGATATGGCCATGTCGCAGCGGCTGGCAACATGGGTCAGGCCGGCCAGCAGGGCATTTTGGTGACCAACATTGACCGCCAAACTGATGGCACGGATTCGCCTCAAGCCGCCCTTGAGTTCTTGGCTGTTCCTTGCCGCCGCCACCAAAATATCCCAGCTCTGATCGCGCGAACCATCATCGACAAACAGAGCAAAACTGTCGGGGCCGATAATCTTGGCGGCGACCAGTTCGGCGATTTTTGCGCTGACGGCGGGCAGGCTGATGGGTAAAACCTGCTCCTCGTTATAACAGGGCAGAACCAAGGCGAGAGTCGGTAGTTTTTTTCGTTCTTGCATCGTCATTTGTCATTGGTTCCTAAGATTATTCAGACCTAAGCTAAGTTAATCCCGTTGCGGTTGCAACAAAATCCCCTTTGATTCTGGGTGCATCGCAACATAAATTCCCTAGGATTTCTGCGGAACTTTGGGACATCAATCAAGCTATGTAAATTACGCATATCAGGGTAACCGTCTAAATCCTTGCAATTAGCCATTATTTAACATATCTTAGCTATACCAATTGAGAGCAAGCGAGTTAGGTTATGTTATCTACGCATCTCAGATTGTGTTGCAGTGCCATATAGAGCAGGTGAGTCGCTCGCCTTGGCAGAGATGCCGTTCATAGTAACGGGTCGTTGAACCTAATTCAACCGCTTCAATTGGTGAGACTTGACTGCTGAAGTCGCTTCAGGGTCTTGCTCGTCAAGGCGGGTATCGTCAGTCCCCCCGCATACGAATAAAGGCGACTGACTTTTGAAAAAGGAGAATGACTATGGCTAATTTTATTTTCGCCCCACTCAGCAATCTGTTGGGTGATGCTATTGTTTCCAGCACTGTTGTTTCGGCTCGCCAGAACTGGGTGAATCGCAGCTTCAGCGGCGTGAACAACAAGATGCAGCGGTTGCGGGCCTATCGCACCCTCAGCAACTTCAACGACCGCGAGCTGGCCGACATTGGCCTGACCCGTGGCATGATCCGCGAAGCCGTTTACGGTGAGCGGAACTAAGGCCTCCGCCAGAAGACTGAACAGTTTGTCCCATCAATCATGATGGGACCGGTTCAGACTTCTGGCGGACTGCCCAAAGGGGTTTTGGAATTTAGTTTGTGATTTAGATTTTGGGTGTTTTATGAGTAATATAGTTTGTTGGTATAAGAATTCTTGAAGTTATACTGTGTTTCTGTAAAATTCGAAGGATTTTTAAAGAAACACAGTATTATTTATTTTATTTTTTATTTTACCTCAACCCAACCACTCTGTCCGAAACCGCCCGTGGCTATCCTCGACCTCGAGCAGCCACAGGTCAGGGTCACGATCTAACCTCCTTGCAAACCAAGCCTCAGCCTCCCCCTCGGTCATAGAACCCGAGCGAATCGGCTGCCAAACCAATTCCCCCATCACCCCCCGTTCCAAACCCCAAATCACCACCTCAGCCGCCGACCGCAAAACCTTGACCAAAACCACCCCGGCATCCCCATCGCCGCGCCGCCGCAAATAGACCGCCAGCCCGGCAAGTTCCAGCCGCCGCACCATGGCGGCAACCCGAACCGAAGACCTTAACCGCGGAATCTCCTCACTCATCGGCAACAATGCCACTGGCCAGTTCCAAAAACCGCCATAGTTCCAACAGACTATCGCCGATCCCCTCCAGCCGATGCCGCGCCTCCAAATCCTCCCCCCAAACCTCCAGCTGATATTCATCGTGCATAAAGGCCAGGTCAAAGAGTCGCTCGACCTCGGTAATCTCCCCATCCAAAACCGCCAGAGCCAAGATGGTCGAGCCACAAATATCGACAATCTGATGGGCCGCCAACAGATAATGGGGCAGAGCCAATTCCCCCCGCATCAGGTCCATAACCCGCTGCTCGGCAATTGAATTCGCCGTCCTTGGCATGACCGTCAGGTTAATCGGAAGCGGAGTCTTCAGTCGCCGCTCGGCCCACTCAACCAGCGGAGTCCAGTGCTGATTTTGCCGCGCCACCAGTTCGACCGGCTTGTCGGCCGGATGGAGCAACAGATCAAAACTAATCTTCTTGGCCACCGCAGCAATGAATTTATCGCCTTCTGGAACAATCCGATCCTGCAGGGCAAAGACAAAAGCCGTCATGGGCAGGGCGGCAAAGTCAATCTCCCTATTCAGAGGTAAGGCCGCCCATTCGCGCACCAATTCATTGGTCAAACCAACCTCGGCAATCTGCACCTGATGACCGACGGGAGTCTTGATCGCCACCCCATCGAGCAATATTCGGTAATGCTGAGTCTGACCCTGGGCAGCTGCAACCGCCTCCGCCTTAACCTCGTGGAATTTTCGTTTCATGGCGGCGCGGTCTCTTGCTGGCTGAGGGTTTTAAAACTGTGGTGTTTCGGACAATCGGCTTGGCTGTCGAATACATTCGGGTCTTGGGTCGCGGCAACTGGTCATAGGAGTCAACGGGTTTTCCGTCGCTCTGGTCAAATCCCAGGGTGCGCCAGGTCGCCACCATATGGGGCGGCATGTCGGCGGTAATCTCGATCATCTCGCCAGTCTCGGGGTGGGGCAGCCGCAGCCGCCGCGCGTGAAGATGGAGTTGCCGCGCCATCTCCATCCCGGGTAAAAATGCCGCGGCCCCGCCATATTTGGCATCGCCCAGGATTGGCGTCCCGAGGGCGGCGCAATGGACTCGCACCTGATGGGTACGGCCAGTCAAGGGTTTTAACTCCAACCAGGCGGCGCGATCCCCGGCACTGTCGATGGTGCGGTAATCGGTAATGGCAGCCCGAGCAGCCGAGTCATCGGTCTCGCTTGAGTCCTCGAAGCGGTTTTTGGGGCTATTGGGGCGCATTCGCATAATGCCATTGGCGGCCAGCATGACCTCCTGCCCGCTGCTATTCTTGCCCTTGACTAGACTGAGATCGACCCGACCAATATTGGGTTCGGGCGCACCGGCCACCGCCGCCCAATAGGTCTTCTCGGTCTCGTGGCCCATAAAGGACTTGCCGAGAATCGCCGCAATCCGCGGACTGCGGGCAATGACCAGAACGCCACTGGTGTCACGATCCAGCCGATGCACCAACCGTGGCCGATCCTTACCCACCCCACGACCATAGCCGCGCAGCGCATCCAACATGCCATCTATATGTTTGACCGTACCCGAGCCGCCTTGAACCGCTAAACCCGCAGGTTTGTTCAAG
Organism: Minisyncoccota bacterium; assembly: GCA_030054295.1. Classification (GTDB taxonomy): domain Bacteria; phylum Pseudomonadota; class Alphaproteobacteria; order Elsterales; family Elsteraceae; genus JASGCE01. The sequence goes on from JASGCE010000097.1 coordinate 8,081, forward strand.
ACAATCATCGCCTCGTCTTCATAGATCACCAGCGATTCGATGAGCTTGGCATCGATCGCCGAGACAAATTCACGGCGATCCTTTTGCCCGGTCGCCGCCGATTCCTCGAGCTGCAAGGGCGGGACGCGAATCGATTGGTCTGCCACCAAGCGCGAACTGGCGGTAGCCCGCTTGCCATCGATGCGAATCTGGCCGGTACGCAATAGTTTCTCCAGCCGACCATGGGCGAGCTGGGGGAAATGCCGTCTGAACCAACGGTCGAGCCGCAGATCAACCTCCTCCCCCGTAACGATGATATTCTGAACCTGTGTCATTCCCTACCCTAAACCACAAACCACCGATAAAACAAGCCGCCGATTGACCGACCCAAGAGCAAACCCACCAGCCCCCCCACAACAGACAGGCTGCAATAGCCGAGTGCCGCGCCATAACTGCCGCGGTCAATCAGCTTGACCAGATCAAGGCTGAAGGAAGAGAAGGTCGTAAATCCGCCCAAGACTCCAACCGCCAACAGGGCGCGCCACAGCTGATTCTGCTCGGGATGGCCGAGAAAACTCCCGACCAAAATTCCCATTAGCAAGGATCCGAACAGATTGACAAAAACCACACCCCAGGGGAAATGACTGACCACCGTCTGTTCAATGGTTATGACGCTAAAGTACCGCAGCAGCGACCCCATGGCTCCACCAATCGCTACGGCAAGGGCAAGAGCCAGTTGGTTTTTCATGGGAGGGGTCCTTTATACTATGATATACTGTGTTTACTTGAGAATTCTAGAGTATTTTCCACAAATATTGGCTCATCCAAAATCGTCATTGCCCTCAAGCTGCGATAGCAGCGTAGAGTGGCAATCCAGATCGG
>JASGCE010000312.1 GCA_030054295.1 Minisyncoccota bacterium
CCAGACTGACAATATAGTTGCCGTGATTATGCATCTGCGGCGGGGTCGGCATTTTTAAGGCGCGTTTTTTGGTCAGGAATAGAAAATGATCCTCCTTGGCCTCGGTCACAATCGGTGAGCCAAGTTCCCGCCAATTGGGCAGAAGTTCATCGAGGGCCCGCGTCTCGATCACCGCCCCCGAAAGGGTGTGGGCCCCGACCTCCGAACCTTTCTCGAGCACACAGACCGAAACTTCACGACCCGCCTGTTGCGCCAGCTGCTTGATGCGAATCGCCGCTGCCATTCCCGCCGGGCCGCCTCCGACAATTACTACATCATAGGGCATGGCCTCGCGGTCGCTGCGGGCGGTTACGGCGGGTGATGGGGAACTAGACATGGGCGATCCTTTGCAAAGCAGTTGAATTGAATCTTTTCTGCCATAATTTTATAAATTGCGCTAGTGATTCGCGCGATAAAATGAGTCAATGACGGAACGGTAAAAACCTCGTAAGTTATGGCTATCATGAAGAATCGTTCGATCTATGAATCCTTACCCCCCAGCCTGGGCTGGCTCGCCTGGTATGCCGCGCTTGGGGTTGACGAGGCGATGAGCGAGGAGGCCATCTGCCACTTCGTCGAACCCGCCACCCGCCCAACGGCACCGACGGTCGCACCCACCCGAGTCGCGGCGATGAGGCCCATCGCGCCAAGGGGTGAGCCAATTGTTGCACCCCCGCAAAATCCCAGTGCCGGCCTGCGCGGTTTGGCGGAGGCCAAGACCAGGGCGGCCGCCAGCCAATCGATCCCCGAGCTTTTTGCCGCCATCGATGGTTTTGACCTCTGCCCCCTTCACCGCACCGCCGAGAAGACCGTGATCGGCGATGGGGTCAGCCCCGATGCCGGCCAGGTTAAGGTCATGGTGGTGGGGGGAGTGCCAGATGAGGAGGAGGATAAACAGGGCATTGCCTTCGGCAGCCGCGAAGGCAAGAGTCTCGATCAGATCTTGGCGACCATCGACCTGTCGCGGCAAGGTAATTGCTATCTCGCCAAGGCAATATTTTGGCGACCGCCAGGGCAGCGCGAACCCACCGCGCAGGAGATAGCCCTCTGTCGCCCCTTTTTATTTCGGTTGATTGAATTGGTGCGACCGCACTATCTGTTGGTGCTCGATTCCATCGCCGCCGAGGTGGTCAGCGGCAAGCCAGTCGAGGTCGTAACCATGCGCGGCCAATGGCTGACAGAACCCTATTTGCAGATCCCCACCCTGGTGACATTCAGCCCCAAAACCATCGCCAATTCGGCGGTAAAAAAGAAGTTGGTCTGGCGCGACCTGCTTAAACTTCAGGCCAAAATCATTGCTGGGTGAGGATACAATGTTTCCGTAAAATGCTTGTTTTGTCTATCCAAAAATCGTCACTGCGAGCCTCGGCGGCGCGAGCGGAGCTCGCACAACCGCCGAAGGCGTGGCAGCAAGCCCGCGAAGCGGACAGAATTTTTAAAGAAATAACAACTTGATTTTAATAGATTATATTGACCGCTACGCGGGCCTATTGCCACGGCCAAATCGCATATGCGCGCCTTGCTGACGCATGTCAGCATTGGCTGACGGGGCGCGCGGCGATTTGCCTCGCAATGACGAATATGGATAGCTATTGAAATTTAACAAAAATTTTGAATTATCAAGTGAACGGAGCATACTTCGTTTCTGCGAACTTGATTAGGCTGTAAATTAAAAATAACAATAAACATTGATATTACAATAATTTATAGCCCGTCATTAAACCATTATTAGTGTTGATAGCAATTGCACCAGTCGCAAAACTTGACTCCCATCCCCTGTTCTGGCATATGATAGCGGTATATTATTTAATTACTAAGGACTGGCTCGGGT
>JASGCE010000098.1 GCA_030054295.1 Minisyncoccota bacterium
AAGAACAGTTAACCGAGCTAAAGCTCGGACTGTTCTAAGCTCAGAATGACAATTTGTGGTCTGTGTTAACCCCTTACAAGCATTTTGAGACAGTTTGGGGCATCCGCCTCCCGCTAATAACAATAACCTCTATGGTTCTCAAACAATCAAAATTTATCATAAACAAAAATTCAGAATATAGAAATTGTCTAAAAAAAATGATAAAAATTGGAATGGACAGTAACAGCGGCGATTCGCCAAAAATACACCTTCATCTGGTCTCGGATTCAACCGGAGAGACTCTGTTCCGCGTGGCTCGTGCCTGTTCGGTGCAGTTCGCCGGGGTTGAATTTACCAACCACACCTGGTCGCTGGTGCGGTCGCGGGCGCACCTCGACAAGGTATTTAGTGGGATTGTCGCTCACCCGGGGCCGATCCTCCATTCGATACTGGACGAGGCGATTCGGGAGCAATTACTGACGGAGAGTCAAAAACTCGGGGTGCCAGCAATTGCCGTACTCGACCCGATTATCAACTGCCTGAGCAGCTATCTCGGGATCAAAAGCAGCGCCGAACCCGGCAAGCAACATAGTCTCGATGCCGATTATTTTAACCGAATCGAGGCCATGAACTTTACCCTCGCCCATGACGACGGCCAGTCATCATGGAGTTTGGGGGAGGCCGATGTGATATTGGTGGGGGTATCCCGCACCTCCAAGAGTCCAACCTGCATGTATCTGGCCAATCGCGGGTTAAAGGCGGCCAATGTTCCTTTTGTTCCGGATATTCCCTTGCCGCCCAGCCTCTTTACCGCCGGACGGGCGACGGTTTTTGGCCTGACCAATGACCCCAATCGGCTGGTACAGCTGCGGCGCAATCGCCTGCGGTCATTGGGAGAGGAGCAGGATACCGACTATACCGAGATCGAATCGGTCAGGCGCGAAACCGCCGCAGCCCTGCGGCTCTTTACCGAACAGGGCTGGGCGGTGATCGATGTCGCCCGCCGCTCGATTGAGGAAACCGCCGCCGAGATAATGCAGATCAGGTCGCAAAGAAACGGCGAAAATGACTGATAAAATGACTCCTATTATCTTGGCTTCAGCCAGCGCGATTCGCGCTCATCTGCTCCATCAGGCTGGGCTGGATTTTACCGTCATCCCGGCCCGAATTGATGAATCAGCCATCAAGACCGAGGGTTTGGAGGTTGGAGTAAGTGCCGCCGCCATGGCCGAAAAACTGGCCTGGATGAAGGCCCTGGCCGTCTCGCGCAACCATCCTCATGCCCTGGTCATTGGCTGTGACCAGATGCTGGAGGTCGAGCAAAATGGCCCTGGAATTTGGCTGGATAAACCCACCGATCTTGCCCAGGCCAGGCAGCAGATTCTTCTTTTGTCGGGGTGCGAACATAGTCTCTATTCGGCCGCCGTGCTGGTGCAGGATGGCCAGAGACTCTGGAGCCAGTGCGAGCGGGTGCGACTGACCATGAACAGACTGAGCAATGCCGAAATTGATCATTATCTCGAACGGGCGGGCGTAGATCTAATTCATTCGGTTGGGGCCTATCAGATCGAAGGCCTGGGGATAAGACTATTCTCCAAGATCGAGGGCGATTATTTTGCCATTCTGGGAATTCCGCTTTTGCCGATGCTCAAGTTTTTACGCGAATCGGGAAGGATTGAACTGTGAGCGGGGGGATGAATCCGTTTCACTCGCTGCTGGCCTCTACTCAGTCGCGGCGGCTCGGAAGGTTACGCAGGCCGATGACGCAAAGGCCGATTGTGCTGGTGATTACCGGTTCCATCGGCGGCGGCAAAACGACTCTCTCGAACCTATTGCGGGAGGCAAGGATTGCGGTTTTTGACTCGGATCAAAGGGTTCACCGAATGATGGCTGTTAATGGCCGCGCGGTCAGTCGGGTTGCGCGGGACTTCCCCGAATCGCTGAGGTTTAACCCGCAGAATCAGCCCTATATCGACCGAGTCAGTTTGGGTAATTGTGTTTTTGCCGATGACAGAAGATTGAAGATTCTGGAATCGATTCTCCATCCAATGGTCGAACTGGAACGGAAGAGGTTTTTGCAAAACCCGCCAAGACTGGGGCCAAAGCGACCCTGCCAGCGGCGGATTATGGCCATTGATTCGCCGCTCTATTTTGAACGGCTTCAGACGGGAGGTAGCCGCGTTTTTACGCGTCCATCAGACCCTTGTAACAGCCTGCCAAACTGGGTTATCGCTACCGTTGCGCCAGATTTTTTACAAAAACAAAGGGTCATGAATCGCCCCAGAATGACCGCAGCCAAGTTTGCCGGCATTACAGCCAAGCAACTTCCTTCCGGTGAAAAATCACTGCGGGCTGACTATTCCATTCCAAGCGGAATCGGCAAGGCCGCCAGCCGCCGCCGTCTGAGACTCGCTCTGACTTCAATCCGTTCCATAACTTAAATTAAGGCCCTGTTTATGACTCAACTGAACCGCAAAATCATCTTTGACATAGAGACCACAGGCCTATCCCCACAAAAGGATCGCATTGTCGAGATCGGGGCGGTCGAGGTCGTCAATCTGGTCCCCACCGGCAGGTCGCTGCAATTCTATTGCAACCCCGAACGGGATGTCCCAGAGGAGGTGGTGCGGATCCATGGACTGACTGGAGAGTTTTTGCGCCCCTTTCCCAATTTTGCCGCTCAGGTCGATGGGCTGATTGAATTTATCGGCGATTCAGATTTGGTCATCCACAATGCCGAATTTGACCTTGGGTTTTTAAATGCCGAACTGCAAAGATGCCAGAGACCGATCTATCCCGCCAGCCGCGCCGAATGCACTATGATCCTGGCGCGAAAAAAATTTCCCGGCTCACCCGCCAGCCTTAACGACCTGTGCCGTCGTTTTGGCATAGGTCTCGAGGGTCGCACGCTTCATGGTGCCCTGCTCGACAGTCAGCTGCTGGCGGCGGTATATTTAGAACTCTATGGCGGGCGGCAAACTGGACTATCCCTGAGTAACGACTCTAAAACTGGGCTTAAAAATACCGAGTCTGCTGGTACCTCCACCAATCCGGTTAAGGTCAGCCGCCCGCCTCGTCCAGCCCGCCAGTTTGATGCTTCGGAGGATGAGTTGCTTGCTCATCAGATCGCAATCGAGAAGTTAGACAAGATCCAATCTAAATCAAATCCAGATAGTGGCAAGACTTCATTATGGACAACTGTAAATAAAGGTCAGTAAAAGAAAATTTGTAGATTGTTTATATTGCATTTTTTATTGCAGACTTGTTTTTAAATCTTGACAAAGTTAAAACAATAGCGGCTAATATGTCTGCTATTATTTTATCTAACAGGAGCTTTTAATGAAAAAGTTAAATAACACGACTGCCATTGCGATTGCCGCAATTGGCCTCCTTGCCTCCACCTTGACTATGGCTGCTGCAATTGCCCCATCGGGACTTGGCAATAGCTCGGTGATTGATTCTTCTGCGGTTCAGCCCGTCGCTGCCGAGATGATGGCTGGCGATAGCGACAAGATGATGGAAATGAAGATGAAGGAAAGCCGCGATATGATGAAGGACATCAAACCCGGCAAGGATGATAAATCCTTATCGATGATGATGCAGGCGATGCGGATGATGATGAATGATATGGATACTGCGATTAAGGGCGGTAAGATTACCGAAGAAGACCGCGCCATGATGACCGAAATGCTCGATTCGATGAAGGTCATGATGCATAACTCCAGCATGATGATGAAGCGCAATGTTTGGCACAGTTCGCCCAAGTAAGGCTCTGTTCTAGCTCGTGAGACATTGATAATCGGAGGATGGTGGGAGACTGCCATCCTCCGAATCTTATAGGCATAGGGTCACAATCTAATAGTTATTTGCAATCAAGGGCGATATTATAGTAAATTAATAGGTAAGAATTTAATCATCAACCATCTGAAGACCGAGCCAATAGAACAGGCCCAGGTCTTGGAATCACTACACTGAAGGTAAAAATGAAAATTACAATTGAGCAATCCGTACTGCTAAAGGGCATTGCCCATGTTCAGGGAATCGTCGAGGTCAAGTCTACCTTCCCGGTCTTGGCCAATATTTTGATACAGACCAAGGGCAGCGATTTACAGCTCTCGACCACCGACTTTACGATTGATGCGGTCGAACTGATCCCCTGCACGACCGTATCGGATAAGGGCAGTTTGACCGTCAATGCCCATACTCTTTATGGCATTGTCAAAAAACTCGCTGATGGAACTCAGGTGGAGATTCACAAGGCCGATGATTCTGATCTGGTATCGATTCGCGCTGGTCGTTCGGTCTTTAAATTGCCGACCATCGACAGTGCTGACTTCCCCGAGATCCGCAGTGAAGTCGCCTTGCCCAATCAATTTGACCTGACCATCAGCGAACTCAAGACCATCATCGACCATACTAAATTTGCCATGTCCACCGATGACACCCGGTATTATTTGAACGGTCTCTATATCCATGTGAAGGATTATAAGCACGAGAATCCCGAAAGTAACGAGGCGCCGATTCTGCGTGCGGTCTCGACCGATGGTCACCGTTTGGCGCGGGTCGAACTGCCCCTGCCGGAAGGGGCGGCCAATATTCATCCCCCCGGCGAATCGGGCTTTATCATCCCGCGCAAAACCATCCTCGAGCTGCGCAAGTTAATCGACGAGGATATGGGCAAGGATAGTTTGCCAATCGTCAAGGTCTCGATTTCTAACGAGTTTATTCGATTCTCTTACGGCAATGTGGTGATTACCTCCAAGTTGGTCGATGGCAAGTTCCCCGACTACGAGAGGGTCATTCCGACCACCAACGACAAGCGGCTGGAGGTCGATTGCGCCAGTTTCCGTCTGGCGGTGGAGCGGGTCTCCACCCTCAGCACCGAACTGTCGAAGGTGGTTCGCCTCAGCCTGAAGGACAGAACCCTGACGGTCAATGTCAGTTCATCGGAGAATGGCAGCGGTCTCGACGAGATAGAGGCTGACTATAATGGCGAGCCGATGGAGGTTGGTTTTAACTGGAAATATCTCTTGGATGTTACCGATCAGATTCAGGGTGGAATTGCCCTGTTCAAACTGGCCGATAGCAATGGCCCGGCGGTCATCAGCGACATTAGCGACCAGTCGGCCATCTATGTCCTGATGCCCATGCGGGTCTGATGGAATATCCCGTGGGTGGGGCAGCCAATCAATGGGCCGATTCTGAACCACCGCCAGAATTCACGCCAGAGACTCACTGTGCCAACCGCTCGCCACGGGTTAATTCCCTTTGTGTGACGGCCTTTAGAAACTATGGCGCGAAGACGATAGAATGCGAGGCACCGCTGGTCGTCTTGACCGGAGCCAATGGGGTTGGCAAAACCAATCTGCTCGAGGCCCTGTCTTTACTTGCCCCGGGTCGCGGTCTTCGTCGCGCGGCCATTGCTGAGTTTCAATTGCAGGAGTTTTCTGCGGCGATGGTTCCGAGTTTAGTCGCGGGGTTGCAAGGGGCAAGTCAGCCCTGGTCAATCTCGGCTGAACTTACCTGTGCCACCGGGGATTATCAGATTGGCACGGGACTCGATCCGTCGGGTGGCGAGGTGCAAAAACGGCTGGTCTATCTGGATGGCAAGCCGCAAAAGGGGCAGGCGATTTTGAACGAGCTGCTGGCGGTGATTTGGCTCACGCCGCAGTTGGATCGGATTTTTCTTGAGGGTAGTTCGACGCGCCGTGCTTGGTTTGATCGGATTGTCGCCTCGCTTTTGGGCGATCATCCAAAACAGCTCAAGGCCTATGAACAGGCCATGAGGGAGCGGATGAGGTTGCTCCGCGATGGACACCAAGATGGGCAGTGGTTTGCGGCCCTCGAATCGATAATGGCCAGTCAGGCCGTGGCCATTGCTGCCGCCCGCAACACGGTTCTCGAGGGATTGAACCGCTCGATTAGGTCTCGCCCTGAGACTATATTTGGCACGCCGCAGATTGCGATTGTGGGGGCGGTGGAGGAGCAGCTTTTGCAGACTTCGGCGCGGCTGGTGGAGGAATCGCTGCGACAGGACTATGCGGCGGCGCGGGTCAATGATCGGGTAACCGGCAGCTGTTCGATTGGGATTCACCGCAGCGAGATTATGGTTAGCGATGCCAAGCGGGGAATATCGGCGGCCATGACCTCGACGGGCGAGCAGAAGTCTTTGCTGCTGGCGATCTTTATTGCCGAGGCCCATTTGATTTTCGAGATGCGGGGCGAGCCGCCTTTGGTTTTGCTGGATGATTTGCCGGCCCATTTTGATCAGAATCGTTTGGCTTCATTGCATCGGATTCTGTCGGCCTTGGGGGGACAGATTTGGTTGACGGGTACGAACCGCGCTGATTTTGCCAGTTTGGACTCTCAGGCACTGTGGATTGGGCTTTAGGGGGATTGGGCTTTAGGGCAGTTGCCAATTTAATAGAGGCAATATGTGAAACCTCCCCGCCTGACGAAGGGGAGGATAGAGAACCTTAGCGAAGACGAAGTCGAGCCTTAGGTTCTCTTGGAGGGGTTGGTTATTGTCTTTATAATCAACAGGTTAACCAACCCCTCCAAGTCTCGCTAGGCAGCAAGCTGCCAAGCTGCGACTATCCTCCCCTTCCCTTGGAAGGGGAGGTGAATTCTTTACGAGCCCGAACCGATGGCGTTCGTTGGTTTGTTAAAGCGCGTTCTTATGAATTATTTACCCTTACTCGCCATTTTGCTCACTGCGTTCGCAAGCTCGCAAGGATAAATAATTCATGGGAGTAATCGAACGCGCTGTTAAGCATTCTATAAATTTTATGATCGTGTCGGGCGGGGAAATGCCTGCGGCGCTTCAAATTGTAGAAAACTTTTTTAACAACACCCAAAAACTGGTTGAGAATTTCAGTCTCAACAATTTGATATGGAATCGCTCAGGCCGCGCCTGCGCTTCGCGCATTGGCTGCCGCCAAACCGCTTTTTGTTTTTATTTTTTGTTTTTTGTTATTTTAATTTTGGTTCCTTACAGAAAAACTCACTCCCCCACCTGACGATAGGGCGAGTGCGAACTGTACTCCGCCATCTGCTGGTCGATAAACAAAGACTCACGGCGCAAAAAATCAGCAACCGCAGCCCGCAACCGCTCATCCCGCAACCAATGCAAACTGACCGTCTTGACCGGCAAATAGCCCCGCTGAAGTTTATGCTCCCCCTGAACCCCAGCCTCGACCCACTGAAGCCCCTCGGCAATCGCATAGTCAATCGCACGGTAATAACAGGTCTCGAAATGAATAAACTTAAACTCTTGAAGACTTCCCCAGTTGCGACCAAACAACCGCTCTTGGTTGCGCAGGTTCAAGGCCCCGGCAACAACCTCCCCACCCACCTTGGCCAGTACCAGCACAATCTGCTCCCCCATTGTCCGACCAATCTCGGTAAAAAAACCCCGCGGCAAATAGGGAGTGCCCCATTTCCGATCACTAATGGCACGATAACAGCGATCATAGCCATCCCAATCCTGCTCGGTAATTTGATCGCCGCTCAAGGTCACAAATTCAATTCCCGACTCCGCCGCCTCCTGCCGCTCTCGCCTGATGGCCTTGCGTTTGCGACTCGATAACTCGGCCAAAAAACCATCAAAATCGACATAGGACTTATTTTGCCAATGGAACTGAATTCCATGGCGCGGCAAAAATCCTGCGGCTTGCAAAATTCTCTGGGTATATTCATCGACAAATGTGGCGTGAATCGAACTCAGCTGATTTTGTTGGGCGACCTCGATCAATGCTTCCGCGAGAGTCATGCCGATCTGCTCCCCCTCGGGACTGTTCCTATATTTACAATGTACCATCACCCTTGGCCCCGGCACCGGACTGAAGGGTACCGACAATTGCAGCTTGGGATAATAATCCTGTCCAAGCCCCTCACAGGCCTGAGCCCAGCCATGATCAAAGACATATTCCCCCATCGAATGGGCCTTGAGATAGACCAGCGCCGCCCCAATCAACCCGCCATTTTGCCTCTCGCGGAGGATCATCGGCCGCGGATACCAGCCAGAATTTCCACCAACCGCAGCCGAATCTTCAAGCGCCGAGAGGAATTTATGGCTGATAAAGGGGTTTTGTGAAGAATTTGTTTGACCATCGACACAGCCTGAAATTTGCCCCCATTCATCAGGCTTAACCTCATGAATCGAATTAAGAATAGTCACTTCTGTGGGTACCGCCATAAGCTACTCCCTGCGACAATTATATCAATAATATTCAAAATAAAACCATGTCTTTGATTGACGAAGCCCGCAAGCCGTGTAGTATGTTATGGCACAATCGAGATGCTGAAGCGTTTTTCATGCTGAAGGGTTATGAGTCGCCGCTGTCGAGTTCCACTATTGTCAGGTCTCAAACCTGATGGTTTATGGGGTGAGAAAACATTCAGAGTGCGTTACTGCTTAGCGTAAACTGCGCCAAGCCTTCTTTAATGCTACGGAGTCTACTATGGTTACTGGTACTGTTAAATGGTTTAATGCCCAAAAGGGTTATGGTTTTATCGCCCCGAGCGATGGTTCGAAAGATGTCTTCGTACATATTTCGGCCGTCGAACGCGCCGGAATGAAAACCTTGGTCGAAGGTCAGGCTGTGACCTTCGAAGTCCTGATGGAGCGCGGCAAGCCATCCGCGGGTAATCTCGCCAAGGCCTAATGGCCTGGGGTGATTTACAAACCATCACAGTTTGGGGTCGGCAGAGCAATCTCCCGACCCCAGATTATTTTTTGCACCACTCAACCCTCATCGCGTTGCTTTAGGAAGGTCTGAAAAACTCCAAACTTGTCATTCTGAGCTTAGAACAGTCCG
>JASGCE010000313.1 GCA_030054295.1 Minisyncoccota bacterium
GCTAAGGTTTTCTATCCTCCCCTTCCTAAAGCAGGAAGGGGAGGTATAATGATCCCGTTATTCATAAAAATGCTCTAGCCTTCTGCTTCGCACGACGCTATGAGGGGTGACGGGAAGCTGAAACCTCTAAAAACCCCTCATCGCGTTGCCCTTTTGGGCAAGGCGATCCAGCGGGGGGAGTCAAGCGAAGCTTGACGGGGGGCATCCGCCCCCCACTTCAACTTAAAAAAACCCAAATAATTTCAATGCATTACAAAAACCATAAAAAATAGTTGCGATAGACTTGACAAATGCAGCAAAATTTTACAGTATCACCCTTAAGGTCGGTTGTATTGTTTATGCAAGATACAGCTTAACCACCAGTCGACCCATCAACCCACAAAGTTATTCCCGTCATCCCTTCCGGAGGATTCGCCGCTCGGCTCGAGTCGCCGTGACCATTTTACAGAAAATTAGGCAATGAGCAAAAAAACACCAGTCCAAAAGACGGAACCAAAAACCGAACCAAGGGCCCGCAAGGCCAGGTCAGCAACCCCTAAGGTCAAGGAGGAGGTCAAGAAACTCGCAAGGAACCATACCGAACTGGCCCTCGATACCCTCGCCGAGGTGGCGATGGCCGGCAGCGACGAGAAGATGAGGTTGGCGGCGGCGGAGGCGATTCTCGACCGCGGCTGGGGCAAACCCTCTCCAGCCCGCGCCGCCCGAGAAGAGGGGGATGAGCCAACCGGCCAGCAACCCATCGTCGTCCATGTCGAGACCGGGATTCGCCGCAGTAAAAAAAAGCTGACCCATCCATCAGACAAGGTTGAATAAACCATTTTGCCAATGAATAACTTGTCCCCCCTCCCTTTAGGGAGCGGGGGATACTGGTTCTTAGATTTGAGCAAGCAAAGCGCAGCGAAAATCATAGAACCAGTTGGGGGGTAGGGCTTGAAGTTTCGTAATCGTGTTAAGACATACCCCCCAAGCAAGTCTAACGCTCGTAAGCACTCGCTAAGACTTGCTATCCCCCGCTTTCATAAATGAAAGGGGGGACATTTAATACTGAAACGAAATTTATTCTAACCGACCAAGTGTGTCTTTCAATCAGGAGGCGAGGATGGCCAGTCGCGTTAAAAAAACCCAACCGCCGCTCAGGGGCGAGGTCTGGATCGGCACCGGCTATGAACCGCGCTCTTTCCAGGCCGAGCTGCACCAGTCGCTGGCGCGGTTTAGTGTCCTGGTCGCCCATCGTCGTTTTGGCAAGACGGTATTTGCGGTCAATGAATTGATCGACCGCGCCCTGACCTGCCCGCTGGAGCGGCCGCGATTTGCCTATATTGCCCCGCTGGCGGTGCAGGCCAAGACCATTGTGTGGGACTATCTCAAGGCCTATACCGCGGCGATTCCGCAGATCAGTTGGCACGAGTCCGAACTGCGGGTTGATCTGCCCAATGGCGCGCGAATCAGCCTCTATGGCGCCGATAATCCGGATCGATTGCGCGGTTTGTATTTTGACGGGGTGGTACTCGACGAATATGGCGACATGCCGCCGCGGCTGTGGAGCGAGATTATCCGCCCGGCCTTGGCGGATCGGCTGGGGTTTGCCGTCTTTATCGGCACGCCCAAGGGTCGCAACCAGTTCTATGAACTCTATCAAAGGGCGCAGACTCTGCCCGACTGGTTTGCCGCGACCCTGCCGGTCTCGGTGACCAAAATCCTGCCCGAATCAGAACTGGCGGCGGCGCGACAGGCCATGAGCAGCGATCAATATGCTCAGGAGTTTGAATGCGCCTTTACCGCCGCGGTGCAGGGGGCCTATTACGG
>JASGCE010000099.1 GCA_030054295.1 Minisyncoccota bacterium
GCAATTTAGTATGACGGGGCAGATGGAAGAAAATGCTTAATACAAAGGAACTTTATGAACGCAGGCAAAGACGCACTCGTGCGCGACTTGCTCGTCATTCGGGGGGGAAGCCGCGTCTGACGGTGTTTCGTTCCAATCAGCATATCTATGCTCAGGTCATTGACGACCTGCATGGTAAGACTCTCTGTTCGGCCTCGACAATCGACAAGTCGATGAAACTGCCCAAGGGCGGTGACCGAGAGGCAGCAGCCAAGGTCGGCAAGTTAATTGCCGAGCGGGCGATTAAGGCGGGGATTACGACGGTGGTTTTTGACCGCGGTGCCTATTTGTTTCATGGTCGGGTTAAGGCCTTGGCCGACGCTGCCCGCGAGGGCGGCTTGCAGTTTTAGGAGAATATGATGGCTAGGGAAGATAGGGATCGCCGCGACCGTAGTGACCGTCCGTCACGCGACAAGGAAGAAAGCGACTTGATTGAGAAGCTGGTCTTCATCAATCGCGTCGCCAAGGTTGTCAAGGGCGGTAAGAGATTTGGCTTCGCCGCACTGGTTGTGGTGGGCGATGGCAAGGGCAAGGTCGGACACGGTTCCGGCAAGGCCAAGGAAGTGCCAGAAGCCATCCGCAAGGCGACTGAACAGGCCAAGCGGGCTATGGTTCGGGTGCCATTGCGGGAAGGTCGCACTCTGCACCATGACATTAATGGTCATTATGGCGCGGGTCGGGTGGTTCTGCGGACGGCTCCGGCGGGAACAGGAATCATCGCCGGTGGCCCGATTCGCGCGGTTTTTGAAGCGGTCGGGGTTCAGGATGTGGTCGCCAAGTCGGTTGGCTCCTCTAATCCGCATAACATGGTCAGGGCGGCATTTGCGGCCTTTGATGATATGGTTTCGCCGCGGTCGGTGGCAGCACGGCGCGGTCGTCGGGTCAGCGAGATTCTCGGCAAGCGCGACACCGATGGTTCTTTGGTCGATACGGCAGGTAAGGGAGCATAATCATGGCGACAAAAACTTCAGCCACTGCCAAGAGCGGCAAAACCGTGACGGTAAAACAGATCGGCAGCCCTATCGGTCGCAAGGCCGTGCAGCGCGAATATCTGATTGGTCTTGGTTTGAACAAGATGAACCGAGTCAGCACCCTTGAAGATACCCCTTCGGTGCGCGGCCTCATCGCCAAGGCCCAGCATATGGTGCAGGTAATCGAATAGTCTGGGTCGGATGGAATGACTCGACATAGTTTGTTGAATGGAAAGCAAAATGAAACTGAACGAAATTCGGGATAATCCCGGCGCTCACCACCGCAAAAAGCGCGTGGGTCGTGGAATTGGGTCTGGCCTAGGCAAGACCTCGGGTCGTGGTGTCAAGGGTCAAGGCTCGCGGACTGGTGTCAGGCTCAAGGGATTTGAAGGCGGACAGATGCCTTTGCACATGCGCTTGCCAAAACGCGGCTTTAAGAATCTTTTTGCCAAGAAATATCAGATCTTGAACTTTGATCGGCTCGAGAAGGCGATTGGGGAGAAGAAACTGGCGATCAATGCTCCGATTACTCTGGAAGTTCTGGTCAAGGCTGGATTGATTCGGGAAAATGGCTTGCCCCTGCGACTTCTGGCTCGCGGCGAACTCAAGAGCAAGATTACCATGACTGTCGCCAGTGCATCGGCAGCAGCCATCGAAGCCGTCAAGGCCAAGGGCGGAGAACTGACTATCGTCGAGGCCTAACCTTTGCGAGAGAGATTTCGGTATGGTCAAAAACAAGGATAACTTTACAAACTGGACAAAGACGGAGATTTTTGCCCTTTTCGCCCTGGTGATTTCGAATTTTGGCGCGATTGGTGGACTCGCCATCTGGGTTGATTCGAGAATTAGTGAAACTAGACGCGAGCTTGCTGATACCAGACGCGAAATTCTCGAGGCGATTAAATCCGACAAGGCCGATACCGATCAAAAGGTCAGTACCCTCGATGATAAATTCAGCAATCTCCAGAATTCGGTTATTAACGGATTGGTGTCGCAAAAACGATAGAGACAGGTAAGACATAAGCCGATCAATACAACGGGTAAACTATGGTAAAGTAAAAAAGGAAACTGTGCTAGGGAGGGATAGAGGGCTTCTTCAAAGATTGATATTACCTATAGTAAGAAAATTCCGAAGAATGTTTCTCGACCAAACCAAGTGAATGTTACTTTGCCTAAAGTGAGTGGTAATGTTAATGATATTTTTAATTATCAAAATCAATCAAAGAGTATGGAAGAAACTGGTCTAAAAACCAAGGCAAGGAAACCTAGAGCTAAGTTGTTAAGACAGACAAAAGGAGACGCCATGTCACATAATCATTTTTGGACATTCTGTGGAATTTTGGCTGTGATTTTGGTTGCCGCTTTTGGATTTGTAATGCATCAAATTGAATCAGTGGATGAAAAGGTTACTCGGTTAGACACTAGGATAGATTCTGTTGAAGCTAGTCTTCATGAGATTAAGGGACAGCTTCAGATATTGATTAGCAAAAAGTAAATTCGTATTGCGAACCTAGGGACAAGGAAAAATGGCTTCAGCCGCAGAACAGCTCGCCTCATCGATCAATCTTGGCGCCTTTGGCAAGGCGACCGAGCTTAAGAAGCGGCTGTGGTTTACCCTTGCCGCGCTAGTGGTTTATCGTCTTGGCACCTATATTCCCTTGCCGGGGATTGACCCGACGGTTTTGGCCGAGATCTTTAAGCGCAATGCCGGCGGCATTCTCGGCATGTTTGACATGCTGGCGGGTGGAGCCTTGGGTCGTATGACCATCTTTGCCTTGAACATCATGCCCTATATTTCGGCCTCGATTATCATTCAGTTGATGAGCGCGGTTAATCCGAAACTCGAGGCCCTTAAAAAGGAGGGTGAATCGGGTCGCAAGGTATTGAATCAATATACCCGCATTCTGACGGTTATTCTGGCCGCGGCCCAGGCCTATGGCATTTCGGTTGGGCTCGAGAATATGGAAGGCGGAGGGGCGGGAAGGGTTGTGCTTGATCCCGGGTTATTCTTCCGTCTGACGACTCTGGTGTCATTGGTCGGTGGCTCGATGTTTGTCATGTGGCTGGGCGAGCAGATTACTGCGCGCGGGATTGGCAATGGTATATCGCTGATTATCTTCGCCGGGATTGTGGCTAATCTTCCTACGGCATTGATCTCGACACTGGAACTTGGTCGAACCGGTAATATCTCTCTCTTCTTTATTCTGGTTCTGACGGTGTTGGTGATTGCTACGGTAGCCTTTATCGTTTTCTTCGAAAGGGCGCAGCGAAGAATTGTCATCCAATATCCAAAGCGACAGATGGGAAATAAGATGATGGGGGGTGAGTCATCGCACCTGCCGCTTAAACTCAATACCTCGGGTGTGATTCCGCCGATTTTCGCCTCTTCTTTGCTATTGCTGCCGGCGACGATTGTTGGCTTTGGCAATACTGGGGTTAATTCCAGTCTGCCCCTGTGGCTACGGTCGATTTCTGACAGTTTGGCCCATGGTCAGCCGCTCTATCTGGTCTCCTATGTGTTGTTGATTGTCTTCTTCGCCTTCTTCTATACGGCGATTGTCTTTAACCCCAAGGAGACGGCGGAGAATCTTAAAAAGAATGGCGGTTTTGTCGCGGGAATTCGCCCAGGTCACCATACGGCCGAGCATCTCGACTATATCTTGACTCGCTTGACGGTTTTGGGTGCGGGATATTTGGCGATTATTTGCGTCCTGCCGGAGATTTTAATCTCGGAATTCGCAGTACCCTTTTTCTTTGGTGGCACCAGTTTGCTGATTGTGGTCAGTGTTACCATGGATACGGTGGCCCAGATTCAGTCGCACTTGATTGCCCATCAATATGAGGGGCTGATTCGCAAGTCGCAGTTAAAGGGGAGGCGTGGTTGAAACTTGTCCTGTTTGGACCCCCTGGCGCGGGTAAGGGAACTCAGGCTCGCCGTATTCAGGAGGAATATGGCGTAGTCCAGCTTTCGACAGGCGATATGTTACGGGCAGCAGTCAAGTCCGGCAGTGCGATTGGGCAGGAGGCTGATCGGGTCATGAAGGCTGGTCAGCTTATGCCTGATTCCATGATGATCGAAATGATTGCCGAGCGAATTCTACAGCCCGACTGTGCCAAGGGTTTCATCCTCGATGGATTTCCGCGGACGGTAAAACAGGCCGAGGCTCTGGATGAGATGTTGGAGAGACTGGGTAAGTCGCTCGACTGTGTGATAGAGATGCAGGTAGATGATGTCGAACTCATCGAGCGAATCTCGGGAAGGTTTAGCTGTGCGGGCTGTGGTGCGGGTTACCACGACCATTTTAAACCGACGCGAGACATTGATATTTGCGACGAATGCGGCAGTGGTGAATTCACCCGTCGCTTGGACGATACGGCGGAATCGGTGCGGGCTCGTTTGAAGGTATTCCGCGACCAGACGGCACCGGTACTGCCCTATTACGAGGCAAAAAAGATTCTCTATCGGATCGATGGAATGGCCGATATTGACGAGGTGACCAGGCGAATCAAAAATATTTTGCTGGCGACAGCGAATCTATCTTGAATCGTGCGGCTTAATGCGTATAATGCATCCTTCTGGCGAAGCCTGTGCTGAGAGGTTAGAGGTCATAGAAGCGATTGATCGGATGGTAAATTGAGGCCGCCATCCGAGACTAAAGACTCTATGATCCCATGGGTTATATTGTCGTTCAGTTCGAGATTAACGATGGTTTTGTTCATCATTGAATGGGCTTAACAGTAAAGCAACCTTGGAAAGACCAGTGGTTTTCCTAAACAATGGAGTGGTTTTGTGGCGCGAATAGCAGGCGTAAATATCCCTACTCAGAAGCGTGTTGAGATCGGCCTAACCTATATCTATGGGATTGGTCGAACCCGCGCTAAGGAAATCATTGCTAAAGTTGGCATCCCGCCAGAAAAGCGCGTCAATCAATTGAGTGACGACGATGTTCTGCGAATCCGCGAAATTGTCGATAAGGACTATACGGTGGAGGGTGATCTTCGTCGCGATGTCGCTATCAACATAAAGCGGTTGATGGATTTGGGTTGCTACCGTGGTTTGCGCCACCGTAAGGGTCTGCCGGTGCGGGGTCAAAGGACTCACACCAATGCGCGGACTCGTAAGGGTAAGGCTAAGCCGATTGCCGGTAAGAAGAAATAGTCTTGCGGGTCGGTCGTTCGACCTGTCAAGGATAAGGAATTGGGGTCGTGGCGAAGTCTATTCGACAGGATTCGGTGGGAAGTTAAAGGCGTCTTGCGACGCTGACTTATGCGAAATGAAGGGTGTATAATGGCAAAACCAACAGCAACAAGGGTTCGTCGTCGCGAAAGGAAAAATATTTCTTCTGGCGTAGCCCATGTCAATGCCTCGTTTAACAATACGGTAGTTACGATTACCGATGCTCAGGGCAATGTCATTGCTTGGTCGTCTTCAGGGGTCAAGGGCTTTAAGGGCAGTCGGAAATCGACCCCCTATGCCGCGCAGTTGGCTGCCGAGGATGCGGGGCAAAAGGCTATGGAACACGGAATGAAGACGCTGGACATAGAGGTCAAGGGGCCGGGTTCGGGTCGGGAATCGGCCTTGCGGGCATTGCAGGCGGTTGGTTTTACGGTCAATGCGATTCGGGATGTTACCCCGATTCCGCATAATGGTTGCCGTCCTCCCAAAAGACGGCGGGTCTGATCTAGGGTTCTGGCACTGGTTTGGGTTTGTTGGACTCAAATAAAGTTTAATCTGCGAAACCCATAAACAATTGGGATTTGCACCATTGAAGCAAGAGGTTATTTCGTGATCCAGAGGAATTGGCAAGCGCTCATTAAAACAAATAAGATTGTCGTTGAGCACGGCGATGATCCCTCCCGCGTGGCTATGATCATTGCTGAACCGTTGGAACGGGGCTTTGGTCTGACGCTTGGTAATGCGCTTCGGCGAATTCTGCTTTCTTCATTGCAGGGTGCAGCCATTACCTCGGTGCAGTTCGAGGGTGTTTTGCACGAATTCTCTTCGATCCCCGGCGTTCGTGAAGATGTCACGGATATTGTCCTCAATATTAAGATGATCGGTCTTAAGATGGGCGGGGAGGGGCAAAGGCGGATGAGGCTGAAGGCCACCGGCCCAGCCGTCGTAACCGCGGGGATGATCGAAACCGGCGCGGATATCGAAATTTTAAACCCCGACCAGGTCTTGATGACACTGGATGCGGGAGCCAAGGTTGTTGCTGAATTTGTTGTCGAGCAGGGCAAGGGCTATGTTCCGGCTTCGCTCAATCGGCCGGAAGATGCGCCGATTGGATTGATTCCGGTCGATGCCCTCTATTCGCCGATTCGTCAGGTGTCCTATAAGGTTGACAATACCCGCGTCGGACAGATGACCGACTATGACAAGCTGACCCTGCGGATTGAGACCAATGGAGCCATTTCGCCCGAGGATGCTGTGGCCCTGTCGGCGCGAATTCTTCAGGATCAGTTCAATCCCTTCATCAATTTTGATGAGCCCAATCTTCATGCCGATGACCGTATGGTTGGCGACCTGCCCTTTGATAAGAATCTGCTTCGTAAGGTGGAGGAACTGGAATTATCGGTCCGCTCGGCCAACTGTTTGAAGAACGACAATATTGATTATATTGGCGATCTGGTGCAGAAGTCCGAAAGCGAAATGCTGCGCACCCCGAATTTTGGTCGTAAATCCTTGAACGAGATCAAGGAGGTACTGTCCAACATGGGTCTCAGTCTGGGGATGGAAGTCCCGGGCTGGCCGCCGGAGAATATCGAGGAACTGGCGCGAAGAATGGAAGAACCTTACTAGGATTTTGTTCCCGCCAATCTGCTAGAATGTTTTTGTGATTATAAGATAACCAACTGGAGTTTTAAAATGCGTCATGGTTTTAGCGGTCGTAAACTGAACCGCACCAGCAGTCACCGTAAGGCGATGTTCGGCAATATGGCTGTGGCGCTGTTGCAACACGAACAGATCACTACCACCTTGCCCAAGGCCAAGGACCTTCGTCCAATTGTCGAGAAGTTGATTACCCTTGGCAAGCGCGGCGATCTTCATGCTCGTCGGCAAGCCTTGGCGGTGCTAAAGGATGGCGAAATTACCCGTAAGCTTTTTGATGGTCTGGCCAAACGCTATGCGACTCGCAATGGTGGTTATATTCGGGTTATGCGGGCGGGTTTCCGCTATGGCGATGCGGCCCCGATGGCGGTCATTGAACTGGTCGAGCGCGACCCGGCGGCCAAGGGCAAGGTCGCGGACGAGATTGCGGCCTCCTAAACTGGGATAGAAGGGAGTGATTGGCAATGGTTCGATTTGCTTTTAGTCTCCGTTCGTTATTTGGCCTATCGAAACAGACTGGATTTGGTTTGCGGTTTGTTACCCTTGCCATTGGGCTAGCAGGCTTGACCCTTGGCCAGAGTGTCTCGGCTCAAACCGTTCCAAAGAACCAGATTGTTCCGCAATCACAGCAGCAGATTCAGCTTAGTTTTGCCCCGATTGTTCATCGGGTCTCTCCGGCGGTTGTTAATATTTTTGCCAGTCACAAGGTGCCGGGTCAGGCGGCCTCGCCCTTGATGAATGATCCTTTTTTCCGTCAGTTTTTTGGTGGGCAATTGGGCGGGATGCCCCCTCGGGTTGAGAATTCTCTGGGTTCGGGCGTTTTGGTGCGCAATTCTGGTTTGATTGTGACCAATTTTCATGTGATTAAGGGCGCTGAAGATATTAAGGTCGTGCTGGCTGACCGACGGGAATTTGACGCGCGGGTATTGCGCACTGACGAGCGGGCGGATATGGCTCTGCTCAAGATCGAAAGCAAGGATGCTTTGCCCTTCATTGAATTGGCCGATTCTGATAATCTCGAGGTTGGTGATTTGGTTTTGGCGATCGGCAATCCCTATGGGGTTGGTCAGACTGTGACCAATGGGATTATTTCGGCCCTGTCGCGGACGGCTTCGGATGGCAATGATGCACGATATTTTATCCAGACCGACGCGGCGATTAACCCGGGCAATTCGGGCGGAGCCTTGGTGACATTGGATGGTAAGTTGGCGGGTCTTAACACCATGATTCTGTCGCAAAGTGGTGGTTTTGTTGGGATTGGTTTTGCCATACCGGCCAATATGGTCAAGACCATGTTGGATGCGGGTGGTGGGACCAAGGTTGTGCGGGCTTGGCTGGGGGTTAGTGGTCAGACTGTGACCAATGACATTGCCTTGTCGATGAATATGAGTCGTCCGACCGGGGCGATTGTGACGAGGGTCTATCCTGGTGGCCCGGCGGCTTTGGCCGGGATTCAGGTTGGCGATGTGATTACGACGATTGAGCGCAAGGATATTGAGGATTACGGTGGGTTGCGTTTTAGGATTGCGACCTTGGGGGCGACTCAGACGGTTGTGATTTCGGTTCGTCGCAAGGGTCAGGTTCAGTCCTTTACGGTTAAGCTTACTGCGGCACCGGAGGTTCCGGCGCGGGCTCCGATCTTGCTTAAGGGGGATCAGCCTTTGGCGGGGGCGGTTGTGGCTAATTTGTCGCCGGCCTTTGCCGAGGAGATTGGTCGGCCGGATGATAATATTGGGATTATTGTGACTGAGATTAAGAATGGTTCCAATGCGGCGACGATTGGGGTTTTGCCGGGGGATGTGATTGTTTCGATCAATGGTCAGAGTCCGAAGACCAATTCGGAATTGGCTTTGAA
>JASGCE010000100.1 GCA_030054295.1 Minisyncoccota bacterium
CGCCTTGCGCCTTGACGAATGCTGACATTCGTCAGCGGGCGCAACGCGATGAGGGCTATCGAAAGGTTGAAACCACCCATCACCCCTCATAGCGTCGTGCGTAAGCACGAGGCCATCCAGCGGGGGTGAGACTTGGCTTGCCAAGTCGAGGGGGCGTCAGCCCCCTATTATTTTTTTGTACTATAGGTAGGGAGCTGACGCCCCCCGTCTCTCTTCATTGGCGCAAAAAAAAATTTCTCAAAAAACCTCATCACAGATTTTGCAATTTATTAATATGTACTATATAGTTGTTTAATCAACTTTAAAACTAGGAGCGAAGGGTAAGCAATCCATTTTATCAATCTATAAATAGGAATAAAAGACCATGATGAAAACAAATCTGCAATCTGGACAAAAATCGAAAGAGTCGCTCGAGCTCGCAGCGCAGAATCAAATGACTCCATTTTTGGGGAGTCTATCGGCAAAATATGAATCGGGTCGGGGTGGAGCCGGGACGGTTTCATCGGGCAAGGGCGACAGGGGGGGAGTCTCCTATGGACTCTATCAAATGTCAAGCCAACCCAATGGCGGAACCGTATCCGAATTCATTCATCAACCGAATCTTTTATGGCGCGCCCGCCTGTTGGCCCATCCCATCGGTAGCCCTGAATTTGCCACGGTTTGGCAAGAGATAGCCAAGCGCGACCCTCGGTTCGAGAAGGCGCAACACCAGTTTATTCACGATAAATTCTATGTTCCGATGGCCCGTTCAATCCTGAACCGTTGCGGGATTGATATTAGGGATTCTTCATTCGCCCTGCAGAATGTCATCTGGTCCTGCGCTGTGCAACATGGGGCAAACTCTGCTCTCCCCATTAACTGCTGGCTGAATCTGCCCAAACAGGTCCAGTCCAGCGATCCCGTCAGTCGAGATACGGCCTGGATTACCGCCATCTATACCGAACGCAGCCGCGTAGATGAACACGGCATTCTGGTCTATTTTAAGAACTCCTCACCCGAGGTGCAAAAGGGGCTCAAGGCTCGGTTCAAGAGCGAATCCCTTGCCGCCCTGACCATGCTCACCAACAGTTCAAGAACCGGCTTTACCGGCCTAGCCATGGCGAAAATGGCGCATCCCCGTAAAGGCTAGTGCCGCTGAATAGCGATTGCTACAGGCAATGACCTCGGCATCCTTTTGCGCCCCCCCCGGTTCGACGGCGGCACTCACCCCGGCCTTTAAACAGACCTCTAACCCATCGGCAAAGGGGAAGAATCCATCGGAAGCGACCACGGCCTTAACCGCGCGACTGGTTTGCTCGCCCGCGGCTTCGGCAAACTGCGCTGCCATAGCAATGGCCTGTTCAGCCGCCGCCAACCGCGAGGTTTGACCACTGCCAATCCCCACCGACATGCCATTTTTTACGAGGACAATGGCGTTGGACTTGGCATGTTTGGCAATGGTCCAGGCGAGGGTTAGATCCTTTAACTCCGCAGGGGTTGGACTCCGCTCAGACACAATTTTCCAATCCGCGGTTGGAACCGTGCCGCGATCCTGTGACTGCACCAGATAGCCATCGCCAATCGACTTAACCTGCCATTGCTTGTCATTGTCAGTCGCTAAAGGCTGGTTGCCGACGGACAAGAGTCGGAGGTTTTTTTTGCCGGCAAATATTTGCACTGCATCTCTGGTAAAGTCTGGGGCAATGATCACCTCGCTAAAAACCTTAGCCATCTGCTGCGCGGCTGCCTCATCGACCGGTCGATTACAGGCGATGATGCCGCCAAAGGCACTGACCGGATCGGCAGCCAGGGCCAGATGCCAGGCCTGAAGCAGATCGGCTGCGGTTGCCACGCCGCAGGGGGTTGCATGTTTGACAATCACGACGGCTGGCTCGGCAATCTCCCGCACCAGTTGCCAGGCGGCATCGCCATCGACCAGATTATTATAGGACAGTTCCTTGCCTTGCAGCTGTTTGGCCTGACCCACACCCTTGGCTGCCAAAAAATCAGGGTAGAAGATCGCCGATTGATGGGGATTCTCGCCATATCTGAGTTTTATGCCATCGGGGGAGCCCAGACTCAATTGCCGCAGCGGCGGTACTGCCAGCTCTTGCTGCAACCAGCGGGCGATCATCCCATCATAGGCTCCGCAATGGTTAAAGCCATTCATGGCCCATTCAAGCCTTTGCTCGAAGGTTGTTCCCCCCTGCTCCAAGGCTTGGCAAAAATCGGCATAGGTTTCCCATTGGGTCAAGACAGCGACAAAGGGATGGTTCTTGGCGGCGGCGCGAATCATGGCTGGCCCGCCAATATCGATATTCTCGACCGCTTGAGTAAATTCCTTGCCCGACTGCACGGTCTCGACAAAGGGATAGAGGTTGACCACCACGAGATCAATCGCGGCAATCCCATGGTTCGTAACGGCTGCCAAATCCTCAGCCTGGTCCCGGCGGTGGAGAATCCCACCATGGATCATCGGATGGAGAGTCTTGACCCTCCCCTCGAGAATCTCGGGAAATCCCGTCAAGGATTCAACCGTTGCAACCTTGACCCCAGCCTCCCGCAGGGTCTTGGCCGTGCCCCCGGTCGAGACGATCTCGACCCCAAATTCAGTCGAGAGTCTTTTGGCAAATTCAACAATTCCCCTCTTGTCAGAAACCGAAATCAGGGCCCGTCGCGGCATTGTTCTTTCTGTCATACTGTGCAAAACCACCCTAGGTTAGGATCTATATTCTGGCACCAATCGCGCCAACAATTTCATCGCCGCTGGTAAATCCTGCTGCCTTACGAGGTCAGCGAGCCTATCGAGTTCGAGAGACAATTCATCATAGTCACTGAGGCGCGGGGCAACCAAAAGCAGCCCTTCGGTTGGTGTCGGAATCAACTCCTCCCCCCGATGCATCAATTCCTCGTGGAGTTTTTCTCCCGGTCTAATTCCGGTAATTTTAATCTCGATTTTTTGCGCCAGACTCGATGAGCGCAGCTGAATCATTCTTTTGGCCAGGTCGATAATCTTGACTGGCTTGCCCATATCAAGAATAAAGATCTTGCCCGCATGTTGACGGTCAGCAGCACCAAAGGCGGCGGCTTGCAAAACCAGCGATACAGCCTCGCGGATGGTCATAAAATAGCGGGTCATGGCCGGGTCGGTTACGGTCAAGGGCCCACCCTGAGCCAATTGCCGTTCAAAAAGCGGAACCACCGAACCAGTCGAGCCAAGAACATTACCAAACCTTACCGTAATATAATGACATTCACTTTCCTTAGGATTGATGGCGACCAAACGATCCAGGGCCTGGCACCAGGATTCAGCCAATCGCTTGGTTGCCCCCATCACATTGGTGGGATTGACCGCCTTGTCGGAGGAGATCATAACCATCGCCAAGACGCCATGTTTTTTACACAGATCGGCAATGTTTTTGGTGCCAAGGACATTGGTCTCAATCGCTTCAAGGGGATTGATCTCGACCAAGGGAACATGTTTAAGGGCGGCGGCATGAAAAACCAACTCAGGTTTAAAGGCCTTGAAGATTGTCTCCACCGCGCCATAGTTACGAACATCGGCAAGCCGGGGGCAGCGATTGAGCGATGGATAGGTTTCACCAATCTCGAGATCAATCAGATATAAAACATATTCCGAACTATCCAACAGGATGATTGATTCGGGGTTAAAGCGGGCCAGCTGCCTGACCAGTTCCGAGCCAATCGAACCCCCAGCCCCAGTCACCAGGATTCGCCGCCCCTTAATCAGAGATTCAACCGGGGAATTATCGAGCGGCTTCTGCGCCCGATTGAGCAGGTCTTCGATATTGATGGGTTTAATCTCGATCTCTCCAACCGTACCGCGGGAGAAATCCCCAAGCGGCGGCAAGCGAGAGACCGGTAAGGCCAGTTTTTCGGCAATCTGTAAAATCTCGTTCATTCTCTCGGGCGAATAGCTTCTGGTGATGATGATTCTTTGCGGGCTATTGCGGATCGATTCATGGGATGAATAGCTTTGCAAGACCGCCAATGAACCAATAATCGGCACACGGCGAATCGATTGACCGGTTCTTTTGCCCCCGACATCGACAATCGCCACCGCGCGATAGGCCCCCTTGGTTCGGCGCATGGCATGGATAAATATATCAGCCTCGTCCCCAGCCCCAATCAACAGAACCGGGATACGATCCTGTTTGAGTCTAAAGATATTTTCTATCCCGCCATCGCGCCACAGACGGTAAAGAATTCTTGGTAAGGGCAGATAGACCATCAGGGCCAGCCAGGTAACAACAATCGCCGTTCGCGGTAAATTCTCCCCCCGACTGAGCAAAAATAAAATCAGGGTAAAGAGCAATACCGTCAAGGTAACGCCGCGGAAAATCGCCATCAGATCTTCCAAGGAGGCATAGCGCCAGACCCCGCGATACATGCCCGTAAACCAAAAGACCAGAGTCGCAATCAGCAAAAATAAAACTATCTGTCGCCCAACCACCAGGCCAAAAAAGCTGGAAAACTCAGCACCATTGGGTTCAAATTGCCAACGCAAAAAAAGGGCAAAACTAAAGACCAGACCAGCAGAAAGGGCATCATGGCACAGGGCTAACCAGGATCGTCGCACTAATATAAAAATCGACAAGTGAAAATTCCTTTTACGCATTGGCGAGAATCTTGGTTCTTAAGCTTAAAATTGGGTTTCGATTGGAAGCCAAATCGGCCTAAAAGCCCCCTGCTTCAATCAATAGCATCGGTTGTACAAAAAAACTACTCTGTGGATAGTTCTGCATTTTTTATAGTGGTTTTGATTTTGGTTTTAAAGACGGGGATAGGATTCACAAGCCCTTTATTCATAGGTAACAGGACAGAGTTTAATTGTTTTTGGGGATAGGTGAGATAAATTCATCAATCCAAGGGTTTAATAGCTGATGATCGGTGGATAATCCTGTGGATTGTTTTGTGACACCAGTTATCCACATAATTCAGCCCTCTACTAATCCCTAATACCTTTTAAATTTAAATTCTATATGGTAACTATAAGCACGATGGAAAAAACTGAAGTTCTTTTAAAAAACCCGGTTCGGCATAACAGACCCTTGCTTGACTGTTTGAATGGTTTTGCCGGTGACAAGATTCCCTTTTGGTTTATGCGCCAGGCCGGTCGTTATCTTCCTGAATATCGGGCAATCCGGCAAAAAGAAAAAAACTTCATTCAACTCTGTTTAAATCCCGATTTAGCCAGCGAAATTACCCTGCAACCGATTCGTCGGTTTGATATGGATGGGGCGATTCTATTCTCGGATATTTTGATTGTCCCCCATGTTTTGGGGCAAAGGGTTGATTTTATTGAATCCTTGGGGCCGCGATTAGAACCCATCCGCAGCCTTCAGGATCTGCAGCGCTTGAATCTCGACAGGCTTGCCGATGGTTTTAATCCCATCTATCAAACCGTAAAACAGACCTGCGAGGGTCTGGCCAATTCCAAAACCATGATCGGTTTTTGTGGCGGAATCTGGACGGTTGCCTCCTATATGATCGAGGGTCAATCGTCCAAAAACTACGAGACGATCAAGAGGCTTTGTTACCTGGATTCGCCATTTATCACGGCATTGTTTACGATTTTAATCGAGGCCAGCTATCACTATCTCTGCGGTCAAATCAAGGCGGGCTGTCAGGTGATTCAGATTTTTGAATCCTGGGCCGGGCAGATGGATGACCATAATTTTAAAAACTATATTCTAAAACCAACCGAGATTCTGATTAACCGATTAAAATCTAGTCACCCCGAGATTCCGATTATTTGGTTCCCTAAAAATGCCAGCGAATCCTATCTTCATTCGGGGCTTAAATTAAATATCCAGGCCATTGGACTCGATTCGACGGTCAATCAAGCCACCTCGCGGCAGCTCCAAAAAGACTATGTGGTTCAGGGTTATCTCGACCCGATCTATCTCTTGATCGATGCAAAAACCATTGAATCGGCGACCCGTCGGATTATCGAGCCTTTGCGACTCGACTCCAAAAACAATAGTCGCTATATTTTTAACCTTGGCCATGGAATCCTCCCCAATAGTCCGGTCGAGAATGTCGAATTCCTCGTTAATTTGTTAAAAAAACTATAGAATCATGACCCAAAAAAAAACCGCAGTTATCCTTTTGAATCTTGGCGGGCCTGACAGCCCAAAGGCCGTGCGACCCTTTTTAATCAATCTTTTTAGTGATCCGGCGATTTTGCAGATTCCGACCCTGGTCAGGAAGATTCTTGCCCGAGTCATTGCCTATCGACGAACTAAAACCGCGGTCGAGATCTATAATCATTTGGGTGGATTCTCGCCCATCTTGATCAATACCCAAACCCAGCTCGAGGCCCTCAGCCACAGTCTTAAAAGCAAATCTAACACCCAATTCTTTATCGCCATGCGCTATTGGCACCCCATGACCAACGAAACTATCAAGAATGTTTTAAAATTCATGCCGGATCAGGTCATTCTTTTGCCGCTTTATCCCCAATATTCCATGACGACTACAGGGTCTTCGGTAAAGGCTTGGATGGCGGCGGCTAAAAAATTCAATCTGACGGTTCCGACCAAAACCATCTGCTGTTACCCAACCGCTCAATCCTTTATCCACGAGGTTTCGAGATTGGTTCAAAACCATTATCATTCGGTGAAGGAATTGGGGCCGACTCGCATTCTATTCTCGGCCCATGGTCTACCCAAACAGATTATCCAAAAGGGGGATCCCTATCAGTATCAAATCGAACAGACCACGGCGGCGGTGGTTAAGGAATTGAATATTCCTAATCTCGATTGGAAGGTGACCTATCAAAGTCGGGTTGGGCCCTTGGAGTGGATTGGGCCGGCGACCGAGGATGAGATTAAACTGGCCGGCAGTCAAAGAATCAATCTGGTCATCTGTCCCATCGCCTTTGTCTCGGAACATTCCGAGACTCTGGTCGAGTTGGATATTGAATATCGGGCGGTGGCAAAGGAATTTGGTGTCCCCCATTACCGCCGAGTCGAGACCGTTGGCAGTGGCGAGTTTTTTATAAAATCCCTATGTGAATTGATTAACCGCGCCGAATCGAGCGACCAGCCAATCTTGAACCATTGTAGCCAGAGAGTCTGCCCGACCAGTTTTAGCCAATGCCCCCATAAAACCCATGGTTAATTTCTATCTATCGATCAAGACCCTGCATCTATTGGCGGTCATATCCTGGATGGCGGGTCTGTTATATTTGCCAAGGTTGTTTGTCTATCATAGTGATAGCCAAGTGACTCCATCGCAGCATCTGGTTTTTAAAACCATGGAGCGGCGACTCTATTATTTTATCGCCAGCCCGGCGATGGTGGTAACATTATTAAGCGGGGCAATCCTGCTTATGCTGCCCAATTCGCCATTGTTGAACGGCGACTATTGGATAGTTGTTAAGCTGGTTTTTGTGTCTGTGCTTGTCATTTATCACCTTATTTTGAACCGCTATCGCCAGGCTTTGGCGGAACAAAAAAATCGCCATAGCCCAAAGTATTTTAGAATTTTGAACGAGGTTCCGACGGTACTATTGTTGTTCATCTTGGTTCTGGTTGTTTTTAAACCCTGGTAGATTTTTATAACTTCGCCCCTGCTCCAGCTTGACAGTCTGAATCAATTTGTTTAGGGTTCCCTTACAAGACTATTATAAAACTCTGTGCACGATTCCTTGCCTCGGCACTATGATAAGATTTTGTAATTATTTCTTGTCGCTCTTTCTTTTCTTTTCTCTCATCTCCCTCACTTCCCATTTAATCGTTCGAGCAACAGAGACTCTGTTGCTTTGATTCAACCAAGTGATCTTCTATGCATCTTGAAAAATTAAAACGCAAATCCCCGGCGGAGCTGCTTGCCTTTGCCGAGGAACTCGAGATTGAAAATGCCAGTATATTGCGCAAACAGGATATGATGTTTGCGATCCTAAAAAAACTCGCCGAGAACGAAATCACCATTTTTGGCGACGGTGTGCTCGAGATTCTTTCCGACGGTTTTGGATTTCTGCGCTCGCCGCAATCCAACTATTTACCCGGCCCTGACGATATCTATATTAATCCGCAGCAGGTTCGTCGCTTTAGCCTGCGCACCGGTGATACGGTGGAGGGGGAGATTCGCGCCCCCAAGGATGGCGAGCGCTATTTTGCCTTGAATAAAATCAATACGATCAATTTTGAAGCGCCCGAAAAGGTTCGCCACCGGATTAATTTTGACAATTTGACGCCGCTCTATCCCGACCGGCGCTTAAAGCTCGAGATTCCCAATCCCACCATCAAGGATACCACGACCCGAATTATCGACTTGATTGCCCCCTTGGGCATGGGGCAGCGGGCCTTGATTGTCGCCCCGCCGCGCACCGGTAAGACGGTGATGCTTCAGAATATTGCCCATGCCATATCGGAGAATCATCCCGAAGCCTATCTGATTGTTCTGCTGATCGACGAGCGACCTGAGGAGGTCACCGACATGGCCCGTTCGGTCAAGGGAGAGGTGGTCAGCTCGACCTTCGACGAACCCGCCACCCGCCATGTGCAGGTCGCCGAGATGGTGATCGAAAAGGCCAAGCGGCTGGTTGAACATAAACGCGATGTGGTGATTCTGCTCGATTCCATTACCCGTTTGGCGCGGGCCTATAATACGGTGGTGCCATCGTCAGGTAAGGTCTTGACCGGTGGTGTTGATGCCAATGCCCTGCAAAAACCCAAGCGGTTTT
>JASGCE010000314.1 GCA_030054295.1 Minisyncoccota bacterium
GATCTGGATTGCCACTCTGCGCTGCTATCGCAGCTTGAGGGCAATGACGATTTTTTGTTGAGACTTCTAGAATTCTTAAGGAAACATAGTATAATTTACCGCAATTTATTCAAAAAACAAAAATTCATTCTTTAAAACTAGGCTATACTCCGCCCATCACCAGCCGCCGAGGAAACCATGCCCCGTATCGCCTTCGTCAACGGAACCTATGTCCCCCACCACCAGGCCGCCGTCCATGTCGAGGACCGCGGCTATCAATTCGCCGACGGAGTCTATGAAGTCGTCCTGGTCCGCAAAAACAAAATGCTCGATATGGATAGACACCTCGACCGACTGGAACGATCCCTGTCATTGCTCGAGATTCCTATGCCCTGCCATCGCCGCGCCCTCGAACAGATCGCAGACCGCCTAAGGCGGCAAAACCTCCTGAGTTACGGCCTCATCTATATCCAGGTCACCCGCGGCGTAACCCTGCGCGACCACGCCCCACCCGCCGATCTGGTCGCCGCCATGCAGCCAGCCCTGGTCATGACGACCAAAAGACTCGCCGTCCCCGACGAGGCCAAGGTCGCCCAAGGCGTCAGCATCATCACCCTGCCCGATGAACGATGGGCGCGCTGCGAAATCAAAACCGTCGGACTGCTGCCCAATGCCCTCGCCAAATTCAAGGCCCGCGATGCCGGAGCCTTCGAGGCCTGGATGATCGACCGCGAGGGCTTTGTCACCGAGGCCACCGCCAGCAACGCCTGGATCGTCACCAAAGCGGGCAAGATCGTCACCCGCCAACTGGGGCCTGATATTTTGGCCGGGGTAACCCGCGCGGTGGTGCTGCAAAACCTCGGCGGTAAATGGCAGTTTGAAGAAAGAAAATTCAGCCGCGACGAGGCCCTTGACGCTGCCGAGGCCTTCATCACCTCGGCCTCGAGTTTCGTCATGCCGGTCGTAAAGATCGATGGCCAAACCATCGGCGATGGTAAGGCTGGCTCGGTGGCTCTGACCCTGCGCAAACACTATCTGGATGCGGCAGATGCCGCCTGAATTTGCAACCCCACTGCCGCCGCCTCGCGCGGTTCTATTCGACTGGGACAATAGTCTGGTCGATAGCTGGTCGGCGATCTTTGCTGCCCTCAACCACTGCCTGACCGAAATGGGACAGGAACCCTGGAGCGATGCCGAGGCGCGGCTGCGCGTTCGCGCCAGCCTCCGCGATGCCTTCCCCAAACTCTTTGGCGAGCGCTGGCAAATGGCGCGGGAAATTTATCTTAACGCCTTTAAAGAAAGGCACCTGGTCGAGGTCAAACCCTTCGCGCAGGCCGAGGAGTTTTTACAGTTGCTGCAAAACCGTGGCATCACCGCCGCCGTGGTCAGCAACAAGACCGGAGTCCTGCTCCGCGCTGAATCGGCTCACCTCGGCTGGGATGGATATTTTTACCGCCTGATCGGGGCCCAGGATACCCCCGCCGATAAACCCCACCCCGGAGTCGTTACCGCAGCCCTGGCAGGCAGTGGCATTGCAGCCGATCCGTCAGTCTGGTTCATCGGGGATGCCGCCATCGATATGGACTGCGCAGTGCAGGCCGGCTGCACCCCGATTTTAATCGGCGTACCTCACCCTGACGAGGATTTTTCCGCCGCCGAACCGCAATTGCAGGTAACTGGCTACGGGGAACTGATTGGATTGCTGGGGAAGTAATATAGGCAAGGATTTATTTTGAATGTCCCCCGCTCCTTAAAGGAAACCCTGAAAAAGTCATTTTTAAAAGACAGTCAGGCAACCCCCCTTAG
>JASGCE010000003.1 GCA_030054295.1 Minisyncoccota bacterium
ATGCAAAGTCTTTAGCAACCCTGAGCGAAGCGTGAGGGGAAGAGTCCAGAAAACTTAGCAATTACAATGATTTAAGTTTTTCTGGATTCTTCGCAAAGAACAGTTAGCCTCGCAAGGCTCGGACTGTTCTAAGCTCAGAATGACAAGTTTGGAGTTTTTCAGGGTTTCCTTAAGAATTCAAAATTTTGTTTAGATTCCAATAACTTTCCATATTCGTCATTGCGAGGGAGCAATAGCGACCGTGGCAATCCATTTTTCCATCTGAATAGTATTACTTCGTGGAGAAATGGATTGCCACCCTTCGTCTCACAGCAAGCTGTGAGTCTCGCTCGCAATGACATCCTTTTTGTAAAATTCCAAGGATTTTTAAAGAAACACAGTATGTCTGCAACCATTTCTCACAAACTCACAAAATCGCTGACCTCGAGGCCAAAGCCTTCCAGCCCCACCAATGTCGGGTTGGAATGTGTCAGCAACCTCATCCGCCGCACCCCGAGATCGACCAGAATCTGTGCCCCAATCCCATAGTAGCGCAGTTCATTACCTACCGCGGGCGGCTTGGTAACACCGCGATTTTTCTCTCGAATTTGGCGGGCTTCAAACAGCTCGGCCAGACTGGAATGAGACGATTCGCGAATCACCACGACAATGCCGCGCCCCTCGGCACCGATCCTCTCCATCGCGCGACGCAGGCCATGGTCGCTGCCCGCGGCCAGCACATCGCCCAGAATATTCAGGTGGTGGACTCGCACCAATATCGGCTGGTCGGAATTGGCGGCAATCCCCTCGAGCCCGCCCTTGACCAGGGCCAGATGCTCGCCATAGCCATATTTGCTGCGATAGATCACGGCTTCAAAATCCCCGCCATAGCCATCGGCAAAGGGATAGACGGCGGTTCGTTCGATGAGGGAATCGCTTTGGCGGCGATGGGCGATGAGGTCGGCAATGGTGCCAACCTTTAACCCATGTAATGCCGCAAATTGCAGCACATCGGGCAGGCGGGCCATGGTGCCGTCGTCGTTCATAATCTCGCAAATCACTCCCGCCGGAGCCAGTCCGGCGAGCCGCGCCAGATCGACCGCAGCCTCGGTATGGCCACTACGCACCAGCACGCCACCGTCGCGAGCGACCAGGGGAAAGACATGGCCGGGCGAGACAATATCCCCGGCGCCACAGTTGGGATCGATGGCGACGCTGATGGTCTTGGCGCGGTCGGCGGCGGAGATGCCGGTGCTGATCCCCTCCCGCGACTCGATCGATACCGTAAAGGCGGTCTCGTGGCGCGAGCGGTTGAGGGCGGCCATCAAGGGCAGGCCGAGCTGCTCCACCCGCCCGCGAGTCAGGGTCAGGCAGATCAATCCGCGACCATGTTTGGCCATAAAATTGACCGCCTCGGCCGTGGCAAAGCTGGCGGGTATCACAAGGTCGCCTTCATTCTCTCGCCCTTCGTCATCCATCAAGATCACCATCCGACCGGCGGCGCATTCGGCGATGATCTCGGTGATTGGGCTTATACCATTATGATTAGAAGTCATTGACTATTCCTGAAGATGCGGCGCGGCCAGTCGCGCCAAATTCTTGGCCACCAGATCGACCTCGAGATTGACCCGATCATCGGGGCGCAAAACCCCAAACCCCGTGACCAGAGCCGTATGGGGGATGATGGCGACACTGAACCGCGCGGCTTCGACGCGGTTGACCGTCAGCGATACCCCATCGATGGTCACCGAGCCCTTGGGTACGATGTACCGTTCCAGGCCCTTCGGCAATTCAAACCACCAGACGGTATAGTCGCCCTCGGCTTCGCTGGCCAGGACAAGACTGGTGCTATCGACATGGCCCGATACCATATGGCCGCCAAATTCATCGCCCATCCGCAGGGGCCGCTCCAGATTGACCCTCCCGCCCTCCTTCCAGCCGATTGCCGTGGTGCAGGATAGGGTCTCAGGCGAGAGGTCAAAATCAAGGGAGTCTGGAACTCCCGCCGTCACAAATGGCTCCACCACCGTCAGGCAAATTCCGTTGCAGGCGACCGAGGCCCCGAGTTTTAAACCCGCGCGATCAGACCAGTCGGCTACCGCCAAAACCAGCCGCCGCCCGGCGGCTCCGCCCTTCCGCTCGGCGAAGGATTTGATGGTACCGCGCCCACTTATGATTCCCGTAAACATGCCGACAAGATAGGGATTGTCCGCCCAAAGAGCAAGGGTTGGAATGGGTAAATATTTTCCCGCCAGACATTATGCCTTGCCCAGATATTGGCGATAGGCCTGCCAACTGCCATAGCCGCTGATATCGACCGCGCCCTCGACGACGAAACTCTGGGCAACCTGACCGAGGGTGGCTTCACCCTCCTCGAGCTGCACCTGGGCTATGGCGGCCCCGGCGGGCAGAGTCTGGCAATAGTCACCCAATCGGCTCCGCGGCAAGCTCCAGAGTTCGAGCTCAATCGCAAAACCGGTTTCGCCGCGATTGACCGCGACCAGGGCTGGCTCCATCGCCTGCGGCAAAAGATAGAGTCGATAGTGCGGACCCGTCATGGCCCGCCCCTGCAGTTCGCCCCCCAATCCGCGCATAGTCTTGGCATCAATGGCCACCAGGGCGAGGGTTATTAGATCATCGGTCGGGTTGGCGGCTGTCGCCGAATCCTTCCCCAGGGCTTGACTAAGCCGCCGCCCGGTTGAACCAAGCACCAGGTCGGCCATCAGAGAAAACTCCTCGGCCAGAGTCGAGACCAGACCATCGCGGTATGACGGGGCGACCAGACTGACGCCAAAGGGCAGGCCTTGGCGGTCAAAGCCGCTGGGTACCTGCACCACCGTAGATCCCAGCAGATTGGCGAAGGCGCAATAGTGCCCGAGGCTGGCGGGAATGGCGAAGGGGTCACTCGCCTCCTCGGCGAGGCTATAACAGCGCGGCGCGGTGGGGATCAGAATGAGGTCTGTCTTTTGCCAGGCGGCCTCTGACTGGCGGCGCAGACTCATTAATCGATAGTGGGCGCGGCACAGTTCAACCGCTGAATAGTCCTGCGACCTGGCCACCGACTGGCGGAGAATCGGCAGCACCGCATCGGGGTGGCTGGCGACAAAATCGCCGATACAGGCGGCCCGCTCGCTATAGAGGGCGGAGTTGATAAACATGTCACTGGCGGCGGCAAAGGGCTGGAAATCGATCTCGATTCTTTTTCCCCCGAGAGTTTCCAGTCGCGCGACGGCTTCGGCAAACAAAGCCGCGGCATCGGGGTTACCAAAATCCTTGAACTGGGCCGATGATGGCACGCCAAAGCGGAATCCTTTGCTCAGGTCGGGTTTGGTGGCGTGGTGCGCAGGGGCGTGGCGCGACCAGGGATCGGCGGAATCAAAACCGGCAATCAGGTCCCGCACCAACACCGCATCGGCGACGGTTAATGCCATAATGGCGGCGCAGTCGAGGGAGCGGCTGGCGGGAACTATACCGCGAGTACTGACGAGGCCGGGGGTGGCTTTAAGCCCGATGATATTGTGGAAGGCGGCGGGAACTCGGCCCGAACCGGCGGTATCGCTGCCGAGGGCGAAGCTGACCCAGCCGCGGGCCACCGCTCCGGCCGAGCCCGAACTGGAGCCGCCGGGAATATGGTCGGGCGCGAGCGGATTGCGCGGGGTACCAAAGGGCGAGCGGGTGCCGCTGAGGCCGGTGGCAAACTGGTCGAGGTTGGTCTTGCCGATCAATATGGCTCCGGCGGCGAGCAGGGTCTCGACAATCGGGGCCGATGAGTCGCTGGTGGCGGCAAATGCGTGACAGGCGGCGGAGGTTGGCAGGCCTTGGATATCGATATTGTCCTTGACCGCGAAGGGGATGCCCCACAGTCGGTGGGTGGCGTTGCGGCCTATCTTTTCTAAGGCGGCGGCGCGGGCGAGCAGTTCGGCCTCGGGGATCTGTAAAATCCAGACATGGGAATCGGGTTCGGCGGCTATGGCAGATAGGATGGATTTGACGATTTGGGTAGGGGTTGCCTCGCCAGATTCATAGGCTCGGCTGAGGGCGGATATGGTCATGGCTGGGGGTTGGTGGCTCATGGCACTCACCTATTGGGAGAAGAGGGTATAGAAGTCAAAACCGGTGACCTCCATGGTGATCAGGATAGCGGCGGTGAGACCAAAGGCTATGATCGTGGTAAGTGCGAATTTGCGTTTAAGATTCAGGGTTTTGGGCGCACCGGGGTCGGTACCGGGTTGCGGGTTGGGGTTGCGCTCGACCCCGATGGGCAGGACGGTGAATAGGACGAGCCACCAGACTATGGCGAAGGTAGCAAGGCTTGTGACGAAGGACATGGTTACTCCCGTTGGTTCTTTGGGACAGTATAGACCATGGGTGGTGGAATGGGTAAGGGGAATTTGGGAGTATAGAAATTGGCTAGGTTAGTTCCAAGTCGCTATGGGAACCCAGCCGATATAGAATTAATCGATTGTCCACTATCTTGTAGTAGATAAGTAAAAGGTCTGGCTTCAGGTGACATTCGCGGTAAGCGCGAAACTTGCCATGAAGTTGATGGTCACGATATTTTTGGGCAAGGGGTTTATCGTTAGACAAACATTCCAGTACTTCCGAAATGATAAGATCAATGTCTGCCTTATATCTGCCAGATTTAATTCGTTTGTAGTCTCGTTTAAAACTAGATGACCACTCAATCTTCC
Organism: Minisyncoccota bacterium; assembly: GCA_030054295.1. Lineage (GTDB taxonomy): Bacteria > Pseudomonadota > Alphaproteobacteria > Elsterales > Elsteraceae > JASGCE01. The sequence goes on from JASGCE010000003.1 coordinate 4,671, forward strand.
GCATTTAATTCCGCCAAGAGTTCAGCTATTGTATTGCAGGTTTTACCCTCTCCCCGTTCGATTTCGGCGAAGGCAGCAAGAGTCTCGGCATTGGGTCGGAATTCTCTTACCGATGGGTGAGAAATATCCATTTGGTCATCTAAGGAAGCCACACTACTTAAGATTCTGTCCATATCGATTCTCCATTGTAAAAGAATTATCACAAAGCGAAGACAGAATCAATATCGTTAATGTTATAGAATTGTGAAGGAAATTGATTTATGTGAGGAAGGAGGTTACATTCTGTTCAATTGGTAATTCAATAACTCAGGCGAGTGTTTTAGATTATAATTTGTCGGGGGGCGGATGCCCCCCATCTCACTTCGTTCGATTCCCCCCGCTGGATAGCCTCGTGCTTTCGCACGACGCTATGAGGGGTGATCGGAGTTTTTAACCTTTCGATAGCCCTCATCGCGTTGCGATAGCAAGGCGATCCAGAGGGGGGAGTCGAGCATAGCTCGACGGGGGGCATCCGCCCCCCGCTTAAACAAAAGTGTTTTTGGATTTTAAAAGAATCAGACTATAGATTCTTTTGACCACTACGCCGACTCATTCCCACAGCCTCCCCGCCCACGGCCTACCTCGGTACGGTGTCGGCGATGCGCTTCAGGGCCGAATGCAACGAAGCCCGATTGGTATGGACCGAACTGCGCCCCAAGACCAAAGGATAGTCATGCCTTTTAGCCGTACCCAATACAAACCATGATTCCTGCGCGCCTGCCTTCATCTCTATCGACCCAGAATCAGAAGACAGGACCAAAACCTCCATCTGCGATCTTTGACCATTGACCGAACCATCCCCGTCAAAAACCATCGCCCAGGCCACATCGTGATGACTGGGCGGCAAATAACTCCACTCAGCCCCCGCATCAAGCCGCACAATAAAATAATTCATATCCTGATGAGTCACAATCGAACTGCTATGCCGCAGATTTCTCCCTTCACTGCCACGATCCTCCGCCACCGGCTCCAACTGCCCGAGCAGCACCCGAATATCGCCCCCACTGATTCGCGCCATCGGTACCGATTCGGGCGGAATATATTGACCCTGAGCCGCTCCATCCTCGACCAGCGGCGGCAGAGCAACCCACAGCTGAAAGCCGGTCATCCTGCCCTCCCCCACCGCCCGCGACTGGTGCCAGGCGCCACCACCCGCATTCATCCATTCGATCCCACCCGCATGAATAGTCCCATTCTGACCACTATTGTCCCAATAGACGACATCGCCACCCCGCGCCCAAGTCAGGGTCGCAATCCCCGAATGGGGATGGGCCGGAAAATTCAGCTGCTCGGTCTTGACCGGGTTAAAATAGTCCAAAAACACAAAGGGCTTGAGCCGCTCCCCCAAGTCGCCCGGGCTGACCATGCGAATCACCGGCCCATGGCTATGACCATGGTAATGATATTCAACTTTGCGTTGGTTGAGGGTTTTTGTCATGATTGATTCCTTTTTAACCATCCTATCCCCTAAATCGGCAACAAAGCAACTCCACCACACAGATTGCCTTCACGAAAGAATTGACAGATTTCTTAACTTCTGGCATGTGGTGACTGAGAATAAATTTTGTAAAGCGTTTGATAGATTGTTACGCTTATGATCAACATAGCTTAGGAACGAATCATGGTTAAAGCCGAATGGGGCACTAAAAGACATTGCCAGAGCTGCGCAGCAGCCTTCTATGATTTAAACCGCAACCCAATCATCTGCCCAAAATGCAAGGCCGAGTTCGATCCCGAGGCCAACCTCCGCTCGCGCCGCGGGCGGGCGGGTCAAGCGGCCAAGGACGGGGAGATTATCACCCTCGACGGCGATAAGGCCTTGGTGGGCGGACTGGAAGGGGCCGGAATCGATCCCGATGAACTGGTCGTGGCTGATGCCGACGATGATGATCCCGATATGATAGAGGATGCGTCTGAACTCGGGGAAGACGACGACGACATGGTCGGGGTGATCGAAAAACTCGACGATTCAGAGGAGAGATAGTCAAAACCCAATCCGTCGCTCGGGTAAATGCAAATCAGCCCTTAACCCGACCGATTGATCTTAAGGATTGCTTGTTAAAATACTTGCCTGCAAAGACAAAAAACCGTGATACTGTTAGAGGTTCCTTTACTCATAAGGGGGATAATCATAGCCACAGTAAATGAAATTAATTTAATCTTATTAAGTAAATTTCATTTTCTGGAGTGAGACTCTCCCCTTCAAATATCACAATAAAAGGTGAACTATGTTTTTCTTAAAGAAACCAAATTCCGCGATTGCTTTGGCAGCCGTCACAGTCATTAGCGGTTTGCTGATGGTCTCCAGTCATTTGTCAGCAACCGAGCTTACCGGGGCTGGCGCGACCTTCCCCTATCCCATCTATAGCAAATGGGCCGCCGCCTATAAGGAGAAGACGGGCGTCAATATCAATTACCAGGCCATTGGTTCGGGTGGCGGCTTAAAGCAGATCGTCGCCAAGACCGTTGATTTTGGAGCCTCCGACGCGCCGCAGACCATAGAGTGGCAGAACCAGAATCAGATCATCCAGTTCCCGATGGTGGTCAGTGGCATTGTGCCAATTGTCAATATCAAGGGCTTAAAATCGGGCCTGCTCAAGATGAGCGGAACCATCATTGCCGATATTTACCTCGGCAAGATTACCAAATGGAGCGACCCGGCAATCAAGGCGATGAATCCGCTGCTGGCCTTACCGGACATGCCCATTACCCCGATCTATCGTAACGATGGTTCGGGAACCACCTATAACTTCTCGAGCTATCTGGCCAAGGTCAGCGCGACCTGGCGGGAGAAGATCGGAGTCGCCACCGCCCTGGAATGGCCAGTCGGTTTGGGAGCCAAGGGTAATGACGGGGTATCGTCACTGGCTACTCGGGTTAACGGCTCGATTGCCTATGTTGAATCGAACTATGCCAAACAGAGCCAATTGCCTTTTGTTTTGGTGCAGAATAAACAGGGTAACTTCCCTATGCCAACCATCGCCAGTTACGAAGCCGCTGCCGCCAATGCCAATTGGCCAGCCGCCAAGGGCTTCTTCCTGACCCTGTCGGATCAGCCCGGCAAGGAGAGTTGGCCGATTGCCTCCGCCAGCTTTATCCTGATTCAAAAGAATGCGGTGGAGAATACCGAGGAGATGTTTAAATTCTTTGACTGGGCTTACCGCGATGGCGATAGGATGGCACGGAGTCTTGACTATGCGCCGATTCCCATTCCGGTGGTGAATTTTATCCAAAGCACCTGGACCGCTGGCGTGATGAGCAACGGCAAGCCGGTTTGGAATCCAAAATAATATGGTAGGCTCTAACCGCCATTCGGTGTTGAGACAGAAGGCCGGGTTTAACCGAATTTTCTATTCGGTTACACTCGGCTTTGCTCTGTCGGTCGTCGTGATTGTTTTGGCGATTATTGCGGTCCTGGTGGTGGGGGCCTGGCCTAGTCTTAAGGAGTTTGGCTGGGGGTTTTTAACCACCGCCCGCTGGAATCCGGCGGCGGAGATTTTTGGCTCACTTGGGCCTATTCTCGGGACGGTGGTTTGCAGTTTGATTGCGATTCTGGTCGCCGTGCCGCTGAGTTTTGGCGTGGCCATGACCATGGTCTTCTTGGCGCCTTCGTGGTTTAAACGGCCCCTGATTCTGACCATTGAACTGTTGGCGGGGGTGCCTTCGATCATCTATGGCATCTGGGGGATGCTGATTCTGGTGCCGTTTTTGGAGATGAATCTCTATCCGTTTTTGGCCGACCATCTGGGGCAATTTGCGCTGCTCAAACCGATTTTTGGCGGCCCGCCCTCGGGCTCATCGCTGCTGACGGCGGGGTTGGTTTTGGCGGTGATGATCCTGCCCTTTATCAGTTCAATCATGCGGGAGGTTTTTGAGGCCACCCCCAATATGCTGCGCGAAGCCTCATACGGTCTCGGGGCGACCACGACCGAGGTGCTGTGGAAGGTGGTTCTGCCCTATAGCCGCATTGGTGTAGTTGGCGGGATTATGCTCGGGCTCGGGCGGGCCTTGGGGGAGACCATGGCGGTAACCTTTGTCATTGGCAATGCCCATCGGATGCCCTATTCCCTCCTCTCCCCCGGAACCTCGATCTCGGCCAGCCTTGCCAATGAATTTAACGAGGCGACCGGAGAACTCTACATAACTTCCCTGATTGCCCTGGGTTTGATATTATATGTGATCAGTTTGGTCGTGCTGGGTCTGTCGCGGCTGATGTTGAACCGCCTGACTCGTGACCCCAGTCGGCAAGGGAATTGAGCCATGACTGCCATTATCACCAGCCTCACCTCGCTTTATTTTCGCCGTCGATTGTTCGATGGACTGGTTAAGATTTTTGCCTGGTCGGCGGTTATTTTTGCCGCGGCGGTTTTGCTTTTTGTCCTTGGCATGTTGTTTGTTAAGGGGCTGGAGGGAATCTCCTTCCAGCTCTTTACCCACAGCACGAGTCCGGCGGGGACCAAGGGCGGGCTGGCCAATGCCATGGTCGGCAGTTTGATCATTACCTTTGGCGCGGTTGCGATTGGGGCTCCGGCGGGGATCTTGGCGGGAACCTATCTCGCCGAATATGGGCGGGGCAAGAAACTATCGGGGGCGATTAGATTTGCCAATGATATTTTGCTCAGTTCGCCATCCATTATTATTGGGTTATTTATCTATACCATTGCGGTGGCTCCGCTTAAGCATTTCTCGGCCTGGTCGGGGTCGGTGGCCCTGGCCATTATCACCCTGCCGGTGGTTTTGCGCACGACCGAAGATATGCTGCTGATGGTTCCCAATGCCCTGCGCGAAGCCGCGGCGGCCCTGGGCGCGACCAAATGGCGAGTGATTATCTTGATCTGTTACCGTTCGGCGCGGCAAGGGATCATCAATGGCATGTTGCTGGCGGTGGCTCGGATCAGTGGCGAAACGGCCCCCTTGATCTTTACCTCGCTCGGTAATCAGAACTGGAGCCTCGATATAGCCGCGCCTATGGCCGCCCTGCCGATTGTCATCTATAACTATGCGCGGAGTCCCTATGAAGATCAAATCCAACTGGCCTGGAGCGGAGCCTTACTGATTACCGTGGCCATTCTTTTACTCAATATTGTTGCCAAGATGCTGGGGGGGCAGAATCGCCGATGAAGAACCAAAAAACCGTCTCGGTAAAAAAGACCGAGGTCAAGACTGGCACCAAAAATTCAGTCGGAGCCCTGCCTTCGAGCGCCAAGTTCGAGCTGCAAAAGGTAAGCTTCTATTACCAAGGCTTTCAGGCCCTGAAGGATGTCAGCCTGACCCTCAAGGATCGGCAGGTCACGGCCTTTATCGGCCCATCGGGCTGTGGTAAATCGACCCTGCTCAGGATGCTCAATCGTATCTACGAACTCTATCCCGGGCAATATGCGACCGGTAAGATTCTGTTCGATGGCCAGAATATTTTGGGGCGGACGGTCGATGTCAATCGCCTGCGCAAAAGCGTCGGGATGGTGTTCCAAAAACCCTCGCCATTCCCCATGTCGATTTTTGACAATGTTGCCTTTGGCATCCGACTCTACCATAAATATTCGGCGAGCGAACTTGAAGGCCGGGTCGAGACTGCCCTGCGCAAAACCGGCCTGTGGGAGGAGGTCAAGGATAAGCTGAAGCAAAGCGGCAATAGTCTGTCGGGCGGACAGCAACAGCGGGTCTGTATCGCGCGGGCCATTGCGATTCAACCCTCGGTGCTGTTGCTGGATGAGCCAACCTCGGCCCTCGACCCGATCTCGACGCAAAGAATCGAGGAACTGGTGGCCGAGCTTAAAACCGACTATTGCATCGCCATAGTCACCCACAATATGCGCCAGGCCGCGCGGGTTTCGGACTATACCGCCTTCCTCTATCAGGGCGAGCTGATCGAATTTGATACAAACGAGAAGATCTTTACCCAACCCAGGCTAAAACAGACCGAAGACTATATCACCGGCCGCATTGGGTAGAAGGCCGCAAATCGGTTGCGGCCATTAAATCAGGCGATTATTGCCCTTGATTTGCCAGCCATCTCGACCATAGCGGTCGGCGACCTGGCCCAAGACTCGGATAATGGTCTGATCGGTCGGAGTGGTGCCATTTTTGAGATAGGGCATGACCTCGCTGACAATGGTCTCGAGCGATGGATAGCTGTTTTGCCTTTGGTGCTTCATCAGGCAGTTGCGGATAAAATAGCCCACCCGCTCCTCGGTCGGAATATGGGTTTTGAATCCTTGGTTGGGCTTGAGGTTGTATTTTTCGGTCTTGGGATCAAATTCATAGCCCTGGTTGATGATATCGAGCAATTCCCCCTCGTTCCTATGCAGCCAATCGAGATAGCCAAATTCAGTACCGACCGTGATTAAATCGGCATAGAACTCCTCCATCGTCGCGCCCTGATATTTGGCAATGATCGATTCAATGTGATTGAGCAACAAGGGTTTAAAATCAGTCCCCAGATCAACCGTCTGCCTGACCAGCGGATTCTGCACCTTTTTAAAATTGATAATCATTTGCCCTGACAGGACGCGGAAGGGATTTTGGCGTTTTTTATAACTGGTTTGGCCATTGTCTTGACGAACCATGCCCGCATATTCGAAACCAATCTTCTCGGCATTATTGACGATGAGGTACCAAAAATAAGGGTCTTGATGCTGGAAGACAAAACTCATCCAGCGATTCCATTTAAGCACGCGAAACATTTCCTTGAGCGATTCAATGATCAAATCGCCATATTCCTCCTTTTGCTTAAAATGGGTTCCGCCTTCGATGGCTTCGCGGGCAAGGTCATCCGCCGTCACCGGCAGATCGAGCCAGCTGTTCCACATGATCGAAAGGTCAAGATAGGGAATCTTCTTGCCATAGGGCGGATCGGTGTAAATATAATCCACCGACTCCGTGTCGATCATGGTCAAGCGGGTCGCATCGCCCTGGATGATGTGCAGCCGATCAATCGTCTGATCGTTTATTTTGCCCTGCATCTCGAGCTTGGCCTTGACCAGGCGATCCGCCTTACTGAGAAAGGTTTTGAGCGTATCAAGCTGGGTGGGAGTCTTGGCAATGCGATAACGGTAATAACGCATGGGGCCACTGTCGCCGCCATTGGGGGTTTTGGTTCCCCGATGGAAGGTTAAATTGATTTTATTAACCGTACTCGAAAAACTCACCATCAAAGATTTTCGGGTCGCTTTCTTTTTTGAAGCCAGGATAATCTTTTTAAGCAAGGCAAGTTCAACAATCTGTTGGCGACTAAAAAGACCCCTTACCGTCGGCACATCTGAACCCTTGGGCAAATCGAGGTCGGCGGGATAGAATTTACTCAATTCTTGATCGACTTGGCTGTCGTTTAACTTAAGAATTTTTTCGAGCTGTTTTGGATATGATTTGGCAATTCGTTCAATCTCTTGAAGCAAATCTTGAATTTCAACCGGCAGGGTCAAGCCCTCGACGATTAATTTACACAGGGGATTGAGGTCGATCTGAATCGCTCGGCGACCCAGCATCATCGCCTCCACCACCGTAATGCCACTGCCGCCAAAGGAGTCGAGAATCAAATCGTCGGGATCAGAAAATCTGCGAATATATTCGCTCACAACCATTCCAACCTGCCGAGTGAAATAGGGATGAACTCCATAATGTCGTTTAAGTCTTTGTTTATGGTCGGGTAAATTCGCTCTCGGCTGTTCGCGGTCGAGATAGTTCTTCTCCCTAGTCGGCGGCTGGCTGACTACGGGTGCCTTTGCAGGCGGCTTAAAATAATCCTGAAGCCTTTGCCAATGTTGGTCAATTTCTGCCAAAGGAATCGATTCCAGCATCTCCCGATAGATATTAAAAATCGTCAGATGGTGGCCATTACAGAGGGCAAAATGATTGACCCTAATCTCGGGGTGGATGGCATAGAAAAATGCCTGATGGATGGGTTCGCCTTCGTGGATATTGACCCATGGCGATTTGGCCTCGAGGATCAAAAAACCCCGCCCCTGATGGCGCAGCAGATAGTCGGGAAAGACCGGCGCAATCTCGATGGCTCGGGAGCCGGTTTTAACCCAGGGATCGAGCAGTTTAACGCTGCGTTGAATCATAAACTCGGCATCGCTGGAGTCACTGTAACCCAGGGCCAACAGAATCGGCATGATGATGGCTTCGCGAACCGAATCCTCTTTAAAATCGGCCTCATTTATCCGCGACAGATCGAGATTTGGAATCATGGTTTTTACTCGGTTCATGTGAATTAACAGCCAGCCATCCCCATCAACAATCTGTAAACCAACCCATCGGCTAAATCAACGACTGAGCAATCAACCGTGCCGCGGCGGCGGGGTCAGCCGCGGCGGTAATCGGGCGGCCCACCACCAGGACGACTCCACCATTTTGCAGGGCCTGCAAGGGCGTGACAATCCGTTTTTGATCCCCGGCGGATTTGCTATCGGCCATCCTCAGACCCGGCACGACCAATATCGATTGCGGCCCGACTTCGCGGTGCAGGGCTGCGACCTCGAGCCCCGAACAGACCAGACCCGCCGCCCCGGCCGATACTGCCATTCGCCCCAATCTTATCGCCAATTCCCCCGCTGCGAAGCCAAAGCCAAGCGCATCAAGATTCTGATCATCCAGACTGGTCAGTACGGTCACGGCGATGATTCGGGCATTGCCGGCGATTCCCGCCACCGCTGCCGCGACCATCTCCGCCCCGCCGCTGGCGTGCACGGTCAGCAGATCGATGGGCAGGCGCGAGAGACTCCGCGCCGCCGCCGCTACGGTATTGGGAATATCGTGGAGTTTAAGGTCGAGAAAAATCCCGCGCCGCTCCCCCGCTGCCTCGGCCGCAGCATCCGCAATCCGCGCCACCAGTTCGGGGCCGCTGCGGTAAAAGAGCTCCATGCCGATTTTAAACCCAACCACCTGGGGGCTGACCAGCCGCACCATCCGCAGGGCCGATTCAGCATCAGGCAGATCCAATGCGCACCAGATGCCGCGCGGAATTTGTTTTTGCACCACAGCCACAGGCTATTCGCCCGAATCCTGCGCCGAGTCTTGGCGACTGTTCAATCCCGATTCGCCAAACAGGTCGGTGCGCGGCGGCCTTCTGCGGGCGGGGCGCGGAGTCCCGGGATAGTCGCTGGAGCGAGACTCGCCATCCCCCAAATGGCTGGTTCTCGACAGGGGGGAAATCCGATCCTCTACCGAAACCTCGTTGACCGGGGAAGGGGCGCGCGGGCCAGCCCCGTTATTGAAATTGTTGCGATTGCCATAGGGCGAGCGATTTTGCCTGAGGCCATTGCCGAGGTGCGATCTCAGCCGACCACGCGGTTGCACTTCAGCATGTTCGGGCGCTGGTGGGGCTATGACCGGCTGTTCCGCCGAGCCAAAATCAACCGTGGTTGGAATGATCGAGGCCAAATTCGGAATTGTCGTCATGCCATGATGGGGCTGATCCTCTCCGGTCGAACTATAGGGCATTCCAACCAAGGATGGCGAACCCGGCCCTTGAATCTGCTGCGGCATGGAATGGTTTGAATCCCCCTCCTCCACCCCGCCATCCTCGATGTCGCGCGGTGTCGAGGCCAGAAGCTGATTGGCCTCGCCACTGGCATTGATAATCCGATAATAGTGCTCGGCGTGCTGATAAAAATTCTCGGCGGCAATCCGATCCCCCGAAGTCGTCGCATCCCGCGCCAAGGCCAGGTATTTCTCGAGCACCTGAAAGGCCGTGCCGCGCACCCTTATATCGGGGCCATTGCTGTCGAAGGTATGGTGGCGCAGCGACATGGGCTTGCGATTGCCTTGACCGTTACCTGGGCTGCCGCCGTTACCATTTTGCCCATTGCCTTGACCATGGGGGCGCGACCTTGTGCGTTTAATATGAGGACCTGTTCTCATGGCTGATGCTGAACCTTTGGTTTGAAATTGACCAGTGTGGCACGGTTATCCAAGCGGAGTAGTTGCCGAATAAAGGAGCAAGGCGATTCTTCGTAATCACTATCGTGAAGGGTTGGGTTTAGGTTTCCAAATCCCAGACTCGGTTACTCGGTCATTTGTTGCAATGTCGTTTAAGGTTCGAGTTATTGGGTTTCTCGAAAATAATGGCCGCCGATCATTCTGACCCGACCCCTTAAATCGTTCCTGTTATATACCATAGTGAAGCCCGCTCCTGTCAATAGAGTTCTTACAGCCCCCTCCTGCCCCTCGCCCAATTCAAACAGCAGCCAAAATTGCGACGGCTGACTTGCCTTGACCAGAGCCTCTATAATCGCCCGATATTCAGCCAGACCCTGATCATCGGCAAAAAGGGCATTGGCCGGTTCATAGTCCAATTCCGGTGCCAAATCAGCCTTTGATTCCAAAGCAATATAGGGCGGATTGGCAATATATATATCGGCAATCGGCAGGGAAGCTTCTCGCCAATCGGCCTGTCGCCATTCCAGTCGCTGATCGAGATTGGGGATTTGGCTGGCAAGGTTCTGCCCATTGAACCGGGCAATCTCGAGGGCCGCCGCAGAGGAATCAAGACCAATGCCGCGGGCCGTGGTAAGCTCCTTAAGCAGCGCAATAATCAAACAACCCGAACCGGTGCCAAGGTCGCACAGGGTCAAGGGATGATCGACGGGAGTCCTATCGGCGATTTGAATTGCCGCCTCTACCAATGTCTCGGAATCGGGACGGGGGTCAAGTACCGCCGTCGAGACGGCAAAATCAAGCGACCAGAATTCCTTACGACCAATTATTTTTGCCAGCGGTTTGCGAGCAATCCGCTCGGCAACCAATGAAGCATACTGGTCAGACTGTTCATCGGTAAGCTCCCGCGACGGGTCAAGCAACAGCCGAGCGCGATCGATTTTTAAAACCTCGGCCAAAAGAATCTGGGCATCCAGCCGCGGCGAATCACAACCCGCCGCCCGCAGCCTTGGTTCAGTTATCGCCATCAGTTTTTGTATCCTGGGGGTTGATTGATCCAAATGAAACCGTCGTGGTTATAGTTCGGGGAAGCCAAACCGCTGATATTGCGCATTGCCGCAGTCAGTTTATTGATTAATCAACCCCTCCAAGAAACTCTAAGGTTCGACTTCGTCTCACCAAGAGTTTCTATCCTCCCCTTCTAAAGAAGGGGAGGTAATCCAATAATCATCCCCCCTTCTTTAGAAGGGGGGAATAGTCTCACTTATCAGCTTGCTGATTAGTGAGACTAAGGGGGGTTGCCTGACTTACTTTACAAAAATGACTTTTCAGCCCCCCCATAAAGAAGAGGACATTATCAAACCCCCACCCACAGCCTAAAACAAACTGGCGGCTGTTGCTGCCTTGCTGCTGCCGCTCAGGCTGATTCCGCTGTTCTGGGCATCGGCCTGGGTCAGGAAGGTCTTAACCACCTTTTGAATATAGACTGGGTCGGTCAGTTTATTCACATCGATCTTGTTACCAAAGACCTTTTCTTGCGCGGTCAAGGACTGGACGGCAATCTGTTTGGGAATATTAAAGGCGGTTTGGACAAAGTTACGGAGATTCTTATCGGCAAGGATTCCGTCGATCACCGCCTTATTGACATTTTTGCTGGTCGAGGCCGAGTCCAGAATCGTCGGTATGGTCTTGACAAAATATCGCGCCAACTGAACCGTCGAATTCTGGTTATTGATATCGGCTTCAAAACTGACCTGCTGATACTGCTGTACCAGATTGGCAATCACCGCCGGGTCTTTAAGATTAGCAACCCCCTTCGATGAAAATTGCAACAGACCGGCAGCCTTGGCATAGACCGCCCCCAGCTGATTGGCAACCCCCACCCGATAGGGGTTTTGCGGATCAAGGTAACCCTTGGCGATCAATGTCTTTTGCGCCTCTTGGTTTGGCGGGCGACCATTGGCATCGAGCAGGCCCTGCGATTTCAAGGATTTATAGGTGTCGGGATCAATGGCAAAACTATTCAATGCCCGCTTGACCAGCCCCCCCTGGGTGTTAGCATCGGGAATCCCGAGCGCGGTGGTGACAAACTTATAGACCTTGGGATTCTGGAAAAAACCATCCACCGAATTGACCGAGGATAGGGCATTTTTAAACTGAGCAATCTCGTTCTTCAACTTCGGCGAATCGACAAACTTGGCATAGAGTTGATCGCCCTGTTTCTCGTATTTTTGATAGAGAACCGAGGCCGAAAGGGAAGAGGTTCCCGCCGCCGGACTCGCGCTCAAGGCACTGAGATCAAGCGGCGTTACCCCACCCGCATCAGCGGAGGATAGGGGCGAAAATAAACCTGCACTATTGATTCCAACCATATTGTCACCTGTCGTAAATGGTCTTAGATGGTCATAACCCCTTTACTATAACCGATTATTGGAGATAGTTCACTAGGCTTAAGTTCTTAAGCAAGGATGTCACCTGATAGGTCGCCTGTAACTGAGTCTGAAGGTTCTGCAAATTGGTAATGGCCGTCGCCGAATCGACCGACTCGACGGTACTGATCGAGGCCCTGAGCTGAATATTCTGGGCCTGCAAAGCATCATTGGCATCATTCATCACCCGGCCCTGTTGACCACTGCTCGAGATCTGCTGAATCACCTCGGACTGAGCGAATTTAAGCTGACCTAACTGCTTCTGAACAAATTCAACATAGAGGTCGGTGCTGGCAAAGTCGCTCGGCTTGAGTTCGGCCAGAGTCGCCAGGACTCGCACCGTATCCATCGCCATGTACGACTTGTCAATAACATTACCGGTGCGTGGGTCGGTCATACCCGTCCTTGTCGCATTGGGAACCACGCCAATATTGGGGACAATCGACTGGTCATCGCCAATCGCCACCGGCTCGCCCGCGCTATTGTTGCTGGTCGGCCCCCAGCTGGCCAGCTTGGCCGGATCGACATCGACCGTCGCCCCCGTTGCAAAGGCACCATTGGCCGCCGCCAAGGCCGCCGTTACCGTGGCAAAGGGCGGAGCCCCCAAATTAATCGCCGCCCTGACATTGGTTTGGATGGTTGCCGAATCCTCAATCGGCTGGACATTGCTGCGCCCACCAAAGACATAGATTCCACTGGCCTGAGTGTTGAGCAAACCCACCGCCTGATCGAGCCCCGATGCCGCGGTATCCCGCACCGCCAGTCCCTGATCTCGACCAATCGAAGGAATCCCAGCCGCCAGCACCGTGTCATGAACGCTCGACAGAACATCGCCAACCGACTTGACGCTGCTGTTCAGGGCGGCATTGACCGTGATCATGGTGGAGAGATTCTGGACATAGGTTTGGTTACGGTTAAGCTGCGCCCTGAGAGTCATGGATTGCCGCGCTTCGACCGCCGTCAGCCCTTCAAAATTAGTCGATTTTTGACCCGTCGCTACCTGTTGCTGCAAGGCACTGAGCCGCCGATTCTGGTCGGTCATGGTCGCCTGGAGAGAGAGTGTCTGGGCCAGACTGTTGATAAAGGTCATGCTATTCTCCCGTAAAACAAATCATTATCGCGCAATCGACATCAAGGCATCCAACATGGTCTGAGAAACACTCATGACCCGCGCATTGGATGAATAGAGATTCTGCAAAATCACCAGATTCGACATCTCGACATCGATATTGACTCCCGATTGATTGCCAATCGATTGACTGATCTGGGTGTTATAGGTGTTGAGAGTCGTAATACTATTGTCGGTATTGGTGACATTCTGTCCGGCCGCGACCGCCATGGCATTGGCCGCGTCGAGGAAGGTTCCATATTGGCCAATCACCGGAGTCGTCACCCCGGCCAGATGGTTAAAATTAACCGCACCCTTGCTGAGTTGAGTCGCAGCACCACTGGCCCCTAAAGCATCGGTCGGCTGCCAGGATGCTGGTGGAGCCGACAATGACGGAATGGTATTGCCCATCCGCAGAATCGCATTGAGATGGGGCGAGGTGATCAGGGCCTGATTGAGGCTGATCCCACCCGAATAGTATGGCGGCTTGCCCGCAGGCATTGATGGGCTGTTAAAGAGCGGAATCCGAGTCGAGACCTGCAAACTGGTCGCCGCTGCCACCGTCGCTCCGGCTGGCGAGGTGATGGTCACTTCCCCAGTCGCGGTGTTGATCGCGGTGATGGTTGCCCCCGCGCCAAAGCCAGACACGGGTTGATTAAGCTGGAGCAATGCCGCATTCTTGACCGTCACGATCTGATTGCCGGGCGCAATAACGCCACCAACAACCGTCGCCTTGATGGGCGAGGTCAAATTGAACAGGGCCGATTCCAGCCCGCGGGCAAATCCATCCAGCTGTTGCAGATAGGTGACCGTATCGCCCTGGAAAATCTTTTGCAGCCCTCCGAGCGTTCCACCCGGAGTCGTCACCGTATCATGACTGGTTTTAAGGTTCCCCGTGACCAGATCCACCGTCAAGACCTCGGCATATTGGGTTGCCAAGGGCTTGTAGTCGGCACTATAGACATTGGCAATGCCATTGGTATCGTAAAATACCCGTATATCGAGCTTGGTCGAAAGATCCGCCAGGGCGGCATCGCGCTGATCCTTCAGGGTCGAGGGATCGGCACCCAAGGCCAATGCCGTATTCACCTTCGCATTTAAATCAGCAATGGTGTGGAGGCCGAGATTGACCCGCGACATCTGATCCTGCATGGTTTGCAGCGAATTCCTTTGGATCGTCAAGACCGCGCTATTCTGGTGGTTGAGTTCATCAACCAATGCCTGGGCCTTAACCACGACATCATCGGTCAGGCCGGGACTGGTCGGATTGCCCGCCAGGGCCTGAAAAGCATTGCCGAGGGCCTGCACCAAGGCACCAAGATTGGTCTCCTGCGACGGGTCACCCGCGAGGGCCGAGATCTTGGCCAGACTATCTTTGCGGGCCTGATTGTAATTAACATCGGCTGTCGTCTGTCTTTGCTGTTGCAGCAGCGATTCATCGACGATCCGCTGGACTTCGCCCGCAGCCGAACCGCCGGTGCCGAGATTATTGACGACACTATGTTGCCGTTCCGAGACATAGTTGGGAGTCTGGGCATTGCTGATATTGCGCGTCGCGGTATTGAGCAGCTGCTGCGAGGTGCGCAGCCCCGATAATATCGTCCCCAGATTATCGATGAGCGAAATGGCCATGATACCCTATCCCGATTAAAGTTCTTGCGGCGGAACGGTATTGGCCCCGTTCATGGAGATGACATTGCCGGTGCGGCTGTAGCGATGAAGACCACTGTCGTTGCTCTTGCGCATGGCCTGCACCACGGCGCGGATATTATATTGGCTGGCGCGAATGGCACCGACGATGACCTGTTCATTCTCGGCCGCCAGTTTGTTGATATTGACCAGAGTCACCGCCAGATCATAGAGATCGTCATCCTCCTCAAGATTCAAATCGCCCTCGAGCCTTTTGATCGCCTGCAAGACCGTATTGGCGCGTTGCAAATCGGGAACGCGAGCATCCTTTTCGATCTTGATCTTGGCAAGGGTATCAAAGTCACCCTCCTTAACCAGCTGGGTCTCGAGCGACAGGATGGTCTCGAGGTCGAGCAAACGGTCGATAAGATGCGGTACCTCGGCATGAAGTTCAGCCAGCAGATCATAGACCCGATCTTCGCTCAATTCGATAGTCGGGTCTTCCCCCAATATGACTGGCAAATCAGCACGATTATCCGATTGATCAAATTCACTCATGGCACACCCATCTTGGTTTTTCTGCCCAGACTGGACAGAATTCGGGACTTCGCCGTTATATGTGCAAGATTTGTGCCAGGGTTGGGTGAATATAGTCTGTGCCGTAAAAAATCGTGGCGTTAATCAAAAGCTCGTCATTGCGAGCAAGACTCACAGCCTGCTGTGAGGCGAAGCGTGGCAATCCATTTATCCACTCAGTAATTGTTTTCAGATGGAAAAATGGATTGCCACGGTCGCTGTCGCTCCCTCGCAATGACGAAAATGGAAAGTTATTGAAGCCTAAATAAAATTTTGAATTCTCAAGTGAACGGAGTATAAACAAAAAACCCTCCCTCACCCCCCCGTTACGATTTTAATCCCGGTGACAATCACCTCGTTATTGGATGATCCCTGTTTGACCAGTCCGGAGATCTCGACCTTGACATGGAGGTCCTTGATGCTGGCGACGCCGTTTTTGGTCACCAGCCCCTGCATTTTGCTATGTAGATTATTGAGGGCATCGGCCTTGTCAGCATAGGCCATGACTCTTTCCTTACCCGCGCCGGTAACCAGGAACATCTCGACAACTGTATCCCCCGAGGAAGAAATTCGGCTCTTTATTTCTTCGACCTCCCCCTCGATGGTGCGTATGGTTTCCATTGTCAGCAACGCCCCAGCGGAATTATCATTGGCAGTAAAAAACCTTTACTGACGAATCTATCCTGTTGCAAATGGTAATTGCAACTCAAGAATGGTTATTATAAGCCCTATTGAGTTTAAAATCTCAAACAAGTTGGTGCCTATTTTTAAAGATTTTTTTTATTCATTTCCACAAAAAAATATCAAGAATGATGAAGTCCTAAAAAGAACTTGGCAGACCCTGCCCGAGGGCCTGTTTAACCGAGTTAAAACCCTGTTGCCTTAACAGTGTCGCCAGTTCCTCTGCCACCAGGTTAAAAACCTGCGGCCCACGATAGACCATGGCCGAATAGAGTTGAACCAGACTCGCCCCAGCCATAATCTTATCCAAAGCATCCTGGCCGGTAAAGACTCCACCGACCCCGATCAGGGCAAAATCCCGTACCCCTGATTGGTGACGCATTAGCTCGGCATGGGCTGCCGCCAACTGACGGGTGGAGGCGGCAAAGAGGGGCCGACCCGACAGGCCGCCCCGCTCCCCCTGCCAGCGGCTGTCGAGACCGGCTGGCCGTTCCGAACTGGTGTTGCTCAGGATCAGGCCATCGATCCCGGCCTTGACCAAAATCGCAATAATATCGGCCATGGTCTCGTCGCTAAGGTCTGGACTGAGCTTGGCCAGCAGGGGTGGCCTTGGCAGATTGGGGCTCGATTTAAACAGCCGATTGATGGCCTCCAGCAGGTTGAGCAGGGCTGGCGGTTGCAGAAATATCTTGCCATTGCTGCTGTTGGGGCAGGATATATCAAAGGTTAAATAATCCACCAGATTGGCAAAACGACGGGTGAGTTTGACAAAATCCTCGATGGGATCGCTGCTGGTGCTATTGCTCGCCAGGCTGAGACCAACCATACCTGTCGCTCGCGGTTTACGACGCCAGGCCGTGACAATGGACTCCATCGCCGCCGCACCGCGGTTGTTGAATCCCATGCGGTTGATGATGGCCTGATCTTCGGTCAAACGAAATAACCTCGGCCGCGGATTGCCAATCTGCCCGAGCGGAGTCACACTCCCCAGCTCCACCGCCGCCGCGCCAAGTTTTAAAACCGCGCCAAAGGCCTGACCGTTCTTGTCAAACCCCGCCGCTAAACCAAGGGGGTGAGGTAAATCATGGCCGAGGAATTCACAGCGCAAAACCGCATCATAATTCTGTCGCTGCCGCAGCAATGGCTCGCCGTAATGGAGGGCCTTGAGGCCGAGATTATGGGCGGTCTCGGGCGGCAATGCCATCAGAGCCGGACGGGTGAGGTTCCAAAAATCCATAGATCTAGTCTGCCCTATTACCTTGCAAATGGCAATTGTCTCGATAAGGATCAGATACTATTGCTTGCACCCGCGCTAAAACCCTTGCCGCGTTTAAATCATCCAGACTCTCCCCTTGGGCGACTTGAAGATAATGGGCATTTTTGCCGCGCGGTGCCGCCTTCCACGGGTGAGTCTGGCGGGAGAAAAGCATCAAACAGGGCACCCCGGCAATGGCCATCAGATGGGCCGGGCCCGTATCATTCCCAACCATCAGCCGAGCTTTTTTGGCCAGAGTAACCAGATCATTCAGGCTGGTTTGAGCGGTGAGATCAATCACCTCGGCTAGAGCGGCAATCTCGGCGGCCAGCTGGGCCTCAGCCGCCCCGCCAATCAAGACGGGTGTCAAACCCAGTTGCGATTTAAGCAAGCCTGCCAATTCGGCAAAATGACCAGCTGGCCATTTTTTTCCCGGCGGCCGCGGGGAGGCTCCGATTACCAACAGGGCAAAGGATTCGGGCAGGTTAAATCGGTGCCAATCGGACTCTGGCAACCAGTCAAAATTCGCCAGGGGGACGGAATCAATCCCCGCCAGTCGCAGCTGCTCGGCCTGGCGATCGACCGTATGGCTGGTGCTGCGAGCCGGATTGACGAGATCACTATGCGAAGCCGATTTGATATGGCCCGACCATTCGGGGCGCGCATTCCCGCGCGGCAACAGGTAAAAATAGCTGCGACTATGGGCCGAGGTCTGGAGATCATAGATACGGTCAAACCTCTCTCGCCTCAGCCACCGCCCAATCCGCCACAGCCACAGCGGGTTATAACGACTATGGCGCGGCACTGAATGAAGGCGATCAAAATAGGGACAGTCCTTGAGCCAATCGGCAAAAAACCCAGTCGTCAACAGGACAATCTCGGCGGTCGGATGGTGGGCGCGGATCGCCGCCATCGGCCCCAGCGACAGGCAAATGTCACCGAGGGCTCCCAGGCGAATCACGAGGATTTTTGGTATTTTATTTCCCATGGCTATTTTGCTTTGCGTCATTCCTTAAAATCAAATGATTTTAATTGCAACAGGGGGCTGACGCCCCCTCGACTTACTTCGTAAGTCTCACCCCCGCTGGATAGCCTCGTGCTTACGCACGACGCTATGAGGGGTGATGTGAAGTTTTAACCTTTCGATACCCCTCATCGCCCCGTCGGCGTAGGCCGACATAACTCGGAGAAGCAAGGCGATCCAGCGGGGGGAGTCAAGCGTAGCGCGACGGGGGGCGTCAGCCCCCCTCATTCACTTATTTACTGTTAAAAAAAATTACTCAACACTCATCAGCATTCTATAACAATAGTGCCCCGCCATTTCAAGGCTTGCAAATTTTACGGGGCAGATATGCGGTTTTTGGGCTATTCTAATGCCTTGCATAACTTGACAATTAAGAGCATAGGTTGTGGATGAGTCTGGTTAGTTATTCGGGCAAATTATCAATCATTTGGAGCCAACATGTCTACCGATCCTCGCGTTGTCGTTACGCCATTTCCCAGGTCTGCTCACGCGGATATTTTAACCCCCGAGGCCCTCGCCTTCCTTGCCGATCTAGAACGGCATTTTGGCGCCGAGCGGCATCGACTAATGGCGGTGCGCGAAGAACGGCAATTGCAACTCGATAAGGGTTGGAAACCAGACTTCCTGCCCGAGACTGCGGATATTCGCGCCGGCGACTGGAAATGTGCGCCGATTCCCCCCGACATTCAAGACCGCAAGGTCGAGATCACCGGCCCGGTTGATCGCAAAATGATCATCAATGCCCTCAATTCCGGGGCGCGAGTCTTTATGGCTGATTTTGAGGATTCAAACACCCCGACCTGGCCAAACCAGTTGGATGGTCAGGTCAATCTGTTTGACGCGGTTCGTCGCACCATTACCTTTACCGACGAAAAATCCGGCAAATGGTATGAACTGAACGAAAATCCGGCCGTGCTTTTTGTCCGTCCGCGCGGTTGGCACTTGACCGAGCGGCATGTTTTTGTCGATGGCGTGCCGATGAGTGGCTCGCTGTTTGATTTTGGCCTGTTCTTTTTCCACAATGCCAAGGAACTGATCAAGCGCGGCACTGGCCCCTATTTTTACCTCCCCAAAATGGAATCCCATATGGAGGCGCGGCTGTGGAACGAGGTCTTTATCTATGCCCAAAAACAGCTGGGGATTCCGGTCGGAACCATTCGCGCCACGGCCCTTATCGAGACGGTTTTGGCCGCCTTCGAGATGGACGAGATTCTCTATGAACTGCGCGACCATTCTGCCGGTTTGAACTGTGGGCGGTGGGACTATATCTTCAGCTTTATCAAGAAATTCCGTAATGATCCCAAGGCTGTCATGCCTGATCGCAGCACCATCACCATGGGGACTCATTTTTTAAAGAGCTATTCTTTGCTGCTGATTAAAACCTGTCACCGTCGCGGCGTTCACGCCATGGGTGGGATGGCGGCGCAGATTCCGATCAAGGGCGATCCGGTCGCCAATGGCGCGGCCATGAAGAAGATTCGCGCCGATAAAA
This sequence comes from Minisyncoccota bacterium, assembly GCA_030054295.1. Lineage (GTDB taxonomy): Bacteria > Pseudomonadota > Alphaproteobacteria > Elsterales > Elsteraceae > JASGCE01. The sequence goes on from JASGCE010000003.1 coordinate 24,780, forward strand.
AACGGGAGGCGACTAATGGCCATGACGGTACCTGGGTTGCTCATCCGGGCATGGTCGAGATTGCGATGGAGGAGTTGGAGGCGGTCTTTACCGGCCCCAATCAGATTTCTAAACAGCTTCCCGAGGTTCAGGTTACGGCGGCCGATCTGCTCAAGATTCCCGAGGGCGAGATTACCGAGGCTGGGCTTAAACAGAATCTGAATGTGGGGGTCTGTTACCTCGAGGCCTGGCTGCGTGGGATTGGCTGTGTTCCGCTGCACCATCTGATGGAGGATGCAGCTACGGCGGAGATCAGCCGCACCCAGGTCTGGCAGTGGCGCAACCACAAGGCGAGGCTGAGTGACGGTCGTTTGATCGATATGAAGCTCATCCGCAGTCTGGTCGAGGAGGATATGAGGCTCATCGAAACCGCGCTTGGCAAACAGGCCTTTGCCGAGTCGCAGTTTAAGCAGGCGGCGAAGTTGTTTTTGGCCCTGGTCGAGAATGCGGTCTTGACGGACTTTTTGACCGTACCGGCCTATGTCATGGTGGCTTAGGGATTATTGTCAATGTCCGTCTCGCCGCTAAAGCGGCGGCGGGGAATAAATAATACTATGCAATCGGTTGCAAGGCGGAGCCTTGCTGGATTTTTAAGGCGAAGCCTTAAATGGGTCTGGGCGAAGCCCAGCATTAACCCGCCAATCGGTGAGGGTTGGCGCAGCAAAACTTGTGAAGCTGCCCCACCGCAAATTCAACGACATAAAACGGACTATGCGGGGCAGTTCGCGTTTTGCAAGCCGAGCCCGAACCGATGGCGTTGGGGTTGAGACAATAGTCAAAGCGAGACAGCGCGTTCTTATGAATTATTTACCCTTACTCGTAATCTGCTCACTTCGTTCGCAGCGAGCAAGGATAAATAATTCATTGGGAGAAACGAACGCGCTAGTTAAATCTGTCACAACTATTGACGGGTTGGGTGGGGAAATGCCTGCGGCGCTTCAAACTGTAGATAAGGTCTGTGAATTCAAAGCGTTACAGGGCTTCGCCCGGATTTAGGGCTCCGCCCTAAAAACCCGCCAAGGCTGCGCCTTGGAACCCATTTGGTAGATCGAAATACCCCCTACTTCACATCCGCAGCGACCCGCATCGAGATCATCAAATCAGGCTGACTGACCTGGCCACCCAGCGAAGGCGACCCCTTTTTAATCCTATCGACCAGCTCCATCCCCGCCACAACCTGACCAAAAACCGTATATTGCCCGTTCAAATTATCCGCCTTGGCAAAACAGATAAAAAACTGACTGTCGCCGCTGTTCGGACTGGCCGCCCGAGCCATCCCCACCGTCCCACGAATAAAGGGCGTGTCGGTAAATTCTGCCGGAACATTAACCCCCGAGCCACCCGTACCGGTACCCCGCGGATCCCCCGTCTGGGCCATAAAACCCTCGATCACCCGATGAAAAACAATCCCGTCATAAAACTTCTGGCGCGTCAATTCCTTGATCCGCGCAACCGTCTTGGGCGCAAGGTCGGGGCGAAGCCTGATCATCACCGGGCCATCCTTCAGGGTGAGAATCAATGTATTCTCTGGGTCTAACCCCTCCGGCAATTTAATCGCCTGAGCCTGATTGACCGAGGCCGTCGCCATGGTAATGCCAAACAGGGCCATAATCGCCATCCGCCAGCGGCCGAATAATGACTTGAATTTCATTGATTTTTTAGGCCTCTTGGTCGATTTAGTCATAATATCCTCGGTTAGTTGGGGGTGTGGGTGAGCGAAAGCTATTCAGGAAATTCCTCAAATCGATCCCAAAAATAAACATCATCCCAGGCTTGATAGGGAATGAATTTCTGCTCCTTAATATCAATAATCCAGGCCCTTGTCGACTCCTTTGCCAGTAATGAAGCCATCCGCGAGAAACTGCTATTGACGACAAAAATATTGTCGCAGTAACACAGAGCATAAAAGTCGGGAAAAAAACTCCAATGGTCGAATGACAGCAGCGGCGCCGGGACAACCAGCGGCTGATAGTCGCTAAACTCCGCCACCAGTTCCGGGGCATCGGTGGCAATGATCAGGCGCGGCTTGGTTAAACTCGGCCAGAGTTCAGCCAGGCTGCGCCGATAGGCCGCGACGGCAATGGTCTGAAAATATGTCGCAGTCTCGCCAAACTTAACATAGTCGCCGCGGCGAATATGGATTCCGACGGTGGTCGCCCCCTCCCCAACCTCGGATTTAATCCAGTTCTCGATCGGCTGGCTGACAGTCGCAATGGGTCGCAGCAGCCGCTGAATGAATTTTTTATGGCGGCGATAGGCCTTTGGAATGACCTGAAAATAGCCCCAAAAATCGACATTAATCGGCGGGTTATCGCTATACCAGAGCCCCAGTTCGCTCCCAACAAAGGGCATATATTGAATGGTCTTGAGACCCGTCTGGCATGTCGGATCGTCAAAGCCATAGAGAGCCCGACCAATCCAATGGGGAGTCTCGATCTGACAATTATGGCGCAGGCCATAGAGTCGCATAAAAACATATTGAAAAAGCTGATTGGCAAATCGTCCATTGCTGCCCAGACTGGTCATGGTTACCCGTCGCTCGCTTGAACCCGATCCCAATAACGACAGGTCTTCAAGCCAATCCGAACGAAGATAGACCAGCCAAGCCTCCCGCAGATCATCGCGCAGCCGCACCAGGCCAAGGTCAAACAGAATCCGGTCGCAATTCTCCCCCCCGAGTTCTTCGCGGAGTGTCGCGGGCAGGGTGAGCAGAATGGTCTGCGGCAAGGACTCAAACAGGCTAGCCAAGAACTTACCAAAATCGCCCTGGTCTTCGCGCGACCCGAACTGTGAATCTGGGTTGATTTCAATCCATTGGTTTTGGTAATCTGTAATCTGTAGATCACTATAATCAGGCGACTGCACGGCTGCGTTATCGGGCAAAACCGTAAGGCTGGTCGTGGCCAAGACCCGCTCGGATAGACCGAGCCTAGATAAAAGGGCGCAATCAGACGGAGCAAAATCTGATACCGACTGGCTTGAACCTGTTTTAATGGCATAGTTCATGCTAATTCTATTCCTCGATAACCGCTGATAGGTTTGAACTGTTAAGGTATATTATGGCTTTTGACCCTTTTTTACTTCGCGCCCAGTCCTTGATTCATGCCGGGCTTTTTGACGATGCCCGCAAAATTTACGACAATCTTATTCAGGAGCGGGGCGAGACTGCGGAGCTTCGTTATTCTATTTCATTCTTGGAACAGAAACTAGGCAATCGTAAAAAGGCGATCAAGATTCTGAAGGCCTTGACCGCGGAATTCCCCACCAACAACGACTATCTCTATGACCTTGCCTTTACCCAGCTGCTGGATGGTAAGATAGGGGCGGCTGAGAAAATCTGTCAGGGTTTGATCGCACAGTCCACCGATAACCCTTCGCTCTATATTAAATCGCGGCGGCTTTTGGGGCAAATTCTTTTAGTGCGACAAAAATATCAGGAGCGATTTTTGCTCTGCAAGGAACTGATCGAACTCGACCCCAGCAATCTTGATTTAAGACAGGACTATGGCATTGCCCTCAAGGATATTAAACTCTATGCCGAGGCGGTGAATGAATTTGCGGTGATTCTCGAGAAGAATCCCGAACATGAGGAGGCGATTGTGCTTTCGGCCATAGCCCATCAGGACAATGGTAACCACCTCGAGGCCATTAAGTTTTTTGATATGATCAAGGCGGAGGAGGAGAATGACCTCAATATCGCCTTCCGCCAATGCCACAGCTATCTCCAGCTTTCGCGGCACGAAGATGCCTATAGTCTGCTGATGAAGCTGCCCAAAAGTGCCAAAAAAATGGCCCCCTATTGGCTCAACCTCGGCAATATCATGAATGCCCGTAAAAAAACCGGGGAGGCGATTAAATGTTTCCGCCGCGGCCGGAAATTAACCCAAAAGGACTATATTCTCGACAATAACCTCGCCCTCGCCCTGGTCACGGTGGGCCGAATCGACGAGGCGGTCAGGGTCTTTAAATCAGCCATCAAGGGGGCGACGGGCACCAGTTCTCTCCCCGCCATTTACAGTAATGCCCTTTTTTGTTTTCAATATTGGCCCAAGATCACCGCGCAGAAACTATCGAAAATGCATCTGGAGTACGAGACCCTGATCGGTGCCCCGGCCATCCTGCCGCAAAAATACGACAATGACCGCAGCCGCGATCGACCACTCAGGATTGGCTATATCTCCGACGATCTGGTCAACCATCCGGTGGGGTTTTTTGTAAGTTCGGTAATCATTCGCCATGATCGTAGTGCCGTCGAGTCCTTTTGCTATAGTTCAAAGATTTACGAGGATTTTATTACCTATAAGATTAAATCCAACGCCCATCACTGGCGGCGGATTGTTGGCCTTGGCCCTGACGAGGTCAAGGCGATTGTCCAGCGCGACAAGATCGATATATTGGTCGATCTCTCGGGTCATACGGCTGGCAATCACCTGAAGATGATGAGCGAAAAGCCGGTGCCAGTCCAGGCGACCTGGGCCGGCTATGTCGGGACGACCGGGATGAAGGCGATGGACTGGTTGATTGCGGATCGTTTCCATGTTCCGCCTGAACTGGAATATCTCCACCGCGAGAAGATTTGGCGGATGCCCCATGGCTATATTTGTTTTGATCCCTCGACGGCGATGTTGCCGGTCAGTCCCCTGCCCGCTTTGAGCAATGGTTTTGTGACATTTTGCTCCTTCAACAATCCGAATAAGCTCAACGAGGGTATATTGAATGTCTGGGCCGAGATTCTGCTCCGCGTTCCCAATTCACGGCTGCGGTTGCGTTATGGCTCCCTGGGCGAGCCATACCAGTTCAAACGAGTCGCCAAGGTCTTTATCGACCGCGGGATTGACCCGGCACGACTGCAGATCGAGAATGGCGGCGATGGCACCAGCATGTATCGCGCCTATCAGCAATGCGACATTGCCCTCGATACCAGCCCCTATTCGGGCGGCCTGACCACCTGCGAGGCCCTGTGGCTGGGCCTGCCAGTGGTGACTTTCCCGGGGGAGCGATTTGCCAGCCGCCATTCCTTCAGCCATGTCTCCAATGCCGGCCTGACCGAGACCATTGCCAATAGTTGGGAGAACTATGTCGATATTGCGGTAAATCTGGCCGAGGATATTCCGCACCTGACCGAAATTCGTGGCTCGCTGCGGGCGATGATTGCCTCCTCTCCCCTCTGTGATGCCGACCTTTTTGTCCGTGATCTGGAATCGGGATTCCGCCACATGTGGCACGACTGGCTGGATGGGAGGTAGAATCATTTTATCTATACTCCGTTCACTTGAGAAGTCAAAATTTTGTTTAGGTTTCAATAACCCTCCATATTCGTCATTGCCGCCGCTCGTTATGAGCGGCTGGCAATCCAGCGGGGAGTTTGAGGGGCATAAGCCCCTCAATTATAGAGATTATTTTGTGTTTGGCTTACGCCGATCTGGATTGCCACTCTGCGCTGCTATCGCAGCTTGAGGGCAATGACGATTTTGGAAGAGCCTACATTTGAGGGAATTACTCTAGAATGCTCAAGTGAACAGAGTATGTTACACAAAATATTATTACAATCTAACCTATTAAAAGGATCATTATCATGGCTGGACTATTCACCAATCATCATCGCAGACTCTTTTCGGCGCGGGCGATTTTGGCGGCGGGGATTATCATGTCGACTCCGCTATATGCTGCCGAAGACGCGGCAACCCCACCCAACCTCACCGTCTCTCAGGCGGCGGCAAGCGATATAAATGGTCAACTACCGGAGGGCGCGCGGACGGTGGTTCTGCTGAAAAACCAGACGATCAATGACTATGAACATCCGATCATGGTGGGTGGGATGATCAGCACCCTCGGTTATGGCGCACAGGTGCAATATGGCCTGCCCTTTGACTTTGGCTTCAATCATTTTGCCGTTCGCGGCGGTTTTAATCAGCTGAGTTTTGAGGTCAGCGAAGAACTCGGCACTGGCAATAGCCTCAGTTTAAAAACCGATATATCGACGCCTGAGTTGCTGCTTGACCTCTATCCTTCGGCGGGTTCGGGTTTCCATTTTACTGTCGGGGCAATGTTTCCAACGGGCGGAGCCAAGGTCAATTTCGACTCGGCGGGTATTAAGATCGATGGAAAAACCTATGCCAACATCAATGCCAATATGGATATTGATATCAACTCTGATTTCTATGCCCCCTATGTCGGGATTGGGCTGAAAAGCTGGAGCGGTGCGCGGGCCAATAGCAACAATTGGGTCGGGGTCAATCTCGACCTCGGGGCGATGATGATCAGCCCAAAGGCCACCGGCAGCCTGTCGTGCGGCAGTTGTGAATTTGCCATCGATGCCCAAGGGGTGCAAATCCCTATCGCCGATCTCAAGGCAAAATTTAACCAATCCGTGATTGATAAGGCCAATGCTTCCATCCAAGAGATTGAGTTCTATCCGGTGATTCGCATGACCGTCTCGATTATCTTCTAAAGCCTCTTTACGGCGGCGCGAAATCGCCGTAAAACCGAGCTATGATTGCAAAACTGACAGGCTTGGTCGAGTCTCGCGGCAGTGATTGGCTGGTACTCGATGTCAATGGCGTTGGCTATCTGGTCGCGGTGGCCAGCCGAACCCTCGACCAATGCCCGCTGGCCGAGCGGGTATCGCTGATTATCGAGACTCGCCTGTCGGAGGAGAAGATTCAGCTCTTCGGCTTCAGCAGCCAGGCCGAGCGCGACCTGTTTCGCCTGTTGCAAACCGTGCAGGGAGTCGGGGCCAGGCTGGCCCTGGCCATCATCGGCAGCTTTGACTTGGCCAGTCTGCAAAGGGCGATCCTGAGCGAAGACCGCACCGCCCTGACCCGCGCCCCCGGGGTTGGGGCCAAACTGGCGACTCGTTTAATCAGCGAATTGCGCGACAAGTTCGCGGGTTTTGCCGGGGTGAGCGGCGGGGTAGGTGACTCTCCACCAATGGCCACGAATCAAAATTCAACCTTCGCTAAAGCAGATGCTGCCAGCGAGGCCCTATCAGCCCTGGTCAATCTTGGCTATGGTCGCAGCCTGGCCTTTGGCGCGGTCGCCGAGGCGCAAAAATCTCTGCTGCGGGATGGCGGTGCGGCTGCGGTCACTACCGCCGCCCTGATTCGTCAGGCCCTGGCCCAGCTCAACCGCAGCCCCAATGACTCCTCATCGGATCGGGGAGCCTAGATTTGATGGCCCTGCCCAAACCGCCGAAACTCGGCAACAAACAGGTGGAACGACTGGTCACGCGGGAGGCGACCAGCCTCGACCAGGCCCTAAACGACGAAGAGACCCCGCCGCAGCAGGACACCGCCCTGCGCCCAAAGTTACTGGCTGATTTTGTTGGTCAGAGTGATCTTTGTTTTAACCTCAAGGTCTTTGTCCAGGCGGCGCGGCAGCGCGGGGAGCCGCTGGATCATGTGCTGCTGAGTGGCCCGCCGGGGCTTGGCAAGACCACCCTCGCCCATATTATCGCCAATGAACTCGGGGTTGGATTCCGCGCCACTTCCGGCCCGGTCATTACCAAGGGCGGCGATTTGGCGGGACTGCTGACCAGTTTGCAGCCACGCGATGTTTTATTTATCGACGAGATTCATCGGCTCAATCCCCTGGTCGAGGAGATTCTCTATCCCGCCCTCGAAGACCGTCGGCTCGATTTGATGATTGGCGAGGGGCCAGCGGCGCGGTCGGTGCAGATTGACCTTAATCCCTTTACTCTGGTGGCGGCGACCACCCGCACCGGTCTGGTCAGTCGCCCGCTGCGGGATCGTTTTGGCATTCCGCTGCGGCTGCAATTCTACACGCCGGAGGAACTGCTGGGGATTGTCGAGCGGGCGGCGCGAATGCTGGATATGAGTCTCACGACTCGCGGGGCGGAGGAGATTGCGCGAAGGTCGCGTGGCACGCCGCGGATTGCCGGTCGGCTGCTGCGACGGGTGCGCGACTTTGCTCTGGTCGCTGGGGTGGCAAGGCTCGATCAGATTCATACCGACCAGGCCTTGACGCGGCTGGAGGTTGATCATCGCGGCCTCGATGCCCAGGATCGGCGGTACCTGAGTTGCATCAGCGACATCTATGACGGCGGGCCGGTGGGGGTGGAGACCCTCGCGGCATATTTATCGGAACAGCGCGATGTTCTTGAAGATGTGATCGAACCCTATCTGCTGCAACAGGGATTGTTGATGCGCACCCCGCGCGGCAGGATGCTGGCCCCGATGGGGTGGGAATATTTGGGGCTTAAACCGCGGGCTATTCGCCCGTCGGAGTCGGGGGATTCACCCCTGCCCCTCGATTTGGAATCGCCCGATGAGTCATAATTTTTTTATGCGCATTGCCTATGCCGATACCGACGCGGGCGGAGTCGTCTATCACGCCCGATATTTGGAAATTGCCGAGCGGGCGCGGCTCGAGATGCTGCGCGACTGCGACCTGCTCGAGATGGTGACGGGCATTGGCGGGGCGAGAAATCAGGGCGCGGCACCTGATCTTGATGCGGTGCAGCTGGTGGTGCGGCGGGCCGAGATTGACTATCGCCTGCCGGTGCGGCTGGATGATCTGGTGCTGGTGCAGTCGCGGGTCATCGACTGGAGTGGGGCGCGATTTACCCTCGAACAGCTGATCTTTGTCGAGACCCAATTGATGGTCGGGCTCAAGGTGCAGCTGGCCACGATCGACCGATCCTTCCGTCCACAGCGGATTCCAGAGCTGTTGCGGCAGAGGTTGGGCGGGTCGCTGTGATCGGTTTATTAGGGGTTTTGGATGGTACAGACTCTGTGGGTGACATTTAAACTCGCCTTGGTGACGACGCCGATTCTGTTGGTAGTGGGAATCGCCCTGGCCTGGTGGCTCGAGCAGAATAGCCACAAACATCCCTATGGCCTCTGCCACTGGCTGGGCGAGGCGGTCGCGGCAGTGGTGACTCTGCCGATGATCTTGCCGGCGACGGTTCTGGGATTCTATCTGCTGGTGTTTTTGGGAGTCGGGGGGGCTGGTGGCTGGCTGGCGCAAAGCTGGGGCGGCACCAGTCTGGCCTTTAGTTTTAGCGGCCTGGTGATTGGCTCCTTGATCTATTCCCTGCCCTTTGTCGTCCAGCCGCTGCGCAATGGGTTTGCCACCATGGGTCGGCAACCGCTGGAGGTCGCGGCATCATTGCGGGCGACTCCGTGGCAGGGTTTTTGGCGGGTTGCGGTGCCGCTCAATCGGCGGGCGATTCTGGCGGCGGGTTTGTTGGGTTTTGCTCATACCATTGGCGAGTTTGGCTTGGTTCTGATGATTGGCGGCAATATTCCGGGGCAAACGCGAGTCCTGTCGATTGCCATCTATGACGATGTTGAGACCATGAATTGGGCGCGGGTTCATTGGCTGGCGGGCGGGCTGGTGCTTCTGTCCCTGGCCATGAGTCTGACTCTGGGGTTTTTATTGCGCCCAGGCCGGTCGCGGCAAGAGCAATGAGGGGTTTGAGGGGTGATGATTTTACTAAATTGTGAAACAATGAAAATCTAATTGCCCCCCCTTCCCTTTGGGAAGCGGGGGGAAAGCTCACTCTGCATAGCAGAGTGAGACAGGGGGGGTAGGGTCGATAAGTTTGATTTTGTTTTAAAGACATACCCCCCAAGTCGTTCTAAGATTTTCGCTGCGCTTTGCTTCCTCAAATCAAAGAACGACTTTCCCCCGCTTTCTAAAGGAAAGTCTGAAAAAGTCATTTTTTTGTCACTCTGAGCGTCGTCGCGCTTGGCTTTTGCGAAGCGAAAGCCTTAGCAAGACAAGCGAAGAGTCCAGAAAACAAAACAAATACAATGTGCTAAGTTTTTCTGGATTCATCGCTAAGAACAGTTTGCCGAGCTGAAGCTCGGACTGTTCTAAGCTCAGAATGACAAGTTTGGAGTTATTCAAAGTTTCCTAAAGAAAGGTCTGAAAAAGTCATTTTTTAAAAACAGTCAGGCAACCCCCCTTAGTCTCACTAAGCAATAAATTGCTAAGTTCGACTATTCCCCCCTTCTGAAGAAGGGGGGATAAAGCCAAACCCTACCTACTCGCGGCCAATTTGACTTCGCGGGCGACAGTGACCTTGCCCTTTTCGCTAATTTCGGTTGTGGTCATGGTTGTTGATTTTTGGTTGGTCAGCTGTTTGATCTCTGGTTTTGGCGCCTCTGGCCGGCGTTTGCTACTGCCGTCGAAATAGGCACCGGCCTCGATCGACATGATCGAGTGGGTAATGTCTCCCTCGACATGGGCATGGGACAATAGATTGACCTCGGCGGCATTGATCGCGCCGGTGACATTGCCATCGACTCGCACCAGTTGGGCGGTGATATTGCCGGTGACCTGGGCTTCCCGTCCGACCATGACTTCGCGGGCGACGATATTGCCGCTGACCTTGCCGTCGATATGAACCTCTCCTTTACTGACAATACCGTCCTTGTTGACCTCCATGTCGGAGGCGACAATCGAGGGAGGAACCTCGCCCTCGCGGTGGGGTTTTCGCTCTGATTTGTTTTTACTGGAGAACATTGGATTTTGCCCTTAAAAAGTTGACTGGATTTCGCGCAATGCCGTTGACTCGAACCTCGTAGTGTAAATGAGGCCCCTGTGACCGTCCGGTTGAACCCGATAAACCAACGGCTTGATGCCGATTTACCCTCTGTCCCACCTTTACCAATAGTTTTGACATATGTGCATAACGGGTAGAAATACCATTTCCGTGAACTATTTCCACTAAATTCCCATAGGCTCCGCGTTCACCGGCAAAAATAACCGTTCCCGGTGCGGTTGCCATGACCTCAGTCCCCATGGGAACCCCCATGTCCAGCCCCTCGTGCTTGGCCATCCGCCCGTTAAAGGGGTCGGCGCGCGGCCCGAATTTGCTGGTCACTGAATAATAGCTAAGGGGTTGAGAAAAGGGTATCTGATAAAATACCTTGCTGAGAGAGTTCAGTTTATCAAGACTCTGGTTAAAATTGGCGCGAATCTGCTGATCTTGCGAACGACCGGTCAGGACAGCCTGATCCTTGTCGCCGCCCTTCCACGGGATGAAGGGGCCACCGCTTTTGGTCGCAGCCTTTGGCTTCTCGAGCGGAATCACTTCGCGGATATTCATACCGGTCGAGCGCAGCAGTTTCTCGAGATTCCCAACCACGCGGTTGGTGCTGGCGGTCAAGCGAATCACCTCGGCATTTTGCTGGGCCTGAAGCTCCTTGACCTTGAGCTCGGCTGCCACCGCCTTGGCCTTCAGGCCATCGACCATGGCCAGACTGGTGCGTTTCTCCGTCATCATCTGGTTAAAGGCTGCATTGTTGTTATTGAGGGTCGCCTGCATCTCAGCCATTCTTTCGTTGGACTGCTTAAGCTGCTGCCGCAATAATGAAACCATCTGCTGCAAGGAGGCCCCCTGCACCATGGTCTCGACCGAACCCTGGTCGCCATTGTTTTGCGGGGCAGGCCCTTGGCTGCTGAAGCTGGCATTTACCACCGATGACTTCTGAGCTTGATCTTGCAGGGCTGCCGTTTGCGCCGCCAGCATTTGCGATACGGTAACCTCGGGCTTGACTCCGCGCAGGCTGGCGAGGTTCTTCTCGATCTCGGCCTCGGCGCGGATGATGGCATCGGCGCTGGCCTTAAGTTCGCTCGATAGTTTTGGCCCCACCTGGCCAGAGTTGGCAAGTTCTCGCTTATTCTGGGCCAGACTGGTCAAAAAGACCCGATAATGGTTGAGGGTTTCGCGGGTGGCCTCGAGTTCCAGACGGTCTCTTTCATTCTGTTCGGTCGTACTATGAATCCGCTCCTTGGCTGCCTGTAAAATGAGGCGGTTTTTTTGGTTCTGCGAACTCTTGCCAAAATAGCCATATAGAGTCACGGCACTCATCACCAATGAAGCCAATAGGAAGAGCGAAACCGTAAATTGAAAGCCAGAAGCCAGACGAAAAACCTTAACCCCCGTAGCCTGGCGAATAATCACCTGGCGCGGGGCAAAAATACGCAGGTAGAGCGAAGCCAATAGTTTCCCAACCGACCTTCGTCCTTGCCTTTGATTTTTTTTAATATTTTGCATCGTCCACTCCTTTGCCGAACGACAATCCCATTCATACAAGAGACTAGGATAAACCAAATCTTAAATAAAATCAAGATTATCACTCAAGGCTGAATCAACTATGAGTGAGTTTAGCCGATTATCCCCTTGATAACTATTGATTTTTATTTAATTTTTTGCGTTCGACAAACTTGACCGAAAAAATCGACAATTCATAAAGAATCATCATCGGCACCGCCAGGGCAATCTGGCTGGTCACATCAGGGGGAGTCACCACCGCAGCAAAGGCAAAGATCGCCACAATCGCATAGCGGCGTTTCGAGATTAAACCCTGAGAATTAACAATCCCCACCCGCGCCAACAGGGTCAGCAAAACCGGCAGTTCAAAACTGAGGCCAAAGGCAAAAATCAGCCGCAACATAAAGGATAGATATTCACTGATCTTGGGCTGGAGAACAATCGCAATGGTCGTGGCATCGCCATGGGTCTGAAAACTCGCCAAAAACTTCAAGGCCAGCGGCAGAATCATGTAATAGACCAGCGAGGCCCCCAGCAAAAACAAAATCGGCGTCGCAATCAAAAATGGGTAAAAGGCCCTTCGCTCCGTCCGATAGAGTCCCGGGGCGACAAAAAGCCAAATCTGAGTCATGATAAAGGGAAAGGCCAGGCAAAGCCCCGACCACATGGCGATACGGATATTGGTGGCAAAACCCTCGGTCACGCTGGTCATTAACATCTGGGTGACGGCCATGTTCTCAGGCAGGGTCTTGAGCGGGCGAATCAAAAAATTAAGAATATTCTGGGCAAAATAAAAACAGATGCCAAAGGCAATGGCAAAGGCAATGGCCGAATTGACCAGCCTTTTACGGGCCTCGAGTAGATGGGCGAGCAAGGGCATTGAAGCCGAGGATTCAGGCGGCAAGGGATTGTCACTCATGGGTTTTTACCCTTGACAGTTTTGGGTTTGGGTTTGGGTTTCGCAGCCGAAGATCTTTTGGGCCTGGTCTTTTCAACCACAGCAACTGCTGGTGGCGGAGTCGGACTATTGTTATGGATGGAAAGGGTCGGGTCGATACCGCTTTTTACCAGTTTTTGGTTGGCCAGTTCGAGTTCTTCACGCAGCTTTGTGACCTCTGACTCGCGCCCCATCTCCTCGATCTGGCTTTGGAACTGGGCGACAAATCTTCGCGCCTTGCCGACCCACTGGCCCATAATATAGAGCAGTCGCGGCAGTTCCTTTGGCCCAATCACGACCATAGCAACGACCACCACGACCAGTACTTCCGACAGGGCAAAATCAAACATGGCTATTTTATGGCACAGTTAGTCGTTACCCGCAACTGGATTGCCATTTTTCAGACTGTTGACAAAATCAAAATTTACTTCACCTCCCCTTCCCCAGGAAGGGGAGGATAGTCGCAGCTTGGCAGCTTGCTGCCTAGCGAGACTTGGAGGGGTTGGTTACTCTGTTGATTATAAACAAAAAACCAACCCCTCCAAGTGAACCTAAGGCTCGACTTCGTCTTCGCTAAGGTTCACTATCCTCCCCTTCCTGGGGAAGGGGAGGTAACTTTATTCCATAGCCAATTGTCATCAAACTGCATTCTTACTTTACCAAAAGATAAAAAACAGTTTGAAATATAATTATAATCGCCTATTATTTATAAACACGGGTAACCGTTCCACTTGAATAGAGGGAGAGTTTTATGAAACTTCGTCATCTTAAACTGCTGGTACTATCGACTGTCGCCAGTCTGGCCATTCTGGGCTCGACTGTCGTGCGCGCCGAAACCGAACTCAAGAACTGGCCGCCCGAGGCAGCTGCCAAACTCAACGAAATGATCAAGAAGAACGCTAACAAGGGTGAATATGCCGTCTTTGATATGGACCAGACCAGCTATCAGTGGGATGTCGAGGAATCGCTCATTCTCTATATGGAGCAGAAGGGTGCCTTGAACCGCAACCAGATCGACAAGTCGCTGATTTTGACTCCGTTTAAGGATGACCCAAAACAGAATTACAAGGAAAGTTTTTACTGCTATTACAATCGTCTTGATGTCGTCAATCAGATGATCTCCTATCCTTGGGCGGCGCAGGTCTTTGCTGGCCTCAAGGTCAAGGATATTAAAAAACATGTCGATATGATGCTAGCCGAGGGCAAGCCCATGACCGACAAATGTTGGGATGGCGATAAGCTGGTGGAACATACGGTTCATGTTCCCAATATTTACAAGGGCATGAACGAACTCTATAACAAACTGACGGAGAATGGCATCCGCGTCTATGTCATGACCGCAAGTTACGAGGAACTGGTGCGGGCCGTCGCCAGCGACCCCAAATATGGTTACAATGCCAAGCCCGAGAATATCATCGGAGTCGGCCTGCTGCTTCGGGATGCCAACGGCAATCTGACCAGTGCGCGGTTTGATATCGAAAATGGTGTCAAGTATGATGCCGCACGGCAGGCTGCGATTCAGGAAATGACCATCACCCCTTACTTGATCGCGCCCTATACCTGGTTTGAAGGCAAGTATTCCAGCATGTTGCGCCATATCGACCAGTGGCGTAAAGCCGTCCTGATCGCGGGCGATACGACCAAGTCCGATGGCTATATGATGCAACATGGAGTCGATACCGACAAGGGCGGGATTCGCGTCTGGGTCAACCGCAGCGACCGCCACACGACCAATACTATCAATTGGTATAACAAGTCGGCCGCTTCGCAAAAGGAACTCGGTCTGCCGGTCACGGCCGACAAGAACTGGATCGTCGTCAAGCCAAATGAGCTCGGCCCCAAGATCGTCAACCCAGATAACCTGGTCGGCGACAAGTACAATAATCCGCCCAAGTCGTAAGGGGTGCACTAACTGAACTGCCCCCGTTGGCCCTTTAGGGAGCGGGGGAAAGCAAGTCTTAGCGAGTGCTTTTGATCGTTAGACTTGCTTGCGTGTGAACTGTAACTGTCCCCCCTCCCTTTAGGGAGCGGGGGATAGCAAGTCTTAGCGAGTGCTTACGAGCGTTAGACTTGCTTGGGGGGTAGGTCTTACTTTTCTTATAGTTACAAAGACATACCCCCCAAGCTGTTCTAAGATTTTCGTTGCGCTTTGCTTACAAAAATCAAAGAACAGCTATCCCCCGCTTTCTAAAGAAAGGGGGGACAATTGTTTTTTTAAATTACGGCCATAATTATTCTTAAGGTAAACTCACTCCCATGATATTTGGCATTGAAGGCATTACCCCGCATATATTTATCTCGCTGCTCATCTATGCATCGGTCAGTTCGGGCACGCCGGGGCCTAATAATATGATGTTGCTGGCCTCGGGGATGAATTTTGGTTTTAGGCGCACCATTCCCCATATGTTGGGTATTTCGATTGGATTCTCGGTGGTATTGCTGGCCCTGGGGCTGGGTCTGGGCGAGGTTTTCCGCCTCTATCCCATCACCTATATCACCTTAAAATATGCTGGAGCGGCCTATATGGTCTATCTGTCTTGGCAGATTGCCAATGCCAAGCCGCCGCAAACCGAAGGTACCAAGGGGGCAAAACACAAGTCGCTCAAGCCCATGAGTTTTATCGGCGCGGCGGCTTTTCAGTGGGTTAATCCCAAGGCCATGATCATGGCGGCGACCTATTTTAGTGCCTATGTTCCCTTGGGCGATTCTTGGCAGAAGCTGGCCTTTGTCATTGGTCTCTATACCCCGGTTAACCTCATCTGCATCAGCCTGTGGGCGATTTTAGGGGTCAAGCTGGCCGATTATTTGGGGGTCAACCGCAATCGAAAAATCTTTAACTATACGATGGCCGGATTGCTGCTGCTCTCCCTCGCGCCAATATTGTGGGAGTAATCAGGGAGTAACCGCCAAACCTACTCCCCGCTGATGGTGGTTTGATCGGCGGCGGAGGAGAATTCCAGCAACAGCATCTCGGGATCATCGCCTTCTTGCTTATGGATATTCCAACCGGATTGGCGATAACGGGTCATGATGGTGGTAAGGATTCGCTCGGTGACGGTTTTTTTGGGCAGGTTGACCTGCACCGAAAGGCCGGGGAAATAGTTCTCGCTTAAAAAGGCATCGACCTTATTCTCGACGAGGCGCAGGACTTCAAATTCCTCGTCGGTTAGTCTGAAGGCTTGAACGGGCGTAACGGGCATTGGCATTTCCTCAGGGCGGTATGGTCACAACCTATAATCATAGATTTTATATACTGCTAAAGTGCCGCCATTACAATCACCTGTTGCAGTTACGGCGATACGACCTTACCAAGAATCCGCGTTTTTTCCTGCGAGCCGGCACTGGAGCCAAAAAAATAGCCGACAACGCTGGTCCAGGCCGCCCCCAGTGCCCCCAGCATCACATTGAGCAGATCGCGATTCGCCCCCGGCAGATCGACCAGAGTCATGACCGCCAACATGCCAAAAAACCCGAGGGTAATCAGTACCGCCAGAATTTTGGGCATGGAGTCGCGCAGGGCTATTTCGCGGTTGCGCGCCGAGCCGCGATCCTTGGCGGCAATCTGTTCGAGCTCGACGCCAACCTCGGCGAGTTTGGCCTCGAATTCATATTCAGCGGCCTTGAGCTTGAGCAGAATATCGGGGTCTTGGCTGGTGACTGCGGTGGCCACCTCGGCCTCGCTGGCCGCCTCCTTACCCAGCAGAGTCTTGGCGAGATAGCCCACCGCCATCCCCGACATTGGCCCACCCAGAGCCGTCGCCAGACTGGGGGCCACCGTGGCTACGATTGATTTCCAGTTAATGTCCATTTTTGATCCTGTGATCTAATTGAATTGGCCCACACTCCCTAAAGGAAAGTCTGAAAAACACCAAACTTGTCATTCTGAGCTTAGAACAGTCCGAGCTTTAGCTCGGCAAACTGTTCTTAGCGAAGAATCCAGAAAAGCTTAAATTATTGTAATTACAAAGTTTTCTGGACTCTTCGCTTGTCTTGCTAAAGACTTTGCGCCTTCAAGCATGTCGGCATACGCCGACGGGCGCAAAGTCAAGCGCGACGACGCTCAGAGTGACAAAATGGTAAGTTTTTCAGACCTTCCTAAAGGGAGGGGGGGGCAATAATAATGAATGTCCCCCCTCCCTTTAGGGAGCGGGGGATACTGGTTCTTAGATTTGAGCAAGC
>JASGCE010000315.1 GCA_030054295.1 Minisyncoccota bacterium
AGCCGTGCCTATATCGGCGAGCGAGTCACCGAGTCGCTCGGCCTGCTCTATGCCATGCACTGGCCCTATCGCCAGCCGCAGACCGCGCGGGGTGTGAGGCGGAGTCCCTTCCACGACCGGCTGGCCGCCCAAGGCGCCTGTTTTGGTGAAACCGCGGGCTGGGAAAGGCCGCACTGGTTTGGCGCGGCGGGGAGCAAACCGCTCGAAGACCATAGCTGGTTCGGCGATGCATCAAAACCGATGGTCGCATCCGAACATGCAGCGGTGCGCAGCGGAGTCGCGGCCTTTGACATCAGTTCCTATGGCAAGTTTATGGTCAGCGGAGCCGCGGCCGAATCGGCCCTCAATGCCATCTGCGCCAACACCATGTCGATCGCGGTTGGTGCGATTGTCTATACCCAATGCCTTAATATTCGCGGGGGAATCGAGGCCGATGTCACCATCACCCGCCTGTCGAATGACCAGTTCCTGATCTTGACCGCCGCTGGCACGACCCGCCGCGATTTTGGCTTTTTCCGCGCCGCCATTGCCGCGGTGGATGCTACTGTTGCGGTCAGCGATGTCACCTCGGGTTGGGCGGGTCTGGCGATCATGGGGCCGCGGAGTCGCGAGCTGCTGACCCGTTTGACCGCGGCCGATCTTAGCACCGCGGCCTTCCCCTTTGCCACGGCGCAGGAGCTCGAGGTGGGTGCCGCCCCGGTTCAGGCATTGCGCGTGACCTATGTTGGTTCCTTGGGTTGGGAACTGTGGTTCCCGACCGAATTTGCCGCCTATGTTTTTGACCGAGTGATGGAGGTGGCGGGAGAATTTGGGCTTAAATTCGCCGGGATGCACGCGATGGATTCCTGCCGTCTCGAGAAGGCCTATCCCCTGTGGGGCAAGGACCTCGGCGACGAAACCACGCCGCTCGAGGCGGGATTGGGTTTTGCCGTGACCCTCGATTCCGGTCGCCAATTTACCGGCCGCGAGGCTTTGTTAAAGCAACGGGAGTCGGGAATCAAATCGCGCCTGACTCAGTTTGGTTTGAAGGACAAGAATCGTTTGCTCTATAAGGATGAACCGATTTGGTTGGGGGATCGCATCGTCGGTCGTTTGAGTTCAGGAAGTTATGGCCATCATCTGGGCCATGCGGTGGGACTGGGGTTTGTGACCCTTGGCCAGGGCCTGACCGAGACCAATATCCCCGAGCAAAAATACCAGATCGAAATCGCCGGCGAGAGGTTCGATGCCACCGCCCATTTGCAGGCGATTCACGATCCGACCAGCCGCGAAATCCTGTCGTAAAATCCTGCTGGCGGGCGATGAGGGCGGACAGTTTTGCCCCCACATCGCGCGGCAGATTTTGACAAGGGGACAATTTTCTGTTAGTTTTTAGTCATTCGCAGGGTTAAGACTCTTCGATTACTGTTAATTTACTATCGACTCATCTGAGGAAAAAAACCATGGACATGATGACGCCCGCAAAGATTATTGATCCCTCCAATCCGATTGATGCCTTGATCGCCAAGCAGAGATCTGGGGTTGCCTTGGCGCAGGATTTTTATCTCGATCCGGCCGTCTATCAGCGCGATCTGGATCGAGTCATTCGTCGCCATTGGATGATTGCCGGTCATGTTGGTTCGATTCCTAATCCGGGCGATTATTTTCAGGTGACCTATGATCGCGACTCGGTGATTATCGTGCGGGATCGCGAAGGGGAGGTCAATGCCCTCATCAATTCCTGCCGTCACCGCGGTGCCCAGGTCT
>JASGCE010000316.1 GCA_030054295.1 Minisyncoccota bacterium
GTTTGGGGGTGTGGCCCTAGGCACTGCCCATCCGTGGGCGTGCCGACCCTGCCCAAAGACGAGGTACGCCCCAATCCAGGGGGCGTGCCTCGACCACCCCCAAACTGTAAAGTACTTAACAATAATTGATAATACAGCTTAGTAACAAGCTAGTAAAATAACAAGATGTACATGTGTCATAACATTCTAGTCTACTCCAGCTAATGACACAGACAGTGCCGCGAGGCGGTCATGAGGCGTGCGGATATAACGAAGGAATGCCGCGCTATGCCATCTGCCCAGGGTTTGGATCATGGAATCTTCCATACCCGCTTTTGCAGCTGTCGTGGCGGCCCCGATGCGGAAACTGTGGCCCGCGAACTGATCGCTGGGAAGACCTGCCGCCTTCATGTAACTTCTCAACTGTGCAATGAAACGTGGTTTGGTGATAGGCTTTTTCTCACCGTCGATGAAGAAATATCCTGATGAATCGCCTCTGCAATTAATGAACTTAACCATGGCAGTTACTGGGCACAATAGACAACCTGTGCGACCCAAGAGAATATCGGCTCCTGCGCCAAATTGATTGCACTTTGACTTCTTTAAATGGATTTTAACCAAGGTAGCGACTGCCCTGCTGTCAAGGGCAACATCTCCCCAGGAAAGGTGACTAGCCGAAGTGTACTCGGCCTCTGACCCAATCAGTAATTCCCCGAGGCGGAAAAAACCGAAGAACGCCGAGGTGGCAATAGCCCAGAACGCCAGCCCGTCTGGCTCAGAGATCCTAGCACCTAGTGCCGTATGAATCTGCCGTAAAACGGTGACGGTGATTGGCATACGAATACGTGGTGTGCGATTCCCTGACGCCCTGACCCTCCGTATACCATCCAATACCCTCTTTAACACCGGCAGTGTTGATTCCTCCCGCGGGGGCGGAAGCCCTAGGGATAACTGCATGCTTCGAATTGCAGAGAGGTACACCTTAATCGTCTGTGGTGCCAGACCATCGTCAGCCAACTTAGTGGAGAAATAGCAGAGCAACTTCTCAGTCACCGGGAAAGGATCAGAAACATTGTATTGCATACAAAACGAGTTAAAACGTCTCAGTGCGCAGTCGTAGGATCGGTGCGTGGATGGGGCGAGGCCGCTGTGAAAATATCCCTGAAGCGACGCGTCCAGTTTCGTGACGTCCAGTCCCCCGACGTGTCGATCAGGATCCCCAGCAATTGGTCGGGAACTTTTACCTGATTGCCTTTGAGTGCTGGAACCTTACACAGGAAAGAGGACAAGTTATTGCGGGAAAGATCATCAGCTAGATCATTCGCCTTAGTCGGTATATAGGAGGCCGATAATTCGAATCCGTACAATGCTTCGACAAAAAACAGGCATCGTAGCATATGCATTAGCTGCGGCTGTTTACTCGATCTCGAACGAAGTACTGCGACGACCGCTTGATTATCGCAGTGGCAAAGTACCTTCTGGGCCTGCCAGCGCCTGCCCCACACAACTACCGCGAACATAATCGGCAGCAGTTCTTTTATTGTGATTGATAGGGGCGACGACTGTTCGTTCCACTGCATCTGGAACCACGAGTCAGTGGTATGGGCGCCGCATCCCCAAGACCCGGAAGCATCGGACGCGAACTCCGATGTGGGTCCTGCAAATAAGTATGAGACCCCGTTCCACGGTGCAATAAAGTTCGTCCACCACAGTATATCAGAGCGGAACTCTCGATTGAGTCGGATCTGATGGTGCGCCTT
>JASGCE010000101.1 GCA_030054295.1 Minisyncoccota bacterium
CTAAGATTTTCGCTGCGCTTTGCTTGCTCAAATCAAAGAACGACTATCCCCCGCTCCCTAAAGGGAGGGGGGACATTTAAATTTTTACCCCGTTCACTTGAGAATTCAAAGTTTTGTTTTAACTTCATTAACTATCCATATTCGTCATTGCGAGAGACCTCGTCAGCGGGGCGAGAGGCTATCCAGTTGGGATAAGACTTTTGAAAACAACGCGATGAGGGGTTGTGGGAGGTTTTAACATTTCCTTACCCCTCATAGCGTCGAGCGTAGCGAGAGGCTATTCAGCGGGGGTGAGACTTGCTTTAGCAAGTCGAGGGGGCGTCAGCCCCCTTTTATTTTTGCATTATATAATAGTGGGAGCAGACGCACCCGTCTCACTTCGCTCGACTCCCCCGCTGGATCGCCTTGCTAAAGCAACACGATGAGGCGTTTTGTGATGGTTCAACTATTTTGACTCCCTAACTTGGGCTTCGCCCAAACCCACTCAGGGCGCTGCCCTGAGAACCCGCCAAGGCTGCGCCTTGGAACTGTTGGTTTCTTGTCTGGCTGCGGTCTTGCTCTTTGCGCAATCTCGTTTATGATGCAGTTTCGATTGATCACGGGAATCCCACCATGTCGCAAAATCTCAGCCACAGCCATAACACAAGCACCAGCTTCCTGCCCGCCCCCGACACCGAACTGTCGATCAAAGACACCTTCGGAATCGATTTAAAAGGCACCGTTCCCGCCTTTTCCTGCGGCAACGACTATGTACCCAAAAAAGACCCGAGCTACCACTTCGACCCCATCACCACCCGCGCGATTCTGGCAGGCTTCACCCACAACCGCCGCGTGATGGTCCAGGGCTACCACGGCACCGGCAAGTCAACCCATATCGAACAGGTCGCAGCCAGGCTCAACTGGCCCTGCGTCCGCATCAACCTCGATTCCCATATCAGCCGCATCGACCTCATCGGCAAGGACGCCATTGTGCTCGAGGATGGCCAGCAGGTTACAGCCTTCCGCGAAGGCATCCTCCCCTGGGCCTTGCAAAACCCGGTAGCCCTGGTTTTTGACGAATATGATGCTGGCCGCCCCGATGTCATGTTTGTGATTCAACGGGTGCTCGAGATCGAAGGCAAACTGACCCTGCTCGACCAAAATCGGGTCATCACGCCGCATAAATATTTTAGGCTCTTCTCGACCGCCAATACGGTGGGACTCGGCGATACGACCGGCCTCTATCACGGCACCCAGCAGATCAATCAGGGCCAGATGGATCGCTGGAATCTGGTCTCGACCCTCAACTATCTGCCCGCCGATACCGAGGAATCGATCATCCTGGCCAAGCTGCCGAACCTCAATAGCCCCGAAGGCCGCAGCCGCATCGCCCATATGGTCGAGCTGGCCGCCATGACGCGGGTGGGATTCATAAGCGGAGACATATCCACCGTCATGTCGCCGCGCACCGTCATTACCTGGGCCGAGAATAGCGAGATTCTCGGCGATCTCCACCTCGCTTTCCGCATGACATTCTTGAATAAATGCGACGAGATCGAAAGAAGCATCATCGCCGAATATTACCAAAGATGTTTTAACGAGGAACTGCTGCCGAGTCAGCCGCAACCGACGGTTTCTCGGCCTGGCGCCGGATTGGCCCTGTCGGTCAAACAGTAACAGCGGGTTTGACCATGGCCGAGCCAGAATCGCCGAGCGACGAACTCAAAAGAATTACCGCCGCCGCCCTCCGCGCCGTGGCCGAGGTTCCCGCGGTCGAGGTTCACTATAGTCACGAATCGCCCTCGGTGCAGGGGATGAATGCCTATCTCCCGACGCCGCCGCGCCATATCAATCCTGACGAGCGGCGAAGGTTGCGCGGGGCTGCCGATCTGTTGGCGATTAAACTGCGCTATCACAATCCTGAACTTCATGGGCGGTCGCGGCTGGTCGCGCCAGCCTCGGTCGCGGTCGCCAATGCGCTGGAGGAGGTGCGGTGCGAAGCCCTTGGCCTCGCCACCATGCCCGGGATCGCGCCCAATATCTCGGCGGTGCTGGGGGAACAGAGTCACCGCCGCGGCTTCGACCGCCTGCCCGAACGAACCGAGGAGAGTCTCAGCGACGGCCTGCGCTATTTTATCCGCGAGGCCGTGACCGGGGTGGCAACCCCCGACAGTGGCCAGGCCCTGCTCAAGCTCTGGCAACCCTGGTTGAGCGAACGACTGCCTGCCGCCACCCTGTCCGCCCTGGTCGGGGCAATCGCCGATCAGGAACAGTTTGGCCAACAGGTGCGCAAGATATTGGTGCAGCTCAACCTGGAATCGGTGGAGGAACCCAGCCAGTTTGACAACCAAAACCAAGGGGAGGAGGAATCGTCCGAGACCGACGAAACCGAATCCAGTGCCCAGGATTCAAACGCCGAGGACGAACCACCCGCCGAATCCGACGAGAATTACGAGGACAGCGACGAGGTCGCCGACTCCGACGACTCCGAAGATTCCGAATCGGAAGACAGCGAAGACCAGGCCGACAGTTCCGAGGTCGATGAGGCTCCACCGCCCTTTGACCTGTCGCTTGACGGCGTGCCAGCCGGGGCCAAGGACTATCATATCTATACCACTGAATTTGACGAGGTGGTGATCCCCACCGACATGGCCGATTTGGAAGAGTTAGAGCGGCTGCGCAAACTGCTCGATGATCAGCTTAAACCGATGCAGTCGGTGATCAGTCGCCTGGCCAATCGTCTGCAAAGACGGCTGCTGGCCCATCAACAGAGATCGTGGGAATTTGATCTTGAAGAAGGCCTGCTCGATTCGGCGCGGCTGACTCGGGTCATTACCCAGCCCGGCTATGCCCTGTCTTACAAGCGAGAGAAGGAAATGGAGTTCCGCGACACGGTGGTCACATTGCTCATCGATAATTCGGGTTCGATGCGCGGTAAGCCGATCTCGATTGCCGCCATGTCGGCTGATATTTTGGCGCGAACCTTGGAACGGTGCGCGGTCAAGGTCGAGATTCTCGGCTTTACGACTCGCGCCTGGAAGGGTGGCAAGGCGCGCGAAAAATGGCTGGCGGCCAATAAACAGCCGAGCAATCCTGGGCGGCTCAATGAACTGCGGCATATAGTCTATAAATCGGCCGATGCCCCGTGGCGGCGGGCTAAGGTCGGGCTTGGCCTCATGTTGCGGGAGGGGTTGCTCAAGGAGAATATCGATGGCGAGGCTCTGCTGTGGGCCTATGATCGGCTGGTTCATCGACCCGAGAATCGTAAGATTCTGTTGGTCATATCGGATGGTGCGCCGGTTGATGATTCGACCCTGTCGGTCAATCCCAGCAGCTATCTCGAACGGCATCTGCGCGATTCGATTGCCATGATTCAAAAGCGATCCGCGGTGGAACTGTTGGCCATTGGCATAGGTCACGATGTCACCCGTTATTACCAAAGGGCAGTGACTCTGTCGGACGCTGAACAGCTGGGCGGGGCCTTGATGGCCAATATTGCCGAACTGTTCGAGGAGGAACCAAGGGGGAGAGGGTAGGGAGGTTTGGATGAAGATTGGATAGGATTTATAACGAGGGGGGGCTGACGCCCCCGTCTCACTTCGTTCGACTCCCCCGCTGGTTCGCCTTGCTAAAGGAAACCCTGAAAAACACAAAATTTGTCATTCTGAACTTAGAACAGTCCGAGCTTTAGCTCGGCAAACTGTTCTTAGTGAAGAATCCAGAAAAGATTAACTCATTGTAATTACTTAGTTTTCTGGACTCTTCGCTTGTCTTGCTAAAGCCTTTGCATTCGCAAAGGCAAGCGCGACGACGCTCAGAGTGACAAAAAGTGAGTTTTTTAGGGTTTCCTAAAGCAACGCGATGAGGGGTTTTGGAAGGTTTAAACCATTTACAAAACCAACATCGGATGCAAGGCGGAGCCTTGCTGGATTTTTAAGGCGAAGCCTTAAATGGGTCTGGGCGAAGCCCAGCATAAGCCCGCCAATCGGTGAGTGGTCGGCGCGCAAAACTTGTGAAGCTGCCCCTGTAAAAATTTAACGACATAAAACGGACTATGCGGGGCAGTTCGCGTTTTGCAAGCCGAGCCCGAACCGATGGCGTTGGTTGGTTTGTTAAAGCGCGTTCTTATGAATTATTTACCCTTACTCGCCTTTTTGCTCACTTTGTTCGCAGGCTCGCAAGGATAAATAATTCATGGGAGTAAAAGAACGCGCTGTTAAGCATTCTATAAATTTTATGATCGTGTCGGGCGGGGAAATGCCTGCGGCGCTTCAAATTGTAGAACGGTCTGTGACTCCCAAACTTGGGCTTCGCCCATTGGCTTGCAGCCAAACCGCTTTTCTTTTTCTTTTTGTTAATTTTCAATTATTTATCCCCAAAATCCTCTAAAACCCAGAACTGGCATAGTCCCAATCGCCCAAATACTTAAAACCAACCGTAAACATAATGGTAGTGCTGGGGCGAACCAGACCATAGCTATAGGTGTTGCGCTCGGCCGAAATTTGATAGCCAAAACAATCGTCGCGGAAACGAATCCCCCCCCCATAGGTGGCAATATTTGGATGTACCAGATCGCGATTCCAGTGACCAAATCCCTGCCAGTCATCGTAAATAAAGAAGCGGGTTGACAGGTTCAATGACCGACTGAGAGGAGTCATAAAACCGTCCTTCTCCGAGGCTAGACTCTCGGCTTCACTATGAATTCGCGGGTTATTCTCGATATAGGAGGCACTGAAGACCATCGGTTTACTGGCCAGTGTCGCCGACAGTTCCTGCCGCGAAGGCTCAAAATATTTATTATCCAAACGAAGAGAATAACTCAGTCTGATATTGCTCAAATAGTTAAAAGAGATTTTGCTCAAAAGATCAGATAGCTGTCGATCCGGCCCCGAACCCACCGGATATAAAAAATCATCATCGAATCGATAGCTTTGCCCGACAAACCCACCCAAGCCAATGCCATTTTTAAACCCGGCCTCGAGACGATAGGCATAGTCCACCCGCGACCCCGATGAGACCCGATCATTACCAGCAAAGCGATTGAGTTCAAACAGATTGACCTCGTTAAGGTCAAAACTCTGGCTATCATTATTGGGAATGGCATCGGGATTCAGGCCCCGCGGAGAGGCGACAAACTGCACCGATGGAGTCATGGAGAGGCTACTGCCCGCCGCCGCTAATGGATAGTTAAATTTTATTCCCGCAATCGGAAATCCGCGGTAAATTCTCTGATTGAATCGATTATCATCGATGAGGTCAATCGGCACGACACTATTGGCCTGGCTCGGGGAAGTGGCAGTGGTTGGTTTTGGATTGCTAATCAGGTAATAGTCGTTGTGGATCGATGAAGAGACGATGGTTTCCAAACCAATATCGCTAATGATTTGATATTTATAGACAAGTTCATTAGAGAATCGAGTGGTATCGATGCCAACCAATCGTTTCAAATTCATCAGGCTGGAATTCATCCCCAGACTGCCATAGGTCGGATCAAGCCCAAAATAACGACTATCAACAAGATAGGGCGCAATAAAGGGAACGACCGGAGGTGAAACCACATCATTATTGGGTTGGAAGCGGTAGATGGAAAATTGATTATAGTCGCGGTGGTCAAATCGTTCGAAGGTTATATCGCTGACCAGATGGTTAGAGGCTTGATTATAATGGGAGTTCCTGAAGATAGCATCGGGCTGGAACTGGGTAAAATAGGAAACATTACTGACGCGGTCGAGGTTAAAACTCGCCCGCCATTGCTCATTAATCGCCAGATTGCCACCGGCATAAAAATTGTACTGTTCCTTGGGATATTTAACATCCGGGTTGAGCAACCAGGAGGGATTGAGTTCAACCATGGAGCCTGCAAAACGCAGATTGCCGGCAGCGAAAACCCGGCGATATTCCAGACCAAAACCATAGCCATAGTTGCTATAGATATCGGGTTCGACGGTCATGTCGCTCTGGTCGTCGAGGACGATAAAATAGGGTGTTTTAACCACCGTCCCCAGGGTACTGCCGACCCCGACCCTTGGCGGCAGGACTCCCGATCTTCTTTTAACCGTCCAGTCGGGATGGGACAGATAGGGCAGCCAAAAGATCGGTAAGCCCTTAATCTCGAGTCGAATATTGCGATAGATTATGTCGTGGGTTTGGCTGTCCTGCCTTCCTCGTTCGGCGACCAGCTGCCAGGTTGGCGGGCGGGTCGGGTCCTCGGCACAGAGGGCGCAGGGGGAGAAGACAAATCGCCTTAGTTCGGTTGAGTTTACAGCCTCGGTTTCGGTGTGGATGGCGGTGCTGGCAGCAGCGCGCGAATTATCCGCCATCAAGAGTCTAAAGCCTTGAATAATAGCGTTTTTAAGGTCGCTGTTGGTGACAATCTCGGTGCCATAGATGGTGTCGCCCGAAGCAAGGTTAAAGGTCACACGATTGGGGGGGAAGGATTTGGCAATTACCGTATCCTTGATCTTGTCATAGACAATCTGATCGGCGGTCAGGCTGCGACTGCCCTGGACGATCTTGACTCCTCCGCGGGCGGTAATAATGTTACCGTCTTGGCTGGCGATCAATTCATCGGCTGTGACCAGCAGGGGTTGGCTGTCATCGGCTTCGCGGGGGTTTGGATCTTGGCTCGGGGCCGTGCGTTTAAAGCCGCGCGGAAACAGCGTGTCAGCATCGGCCAGTTCCACCGCCAAAACCGGGGCCAGGGTCAGCAGCAGCCAAAGCCCAAGCGACAATCCGATGGTCACGATGGATCGGGTGACAGGGCGGGATGCAAAGAGCAGTTGGCAGCTTTTCAAGACTATGCCATTTTTAAGCCGCTGAATCAAAAACACCATAACCACCCATAAAAATGTTAACAGACTATGAGTACTGATTAGTAACCGTCAAGTAAAGAGGAAGCCGTGACCAAAAACCAAAAATCAACCACTGCCGTCATCCTGGCTGCGGGACTAGGCAAAAGAATGAAGTCCGAAAGACCCAAGGTGCTGCACGAGGTGGCTGGGCAGTCGATGCTGGCCGCAGTGGTGGCGGAGGTTCGCGCGGTTGGAGTCGGGCGGATCATTTTGGTGCTGGGACCAGAGTTTCCCAAGGCCGCGATTCCGTCTGAAGTCGAGACGGTGGTGCAGCATAACCGACAGGGCACCGGTGATGCTTTGCGCCAAGCGATTCCCTTGCTGGCGGGTCACCCTGGCGCGGTGGTGGTTCTGGCGGGTGATGTTCCCTTGATCAGGCCCTCGACCATTGCTCGCTTGATTGAACCCTTGGAGCGCGATGGACTGGCCATTGCGGTGGCGGGATTCACGACCGACCAGCCGCAGGGCTATGGCCGGTTGGTGCTGGATGATCAAAATCGTTTGGAGCGGATTGTCGAACAGAAGGATGCGACAGAGGCGGAGCAGGCGATAGGACTCTGTAATGCTGGGGCCTATGGATTTGCGGCGGAATATTTGCCCGCTTGGTTGCAGCGGTTGCAGCCGAACAATGCTCAGGGTGAATATTATCTGACCGACTGTATCAAGCTGGCGCGGCAGGATGGTTTGGCGGTGGGGGTAGCCCACTGTGCCGAGGCTGAGATGCTGGGGGTCAATAACCGTCTTGATCTGGCGCGGGTCGAGGCCTTGGCGCAGCAGAGATTGCGGGAGGCGGCGATGCTGGCGGGGGTGACTCTGCGCCAGCCTGAAACTGTGACTCTGTCTTTTGACACCGAGTTTGCTGAGGATGTGATTGTTGAGCCCTTTGTGGTTTTTGGTCGCGGGGTCAGGCTGGCTCGCGGGGTTCATATTCGCAGCTTTAGTCATCTCGAGGGGGCGGTGGTGGCGGAGGGGGCGATCATTGGCCCCTATGCGCGACTACGGCCAGGGACGAGGATTGGGGCGGCGGCCCATGTTGGCAATTTTGTCGAATTAAAGAACAGTGATTTGGGTGCGGGGGCAAAGGCCAATCATCTGTCCTATATTGGGGATACGACGGTGGGGGAGGGGGCCAATATTGGCGCGGGCACCATTACCTGTAACTATGATGGTTTTGATAAATATCGGACGGAGATTGGGGCGGGGGCCTTTATTGGTTCGAACAGTTCTTTGGTTGCCCCGCTGCGGGTTGGGGCTGGGGCGATTATTGGTGCCGGGAGTGTGATTACGGCGGCGGTTGATGCGGATGCCCTTGCGGTTACTCGGGCTGGTTTGACTCTGCGACCCGGCTGGGCGGCCAGGTTTAGGGAGGGGAAGAAGGGGAGTATGAAGAAAAAATGAAATAAATGAAAAAGCGGTTTGTCCCCCCTTTCGCGTGCGAAAGCGGGGGATAGTCGTTCTTTGATTTGAGCAAGCAAAGCGCAGCGAAAATCTTAGAACGACTTGGGGGGTATGTCTTTGATATTTTAACAGAATTATGGCCTACCCCCCAAGCAAGTCTAACGCTCGTAAGCACTTGCTAAGACTTGCTATCCCCCGCTCCCTAAAGGGAGGTCTGAAAAACTCACTTTCGTTGTCACTCTGAGCGTCGTCGCGC
>JASGCE010000317.1 GCA_030054295.1 Minisyncoccota bacterium
GCGCGGCGATTTGCCTCGCAATGACGAATGTGGATAGTTATTGAAATCAAAACAAAATTTTGAATTCTCAAGTGAACGCAGTATATCAATCGGTTAATTGCTGATCATGCCGAGAATCTCCTCGCGGCTGCCTATGCCAAGTTCGACCGCCGTATCTATGACCGATTGGTTTTTGGTCAGGGCGGTTTTGGCGACCTTGGCTGCCTTCTCGTAGCCAATATGGGGAACCAGCATGGTTGCGAGAACCAGACTATTTTCGAGAGCCCCTTCGCATTGGGAGACATTGGCCTCGATCCCCTTGATGCACCGCTCGGCCAGGGTGTCCATGGCCTGCATCAGAATCCGGATTGACTGGAGGACATTCAGGATAATGATGGGTTCCATGGCATTGAGCTGGAGTTGCCCAGCCTCAGCCGCCATGGTGACGGTAAGATCATTGCCGATGACTTGGAAGGCGACTTGATTGACGACCTCGGGGATTACTGGGTTGATTTTACCCGGCATGATCGAGGACCCGGCTTGCATGGCGGGCAGGCGAATCTCGTTAAATCCCGAACGGGGGCCGGAAGACAAGAGTCTCAGGTCGTTGCAGATCTTGGACAGTTTTACCGCGATTCGTTTCAGCACGCTGGAGAAGGTGACATAGGCACCAGCATCCGACGAGGCCTCGATGAGGTTAATCGCCAGTTTAATGCGGAAGCCCGAGACTTCTGACAGTTCGGCGACGGCCAGTTCGGCATAGCCATCGGGGGTATTGACCATGGTGCCGATGGCGGTGCCGCCCAGATTGACCTCGAGCAGCAGTTGCGACAGTCTTTCGATGATCTCGACATCTTCATCTATGGTTGCGGCGAAGCCTCCGAACTCTTGGCCGAGGGTCATGGGGACTGCGTCTTGCAATTGGGTGCGGCCGATTTTCTTGACGGTAGCGAAGGCGCGGGCTCGCTCTTTAAAGGCTTTGGAGAGTCGCACCTGGGCCGATTGCAGGGGTTCGCATTGGCTGACGATGGCCAGGCGCATGGCGGTTGGATAGACATCGTTGGTTGATTGGGAACAGTTCACATCGTCATTGGGGTGGAGGAACTGGTACTCGCCGGGTTTTTTGCCCATTTGGATGAGGCCGAGATTGGCGATGACTTCGTTGGCATTCATGTTGGTTGAGGTTCCGGCTCCGCCCTGAATCATATCGACTTTAAAGTTATCGTGGTGTTTGCCGGCGATGATTTCGTCGCAGACGGCGCAGATGGTTTTGGCCTTGTCGGATTCTAATACCCCGAGGGCGAGGTTGGCGCGGGCGGCGGCCTTTTTGACCCAGGCGAGGGAGCGAACAAACTCGGGGAAGTGGGAGAGGGGGATGCCTGAAATTGGGAAATTCTCGATCGCGCGTTGGCTGTGGATTCCCCATAGACAATCGGCGGGGAGTTGCATGGTTCCGAGGCTATCTTCTTCGGTGCGGTATTGGTTTGTCATTTTGCTGCCCTGAATTGGTTATTGGATTATCGGTTAGTATAGTTGGATTAGGATGATTGGAGCAGATTTTTTTAATTTTTTCAGACTTTGATGAAAGAGTGGATGCAAGGCGAAGCCCTTCCGAGAGATGGCAAGGGAAATATTTTACTTTACCTCCCCTTCCACAGGAAGGTCTGAAAAAGGCATGTTATAAAAACAGTCAGTCAACCCCCCTTAGTCTCACTAGGCAGCAAGCTGCCAAGTTCGACTATTCCCCCCT
>JASGCE010000318.1 GCA_030054295.1 Minisyncoccota bacterium
AACCTATCAAGATATTTGGCATAAATTGTTTGATACTGCAAGCTATTCGGAAGTACTACATCTATAACTGCCGTATTGTTAAGGCGGCTAGCAACCAAAATTCGACCGAAGGAATCGCTGACCGCACTGATGCCAGAATTGGCAACCCGCACCATCGGCAGCCCCTCCTCCACCCCCCGCCATTTGGTTTGAGTGAGGTGTTGATAGGGCCCAGAACTGGTGCCAAACCAGCCATCATTGCTGATACTGAGCAACCAAAATGGCTGTTTTCCGCCAGTTTGATCGATAGCAAAATTGGCCGCAGGGAAGATCCCCTCGTAGCAGATCATCGGGATAAATTCAGGCAACCCCTTCACCGAAATAAGCCGCGGGCCCGGGCCAGAAGTGAAGTCAGCCGGAAACTGCACCAGCTTTTTAAGCGGTATATAGTTCGACAAGGGTATATATTCCCCGAATGGCACTAAATGATATTTATCATAGCTGGCGATGATTTGGTTTAGGTGATTAAATACAACTAAGCCATTGGAATATCGCCATTCTTCGGAAACTGTATCAATTGCGTTGCTTTCTAATCTTTGATTAAGTGCGACAAATGCGCTCAGTTTGCTGACAATGGTTGCTCTTGGGGTTCCGGTAATCAGTTTTGTACCTTCGGGCAGGGCTTGACTGATGGATTGGCGCAGCTGTGCTTGGCGTTCAAAAAGCGATTCGGTCGCCCCTTCGGGCCAGATGATGGCCGAGGTTGTCGGGTCGAGCTCGGTAAAACTGAGGCTCGCCAGTTTGTTTATGATCTCGACAATCCGCTGCGAATCATAGCCCATGGTCTGGGTAACATTGGGTTGCACCAGACGGAGTCTGGTAATCTGTTCTGATTTGGCCTCCAAACTCGGGGCAATGGCCAAACGGTATGAACCAAGGCCCCACCAAACCAGACCAAAAATCAAAACCGAACCCAGTGCCACAAACCCGGCGCGGCTCCTTCTATCACCGAGCAAAACAAGGGGCATGGCAAATAGGGTAACCACGGCGAGGGAGACTCCATAGGCCCCAACCACCGATGCCCCCTGCCGCAGAGCATCACTCGGGTCGATACTATAGGCGATCAAATTCCACGGCAAACCGCTTAGAACATGACCGCGGACATATTCCGCCAAGGTCCAAAAAATCGCAAAAACCAAAACCCCTTGCCAGCCCCTTAAATCAAACCAATGCCAGGCCAAAACTACCGCGCCGATAAAAAAGGCCAAAAAGGCCGGCAGTCCCAAAAGAGCAAAGGGGATCGCCCACAGATAGTCAGCCCCACCTACCAGCACGGCATTGGTAATCCAGTAAAGTCCAAAAACAAAATAGCCGAGGCCAAAAAACCACCCGAGCCAAAAAACCCGATGACGGTTTGGTTCTTTCTCGAAAATCCACAGAGCAGCCGGAAAAACAAGCCAGAGAATCGGAAAAAAACCTACCGGCGGCAAGGCCAAACAGGCGAGTCCGCCCAGCCCAAACAGCACCAACAGCCGGAGTTTAAAAACCGTGACCAGCTTTGTTTTAAACCTGTGACAGGTTTCAAGCAGTTTAAACAAGGGAATCTCCTGGGTTAGTGGAAAAATATATGATTATTTCCATCACTTTACCTCCTTCTAAAGGAAACCCTGAAAAAATCGATATCTATAATGCAACCCCTCCAAGAAACTCTAAGGTTCGACTTCGTCTCACCAAGAGTTTCT
>JASGCE010000102.1 GCA_030054295.1 Minisyncoccota bacterium
GACCCATTTAAGGCTTCGCCTTAAAAATCCAGCAAGGCTCCGCCTTGCATCCGATCATTGTTTAATCTTTAGACTCCATGACAAGTCAACCATATCTTAACCTGCGACAATTTGTCGCACCCTATATCAAAATTCAGTTATAGACATGAAGCCTAACCCATTTTGCTTAATCGTTAATCGTCAGATTAACCATTTTACCCCAAACTCTGCACCCCTTGAGTCGCTTTGATTCACAGTAAATGAATTTTGAATTATCGAATCACAAATGAGTTGGAGGCAAAATTACTGGTGTAATTTCAGTGCAGTTTCGATTAAACATTACCATAGGTTTAGACTCTCCAATCAACAAATTGTAGTTATTGACAGCAGGAACGACTACCCATAGTATGTTTAAAGAAGTGCGAAGATACAGAATCGATGGTTTAAATTCTGGTCTCGCCACAGGGCAAATTCAATAAAATTCAACCATCTCCATCCTCTCAATGGCAGTATAGGCGACGGGAAAAATGAAATTCAGTTCATATTACGCATCCAACGGCGCAGACCCCTTTGCGACCGTCGTTTTTAAGTCAACCCGGTCCGAGATTCGCAACCCCGACGGCTCGATCGTCTTTGCCCTCGACAATGTTCTGGTTCCCGAATCCTGGAGCCAGGTGGCAGCCGATGTCATAGCCCAAAAATATTTCCGCAAGGCCGGAGTACCCGCCAAACTCAAAACCGTCCCCGAACCGGGCCTTCCCAACTGGCTGTGCCGCAGCGTCGCCGACCGCGATGCCCTGGCCGCACTCCCGGCCAAAAAACAATTTGGCGGGGAGACCGATTCACGGCAGGTTTTCCATCGGCTGGCTGGCACCTGGACCTATTGGGGCTGGAAGGCCGGGCATTTTGACTCCGAAGCCGATGCCCGAGTCTTCTATAACGAGATCTGTTTGATGCTGGCGCGCCAGATGGCCGCGCCCAATTCGCCGCAATGGTTCAATACCGGCCTGCACTGGGCCTATGGTATCGATGGCCCGGCCCAGGGTCATTACTATGCCGATGACAGGTCTGGGCAGGTGCAGTTATCGACCTCGGCCTACGAAAGGCCACAACCCCACGCCTGTTTTATCCAAAGCGTCGCCGATGATCTGGTGGGCGAGGGCGGAATCATGGACCTGTGGGTGCGCGAAGCCCGGCTGTTCAAATATGGCTCTGGCACCGGAACGAATTTCTCGCGGCTGCGCGGAGAGAACGAGAAACTCTCAGGCGGCGGCAAGTCATCAGGCCTCATGAGTTTCCTGCGTATCGGCGACCGCGCCGCCGGTGCCATCAAGTCGGGCGGAACAACGCGCCGCGCCGCCAAGATGGTGGTGGTCGATGTCGATCACCCCGATATCGAAGCCTTTATCAACTGGAAAGTGATCGAAGAACAGAAGGTTGCCGCCCTGGTCACCGGTTCGCTGATGATCAAAAAACATCTGGCGGCGGTGACGGCGGCGGCGACCGATGGCGGCCTTGGCCTCGCCAATCCGGCCGACCCCAAAACCAATCCGCAGCTGCGGCAGGCGATCAAGGCCGCTCGGGCCTCGGCGGTGCCAGAGAATTTAATTCAACGAAGCCTGATGATGGTCAATCCGGCGGTCTATGCCGGCGCGACGGTCGGCAAGACTCCGCCCAGGATCGATTTTATCACCTATAATACCAATTGGGATTCCGAAGCCTATTTGACGGTAGCCGGACAGAATTCCAACAATACGGTGCGGGTCACCAATGGCTTCTTGGCGGCGGTCAAAAATGACCAGGATTGGCAATTGCGCGCCCGCGTTGCCAAGGACAGTAAAGGCAATCCGCTGGTTACCAAGACCCTGCCAGCGCGGGAACTGTGGCAGCAGATCTCCTATGCTGCTTGGGTCTGTGCGGATCCGGGAATTCAGTTTGATACGACGATTAATGAATGGCACACCTGTCCCAATTCCGGTCGGATCGAGGCTTCGAATCCCTGTTCTGAATATATGTTTTTGGACGATACGGCCTGTAATCTGGCCTCGCTCAATCTGCTGGCTTTCCGACGGGCCGATGGCAGTTTTGACCTGCAAGGCTTTGAGTCGGCGGTGCGGCTGTGGACGGTGGTACTCGAGATTGCCGTGACCATGGCCCAGTTCCCGTCGGAGGAGATTGCCAAACGCAGTTGGCGCTATCGCACTCTGGGCTTGGGATTTGCCAATATTGGTGGGCTGCTCATGGCTTCGGGGATGGCCTATGATTCGGTGGTTGGCCGCGCCCTCTGTGGAGGAATCTCGGCCCTGATGTCGGGGGTTGCCTATCGCACCTCGGCCGAGATGGCCGAATCTCTGGGGGCCTTTGCTGGTTTTGCCGACAATCGTGAGCCGATGCTGCGGGTTATTCGCAACCATCGTTTGGCGGCTCAGGGTCAGACTTCGGGTTATGAAGGCCTGTCGGTGCCGCCCGTGGCTCTTGACCGCGCCAACCTGCCCGACCCAGCGATGGCTGCGGCGGTGACGCGAGTATGGGACGAGGCCCTGTCGCTCGGGGAGCGCCATGGCTATCGCAATGCTCAGGTGACGGTGATTGCCCCGACCGGAACCATAGGACTGGTGATGGATTGCGACACGACCGGGATTGAACCGGACTTTGCTCTGGTCAAGTACAAGCAGCTGGCTGGGGGGGGTCATTTTAAGATCATCAACCGCTGTGTCCCAGAGGCCTTGCAGAAACTTGGCTATGGCCAGACGGTGATCGAGGAGATCATCGATTATACGGTTGGTCGCGCCAGTCTTAAGCTGGCTCCCTTTATCAACCATGACAGTTTGACGCGGCTTGGTTTTACGGCGGCGAAGCTGGAACAGATCGAACAGAAGCTGGCGGCGGCCTTTGACATTCGCTTTGTCTTTAATGCCCACAGTCTGGGGGCAGATTTTTGTCAAGAGCGGTTGGCCATTGCCGCGACTGAACTGGAGAGGCCTGATTTTGACCTTTTGTCGGCTCTTGGATTTAGTGTCGCCGAGATCGAGGCGGCCAATCGCTATTGCTGTGGCACCATGACCCTCGAGGGTGCCCCGGGCTTGAAGGCCTCTGATCTTCATGTTTTTGACTGTGCCAGCCCCTGTGGTCGCACTGGGGTGCGGTTCCTGTCGGTGGAGGCCCATATTCGGATGATGGCCGCTGCTCAGGGTTTTATTTCGGGGGCTATTTCCAAGACCATCAACATGCCTAATCTGGCCTCGATTGAGGACTGTGGGGAGGCCTATCTGCTGTCGTGGCAATTGGGTCTTAAGGCCAATGCTCTGTATCGCGATGGGTCTAAGTTATCGCAGCCGCTGGCGGCCTTGATGATCGACGATCCCGAGGCGGATATTGATGAGTTGGCGACCAGTCTGTCTGCTGCTCCCAATGGGGAGAAGGCCGTCAGGGTGGCGGCCATGATGGCTGAGAAGTTGGTCAAACAGGCCAATGCTGCTGCCCTCGAGCGGGGCGAGCGGTTGAACCTGCCGCCGCGGCGCAAGGGCTATACTCAGAAGGCTTCGGTTGGCGACCATAAGATCTATATTCGCACCGGAGAATATGACAATGGTGAATTGGCTGAGATCTTCATTGATATGCATAAGGAGGGTTCGTCTTTCCGCAGTTTGATGAATAGTTTTGCGATTGCCATATCGCTGGGGCTGCAATATGGCGTGCCGCTCAAGGAGTTTGTCCATGCCTTTGTCTTTACGCGGTTCGAGCCGGCGGGGATGGTTGTTGGCAATGATTCGATTAAGATGGCGACTTCGATTCTCGATTATATCTTTAGGGAATTGGCGATCAACTATTTGGGTCGGGATGATCTTAGTCATGTGACCAAGGATGATAACAACCCGGATACGATTGGCAAGGGTCAAACGCGGGAGAGTTTGCCAGATCTGTCGCCGGATGCGGTCGAGACTATGGAGCGGGTGGCTCAGGGTTTTAAGCGACGAGAGGCTGCGAGTGGTGTGGGGGAGGGGCAGGTTTTGGATGCTCGGCAGATGGCGCGGATTCAGGGCTACGAGGGGGATTCGTGTAACAGCTGTGGTAACTTTACGCTGGTGCGGAGTGGTACCTGTATGCGCTGCAACACCTGCGGCGACACCACGGGGTGTAGTTAGGGGATGCTTGTCTACAAAAAGAAAAAGAAAAAGCGGTTTGGCTGCAAGCCAATGGGCGAAGCCCAAGTTAGGGAGTCACAGACAGTTGTTACAATTTGAAGCGTCGCAGACAAGTAAGACTCCCGCGCAATGTTTTTATAAGATGAGTATCTAGCGCGTTCTGTTACTCCCCATGAATTATTTATCCTTGCTCGCTTGCGAACGCAGTGAGCAAAAAGGCGAGTAAGGGTAAATAATTCATAAGAACGCGCTGTTACTTGAATCCAAAGCCAACGCCAACGCCATCGGTTCGGGCTCGGCTTGTCCGACCCAAACTGCCCCGCGAAGACCATTTTCTATCGTCGATTTTTGGGAGGGGCAGCTTTGGAATGTCAGACTGCGCCGACCGCTCACCTCGGCGGGTTGGCTTCGCCTTTAAGGGGATTGCATCCCCTTAAAAATCCCCTGCGCAAGGCATAGCCTTGCATCCGAATAATGCTATCCCTTTTATTGTCATTACCCGTCTCGCTACTTCGATGAAGAATGTCGGCATTCGCCGACGGGGCGGCGGGTAATAACAATTCAATAGATTCACCAGAACCAAAACTATTTCTTGCCCGTGCGGCCAGTATCGGGCTCCGCCGTCCCGGAACTCTGCGCCATCTGATATTCCAAAGCCGTAGCCCGCCGCTCCGCCCGCTTGGCGCGGAGCCGATATTTTATAATCGGCTCCGACATCAAAAGACTCCCCAAGACCAAACCAAAAAATACCGACAGCAAAACCACAACCGCCATCGGGGCCGTGATCTCGAAATCCAAAGGCCAGCCATCAACCCGAACCCAATGACGATTGGCAAAGGTAAATAGCGATACCACAACCACCATCACCGCCAAAATCGCCAGCCTTATAACCCCACCAATGCGAAAGTTCTCTGTGCTAAACATTCCCACCTCAGGTCGAGTCCTAACGCTATTTGGATGCCGCCTTGCTGGTCTTGGCCGCAGCCTTGGCCACTGGCTTCTTCGCCGCCGCCTTAGCCCCATTGGCCTTAGCTCCAGTTGGCACAATCGGCTCTTGATTGAGCTTGTCTCTTAACTGATTCCCAGTTTTGAAAAAAGGCACAGTCTTGGAATCGACCTTGACCGAAGCCCCAGTTCGCGGATTGCGACCAATACGAGAGTCTCGCTTCTTTACCGAAAAGGCACCAAAACCACGCAGCTCAACACGATTGCCATTCTCCAAGGCATCACTGATATTGTCAAAAACCGTATTGACAATCCGTTCGATGTCACGGTGATAAAGATGCGGCGTTTTTTCGGCAAGTCTCAGGATTAATTCAGATTTTGTCATCCCAACCTCGTCTAACAGGTTAATAGTCTATCATCGACCTTGTTGATCAACGCCACTCTCACCCCCTGCCACAGTCGTCAATCCATACACCATGACAGGGGGCTGCATAATCTCCCTCAGCCCAGATCAGGCCTCGGTCTTGTCACCCTTTGCGCGCATCGCCGCGCCCAGAATATCGCCGAGGCTGGCCCCCGAATCACTGGAACCATAGTCAGCAATCGCCTTCTTATCGTCCTCGACCTCACGAGCCTTAATCGACAACTGAATCCGCCTTGTGCCACGATCAATCGCGGTAATCTTGGCCTCGACCTTGTCGCCAACCGTAAATCTTTCGGTTCTCTGCTCGTCACGATCACGGGCCAGTTCAGCACGGCGAATATAGCCACTGCCAGCCTCGCCCAAATCGACGGCAATACCGCCGTCCTCGACCGCCGTCACGGTACCGGTTACCACATCGCCGCGCTTGATGGTCGAGCTGGCCGATTCAAACGGGTCGGCCTCGAGCTGCTTGACGCCAAGACTGATCCGTTCCTTGGCACTGTCAACATCCAGAACCTTAGCCTTAAGAATATCGCCTTTTTTGTATTTGGCAATAGCCTCCTCGCCAGAAAGATTCCAATCGAGGTCAGATAGATGAACCATACCGTCAATATCGCCCGACAGGCCAATAAAGAGACCGAATTCAGTAATATTGCGAATCTCCCCCTCAATGGTCGAGCCAATCGGATGACGATCGGTAAAGCCATCCCACGGATTATCCATACATTGCTTGAGACCCAGGCTGATCCGCCGCTTGTTGGAATCGACATCCAACACCATGACCTCGACCTCTTGGCTGGTCGAGACGATCTTGCTGGGATGGGCATTCTTTTTGGTCCAGCTCATCTCCGAAACATGGACGAGGCCTTCAATCCCCGGCTCCAGTTCGACAAAGGCACCATAGTCGGTAATATTGGTAATCCGGCCAGTATAGCGGCTGTTGGGCGGATATTTTGCCTCCACACCCTCCCACGGATCGGACTCGAGCTGTTTCATCCCCAGGCTGATGCGCTGGGTATCGGAATTGAAGCGAATCACCTGCACCGTGACCGACTGACCAATGGTCAAGGCCTCGGCCGGATGGTTGATGCGCCGCCAAGCAATGTCGGTGACATGCAACAGCCCATCTACCCCACCCAGATCGACAAAGGCACCATAGTCGGTAATATTCTTGACCACACCTTGAAGAATCTGACCCTCCTTGAGGGCTGAGACCAGTTCGCTGCGAGCCTCGGCGCGGCTTTCTTCAAGAACCGAACGGCGCGAAACAACGATATTGCCGCGGCGACGATCCATCTTGAGAATCTGGAACTCCTGACTGGTGTTGAGCAGGGCGGTAATGTCGCGCACCGGCCGGATATCGACCTGACTGCCGGGCAAAAAGGCCACAGCCCCCGACAGGTCAACCGTAAATCCACCCTTGACCCGACCGAAGATAATGCCAGTCACTCGTTCTGTAGCCTCAAAGGCCTTCTCTAGCACATTCCAGGATTCTTCGCGGCGCGCCTTTTCGCGGCTGATCTGGGCCTCGCCATGCTTATCTTCCATCCGTTCGAGAAAAACCTCAACCCTGTCGCCAACCTTGAGTTCGGCGGCCTGTCCAGGGGAGGCGAATTCTGACAGCGGAATCCGCCCTTCAGACTTTAAGCCAACATCAATGATGGCGTGATCATTATCAATGGCAACGACGGTACCCTTGATGACAGTGCCTTCGAGTCCGTCTCCGCTCCCCATGGTCTCGTCGAGCAGGGCAGCGAAATTCTCCGTACTAACAAAGGATTGGTTGAGGGCTGCTTCAGAAGCAGCGGTTGCAGCAATGCGGGCCATAAAAACTCCAGTCCAGTAAGCCTGTTCTAATGGCTCAGGCCATCCAAATGGATATTCTGAACCATAGGTTGCACCGGCGGGACAGACCGATGCAGCAGGTCAAGGGTTAAAGAAAGCCAATCTACCAAAGCGGCAAAAAAGCAGTTTAGGAACGGATGTGACCGATAGCCCGGGCATAGACCTCGTCAATCGTCAAATGGCTGCTGTCAATCAGCAATGCATCTGCCGCCTTTTTGAGGGGAGCGGTACTACGGGTCGAATCGCGTTGGTCACGGCCCTGCAAACTGTGCAAAACCTGTTCATATGTAAGCGAAGTTTGGCTTGAAATCAACTGTTTCCATCGCCTTTGCGCACGAATTTCGATGGTCGCGGTGATAAACAGCTTCTTGCCGGCATCAGGACAGACGACCGTGCCAATGTCTCGACCATCCAAAACCGCCCCGGGAGAAAGGATCGCAATCTTCCGTTGGAAGGCCAACAATGCCGTGCGCACCTGGGGGTAAACCGAGACCCTCGAGGCCAGCTCCCCCGTCGATTCGCTGGGCAGGTTAGACACGAATCCCGGGTCGCGAAGCTGACTGGGGTCTAGCCCCGCCGCAATCTTGCCACAGGCGAGCTCATCGTCGATCTGATCCTTGGCCAGCCAGCCCACCGCGCGATAGAGCAACCCAGTATCAAGATGGTAATAGCCAAGCTCCTGCGCCAACCGCCGCGCAATGGTTCCCTTGCCCGAAGCCGCCGGGCCATCAACGGCTATGGTATGTGTAAAGCTATTGTTCATGGTTTTGTGTAGCATATCTAAGACTTACAAGCAACCAGTGCATTTTTAAAAATAATAGGCTCAAAGAATGAACATTCAAATTTTACTTTCTGTTGTCTCCCCCTAGCAGGGGGAGATAGGCTTGCTTGATTTTCGCCCCTTTG
>JASGCE010000103.1 GCA_030054295.1 Minisyncoccota bacterium
CGATCCAGAGGGGGGGAGTTGCGTAGCAACTCGGGGGGCATCCGCCCCCCGCTAATAACGAAAAGTTTTTGGATTTTCAAAAAATTCAGACTATTCAATAACTTACCATATTCGTTATTGCCGCCGCTCGTGCTTTGAGCGGCTGGCAATCCAGCGGGGAGTTTGAGGGGCATAAGCCCCTCAATTATAAGGATTTCATTTTTTTTGGCTTATGCCCGCTCTGGATTGCCACTCTGCGCTGCTATCGCAGCTTGAGGGCAATGACGATTATGGGTTGAAACTTCTAGAATTCTCCAGTGAACGGAGTATAAATTAAAAAAAGCGAGATTCCCCGTCTCGCCGCTAAAGCGGCGGCGGGGAATGACAAATATTCTGGACCCGTCGATGTGACAAATACTCTAACCCCCCACCTTGCGGCGGCGAAATCCTTCGATGGCCATGTCGTCGAGTCGGATCTGTTCTTTTTGCGAGGCGATCAGAGCCTCTCGCTTGACGCGCTGTTCCAGGGCGGTTTCGTATTTTTTAAGTTCCTGATAGGCCGCGGTCACCTCAATCTGGGCTGCCGCAATCGCCTCCCCATTGAACTTGAGTTCGAGTTGAATATCGGCGCGTTTTTCCTTGGCATCCTCGTGGTAATAGCTAAAGTCGAGGGCTGACATTCGGTATTGATCGTCAACCTGCTGGGCGACAAAGGCCTTCTCGGCGGCGATCTCGGCCTCGAGTTTGGCCAGCCGAGCCAGAATCGATTCGCGTTTGGTCTCGAGCTCGACCAGAATGCGGCGTTTCTCCTCGAGGTGCCATTCATGAACGCGAATCAGGGTCTTAAGCGTCTTCATGATTGAGCCTCAGCGGCTGCGGGCATAATCGGCGGCCAACCCATCTCCAAAACCTCCGCCAGTTGCTGGTAACCAGCATCGAGGGGGGCAGGCTCGTTCTTGCGCTGACCCAAAAAAGCCTCCAGGGCCGGGTAGAATTTAATCGCCTCGTCGGTGCGCGGATCGCTGCCTGGGCGATAGGCCCCCAGGCGAATCATCTCGGCCATGTCTTCATAGGCGGCGAGCAGTTGCCGCGCCCGCATCAGCACCAGATTCTCGGCATCGGAATTACAGCCGGGCAGGGTGCGACTGATCGAGCGCAGCACATTGATCGCCGGATAACGGCCCCGTTCTGCTACCGACCGTTCCAGCACAATATGGCCATCGAGAATGCCGCGTACGGCATCGCTGATCGGTTCATTATGGTCATCGCCCTCGACCAGCACGGTAAACAACCCAGTGATCGAACCGGCGCCAACCCCCGGCCCAGCCCGCTCCAGCAGTTTGGGCAGCTCGGCAAATACCGTCGGGGTATAGCCCTTTGACGCGGGAGGCTCACCCGCCGATAGGCCGATCTCGCGCTGGGCCATGGCAAAGCGGGTGACCGAATCCATCAGACACAGGACCCGCTGGTCGCGGTCGCGGAAATATTCCGCCACTGCCAGAGTAAGATGCGCCGCCTGCCGTCGCAGCAAGGGCGATTCATCGGAGGTCGAGACCACCAGCACCGAGCGGGCGAGTCCCTCGGCCCCCAGATCATCGTGGATAAATTCCTGCACCTCTCGCCCGCGCTCGCCGATGAGGCCGATGACCGAAACATCGGCCGAAGTATAGCGGGCAATCATCGATAACAGAGTCGATTTGCCGATTCCCGAACCGGCAAAAATCCCCATTCTCTGCCCCTGACAACAGGTCAAGAATTGGTTCAATGCCCGCACCCCGAGGTCGAGTTTACCACCAACCCTTTGCCTTTGATGGGCGGGGGGAGGGGAGCTGCGAATCCCATAGGCTTGGTTGCCCTTGACCAGCGGGCCCTTGCCGTCAATCGGGCGACCGAGGCCGTCGATGACTCGCCCCAACCAGGATGGGTCGGGATAGATGACCGGGTTGGTCTCGACCAGGGCGACGCGGCAGCCGAGTCCGACTCCGTCTAGCGAAGCCAGTGGCATGACCAGGGCCTGAGCGCCCCTAAAGCCAATCACATCGGCCAGGACTTCACGGTCGTTGCGGGCGGTGATGCTGATACGGTCGCCGATGCTCAGGACATTCTCGATCCCGCCAATCTCGGCAATCATGCCAAGCACCCCCGTGACCTTGCCATAAACCTGCTTGGTCGGTAGATCGGCGATTGAACTTAAAAACAAATCACTGTGCATTTTTGCGCCTCTCCAATCGGGTGATTTTAACCGATTTTTGCGCTACGGGTAATAAAATTCGGTGATGGGTGGAGGGGTAGCATGGGTGAATAGGGATAGGAATTTATAACTTTAATTTATCTTGATTCTTGTTTGGATTTTATATCCTTTGCTGCTATAAATGGGTTATGATAGTTTATCTTTCGTAAAGACTATAGTTTTATCTGTTTATTTAAGGGGAATAAAATGAATATAATGCAGAATGTAAATCGCCGGATGATTGGTCTGCTGCTTGCGACTGTCTCTCCAGTTATTGCCATTATGGCCAGCCAGGGTGCCATGGCCCTGCCGACTGGCGGGACTGTGATACAGGGTGCTGTGTCCATTGATCATGGACTATTGGTTGCTAATCAGGTTACCATCAACCAGACTGACGATCGCGCCGTGATTGAATGGTCAAACTTTAACCTTGAATCCAACGAAACTGCGCAGTTTATCGTACCATCGGCGAGCAGCGCGACATTGAATCGCATCACCGATCAAGTGGCATCATCCATTAAGGGGACGGTAACCAGTAACGGGATTGTCTATTTTGTCAACCCCAATGGAATTGTATTTCATGCTGGTTCCTCCTTCACGACCAATGGAATTTTTGTCACAACTGCCGCAATTGACACCACTCCATTTATGAATAATCAGTTTGGTGGATCAAGCTTCGGCAGCGGTTCAATTGTTTTAAACGGAACCATTGCCGCGCCAAGGGTTACTGTCTCGGCTGACACAATAACCGTCAATGGCACCATCACTGCGGCCAATGGCTCTATAGAACTGACTTCAAAGACATCAAGCCGAATTGGCGCAGGTGCCGTGATTCGGGCGGCTGGTTTAACCAGTACGGTTACCCTGAATTCGGATGGCGATATTGCTTTGTTGGGCACCGAAAACAACCGCATCCATATAGCC
Source organism: Minisyncoccota bacterium (assembly GCA_030054295.1). GTDB lineage: Bacteria > Pseudomonadota > Alphaproteobacteria > Elsterales > Elsteraceae > JASGCE01. The sequence goes on from JASGCE010000103.1 coordinate 3,134, forward strand.
GCTGGTCAGTTGATTTGGATTAACGGCAAGACCAATTCTGGCTTAGATTATGCAGTTTTTGAGGGGTCGCTTAGGTTAGGTGACGGCACAAATTTGGGTTCTCTTCCCGTTGTAATTGACCCCAGAACAGATCCAACCTCTTATTTTAAGGCTCAGAACGGTAACCTAAATATTAATTTGGGTGGTGTGGTAAAATCCGGTGAATTTGCGATTAATCTAATTGAAGTGAAATCCAAATCAGCCGAAATAGAAAATAATAAAACCTATGAATCTATTCCTCACAAAGTGATTGTACCCATTCAATCAAGCCCTAAGATCGAGGCGAATCAATCGGGTAGTTTCGCAAGCTTCGTCACCACTCCCCTTGTAACCATTGCGGATAGTTCGGCCCAACTTGGAAATTTTACAACAAGTGCCGAGTTAAACCGACCGAGTCCTATGGCTCCGCAACCGGGCAATGACTATTCAAACCCGCAGCTCAGTAAAATTTCTGCCTCATCGAGCAGAGGCGTGGAAATCAACCCCTTGCCCCCTGTCAGTAAAGGCAAGAAAACAGTCTTTGCTAACCCGCTTAGAATTGGTGAAGCTGATGATGTAACCGCAGGGATGGTTTTGAGTTTAAATTAGGGCAATTTACACATCAGCTGATTCAGACTATTTGTCATTCCCCGCAGTGAGTTTGGGCTACAAAACATCTAAATCCTCCCGATCATCACTGCGGCGATTTTACCTCGCGCAGGACAAAAACCCGCAGCACCGCCGAGAGGTTAGCGGCACCTTCGACTTCGCTGCGCTCGGCATCAATCTGGCTGACCATCTGATTAAGACTTAGACCGCGCCTTACTGCCGCAGCCCGAAGCTCCTGCCAAAACTGGGCCTCCAGAGATATGCTTGTGCGGTGACCGGCAATGGTCACCGATCTTTTGACCGGCCGCGCCGCCGTCATCCACAAGCGGTCAATGGGTAAAGACTCCGCCACGGTCAGGGCTTCAGTTGTTGGAAAAAATCATTGCCCTTGTCGTCGATGACGATGAAGGCGGGGAAGTTTTGCACCTCGATCCGCCAAACCGCCTCCATCCCCAGTTCAGCATAGTCCAGCACCTCGATCTTGCGGATACAGTCGAGGGCGACTCGCGCCGCTGGCCCGCCTATCGAACCCAAATAGAATCCGCCGTGTTTTTTACAGGCATCAACCACCAGCTGTGAACGATTGCCCTTGGCCAGGCTGACCATGGTGCCGCCCGCTGCCATGAACTGTTCGATATAGCTATCCATCCGCCCGGCAGTGGTCGGGCCAAAGGCCCCCGATGCCATGCCAGTCGGGGTCTTTGCCGGGCCAGCGTAATAGATCATATGGTCTTTAAAATATTGTGGCAATGGCTCGCCGCGGTCGAGCCGTTCCTTCAATTTTAGATGCACCAGATCGCGGGCGACGATCAAGGTGCCGGTCAAGCTCACTCGGGTCTTGATGGGATGAAGCGACAGGGTTTTTAAAATCTCGGCCATCGGTTGGTTGAGGTCAATCGCCACGACCGAGCCGCCCAGAGTCGCCTCCTCAACCTCGGGCAGGAACCGCGCCGGGTCGCGCTCCAGCCGCTCCAAAAACAGACCATCAGCGGTGATCTTGCCTTGAATCTGGCGATCTGCGGCGCAGCTGACGCCAATCGCAATCGGCATGGAGGCACTGTGGCGAGGGAGACGAACCACCCGCACATCATAACAAAAATACTTGCCGCCAAACTGGGCGCCGATGCCGATTTCGCGGCTCATGGCCAGCAGTTGCTTTTCGAGATCGAGGTCACGAAAGGCCGAGCCGTGACCATCGCCGTGACAGGGCAGGCTGTCATAATATTTGGTCGTGACCATCTTCAGGGTCTTCATCGTCATCTCGGCCGAGGTGCCACCAATCACCACCGCCAAATGATAGGGCGGACAGGCGGAGGTGCCAATCGCCTTCATCTGTTCGGACAGCCAAGGCAGCAACCGCGCCGGGTTTAAAATCGCCGGAGTCTGTTGGTAAAAGAAGCTTTTGTTGGCCGAGCCGCCGCCCTTGGCCACCATGGTAAAATGATATTCGTCGCCCCTTTCACAGCCCTGATCAGCATAGAGGTCGATCTGGGCCGGCAGATTATTGCCAGTATTGACCTCCTCGAACATCGTCATTGCCGAGACCTGACTATAGCGCAGATTATCTTGGAGATAGGTATCGAGGATTCCCTGCGACAGATACTGTTCCTCGCGGCCATCGGTAATGATGCGGTGACCCTTCTTGCCGACAATGATCGCCGTGCCCGTATCCTGACACATGGGCAGGACTCCCGCCGCCGAGATACAAGCGTTTTTAAGCAGATCATAGATAACAAAACGATCATTGACCGTGGCCTCGGGGTCATCCAAGGCCGCCCGCATCATCGCCAAATGACTGGGGCGAAGATAGTGGGCAATGTCGTAAAATCCCTGTTTGGCAATCAGGCGAAAGGCTTCAGGCTTTATTCGTAACCAGGAGCCACCGCCGAGAGTCTCGCGGGTGACCAGATCAGTCGGAATTCCCTCCAGCCGATCATAGACCGTCTCGCTGGGGCCCAGTTTAAAGATTGGGTGAAATTCTGGATTGGGGTTTTTAATCGGACTATCTGGCATGAATGGATTCTCGGTTCGGAAAAATAGGAGGATTGTTGTTAACTTAAAGAAAGATTAAACCGTAGGGATTACGGTTAAAGATAAAAATCCTACACACAAGTGAATTATTCAACCCCCCTTAGTCTCACTAAGTAGCAAGCTACTAAGTTCGACTATTCCCCCCTTCTAAAGAAGGGGGGATAAAGAAAAGATTACCTCCCCTTCTTTAGAAGGGGAGGATAGAAAACCTTGGCGAAGCCGCAGGCGAGCCGTAGGTTTTCTTGGAGGGGTTGAATTAACTAAAACTTTAGCTATTCACAAAGCCTAACGGGGGGAGGTACAGTTTAAATTAACAAACCTACTTCCGCCGAAACTGATCGAAGGCGACAACCTCCGCCCCGCCAGTCGGTAAGTCATCACCTTCTGCGGGCAGCGGTTTAACCGACCGAGCCGCATCGCTGGCCTCGAGTCGCCCGCTGGCCTTGGCGCGAGGAAAGGCAATCGGAGTCGAATCCTGATCGTCACGGGGGGTTTTGGCCTCCTCCACCAATTCAGACGAATCGTCGCTGGTATCAAACTGGAGGGCAAAGGGGGCCTCAGGGTCGGAAAAACTGGTGATCGAACGGACCGGAATCTTAAGATTCTGCGGCAGGTTATTAAAGTTGAGACTGACGGAAAAACCCTCGTTGGTCACGATCAGGTTAGAAAACTGATGTTGCAGAACAATCGTCATCTCGTCGGGATAACGATCGATCAACCAATCGGGAATGGCAACCCCGGGATATTGGGTTCTAAAACTGATATAGAAATGATGGTTACCGGGAAAACCCGACTGGGATACCTGCTTTAATGACTGGATCACCGCTGAACGAAGCGCAGTGTCGAGAAACTTCTCGTAGTCTAAGGGAGCGATGGTATTCATGGTCGCGCCAATCTGTTTAAATTCCCAAATCCTAAAAAACGCCACTTAATCAGTTTAACAATCAAACCCTTGAAGAAAGGCATCTCGGTAGAGTGGGGGACTTCTGTTGCCCGGTGTCCCCCGACCGCGCTAACGGCTATTGCCTTCGTCCCTTTGGGGACTACTAAGCAGCGACCGCATTAGCAGGAGCAACATTATCGTTGGCACCTGAAGTTTTGACCCGATAACGGCGGAATCATGCCGAGCAAAAACCTTACCTTTACCACGCGCGTCGAGCCTATTTCGCCCCCCTATGTTGCTGAATTACACTCAGATCGCAGCAACTTTGGTGGAGGCGCCGGGTACCGCCCCCGGGTCCGCTACGCCTATTTCGCAAAGCGTTTATTGCCATAGTCAGAATACTGACATGAACCCAGCATAGTCATGATTAGGATAGTTGTCAAGGAGTTTCAGCACCCAAATAACGACGATGATTCATCTGACGATGGAGAATCCGCACAATCGTTACCTGATCGGGAGAGTTGATCTGATAGAATAGAATATGGGGAGGATTTTTAACCCTCATCGCCAAATCTGGCTGCGGTACCAACCAAAGTGGAAGTGACCTTGTATTGTTCTTCTTGTCAATTAAACGAGAAGTAACCAACAATGGATTGTCTGATAGTTGTTCGTAAGCCTTTTGTAATAGATTTTGATATTTTATGGCTGAGTTAAGGCCCCAATGAATTAAACTATCACTGATTATGGCCTCTTCATCTTTTTCGGCCTCTGGAAGTAATTTTAGCCGAGCCACTTTAATTACTTTCTTTGCTAGCCCTAATAACCTTGGCTAAAACCCCGTCTAAATGGGATTGGATATCGGTGATTTCGATAAACTGACCAGCAGCAATTTGATCCAACCCCTGCTGCAGGGCCAGTCCCATATCTGACTCGGGGTCGATAGTGATCTCGGCATTGGGATCATCCCAAATATCGGGCTTGAGATCCGCAGCCAGTGATTTTTGATTTGTCGTTAAGACCAGTCCATCCATGACACCCTCCTTATGAATTGATTTTATCGTAAAAACAAGAAACTTACAACTTCACTTTGTGCCCTTGACAATATCCTCGGCGATCTTTTCGGCCAGCATGATGGTCGGGGCATTTAAATTGCCGGTGGTAATGAGCGGCATGATCGAGCTATCCACCACCCGCAATCCCGTCAGGCCATAGACTCGCCCTTGCGGATCGACCACCGCCATCGGGTCATTGGCCGCCCCCATTTTGTTGGAACACGAAGGGTGATAGGCGCTCTCGAGTTTATCGCGTAAAAATGCGTCGATCTCGGCATCGGTGGTGACTCCGTCCCCCGGTTGGATTTCGCGGCCGCGATATTCGGCCATGGCCGGCTGGTCGAAAATCGCCCGAGTCAGCCTTACACAGGCGCGCATTTCCTTCCAATCATCCTTGTGGCTCATGTAATTGAATCTTATCAAGGGATCGTCGCCCGGGTGGCGGCTGGCCAGCTTGACCGTGCCGCGGCTTTTGGAACGCAT
>JASGCE010000319.1 GCA_030054295.1 Minisyncoccota bacterium
TACATCATAGATATTAATCCCGTTTCGTATGATACAGTGATTCCCTTGTATTCACGTCGATATGACTCGATATTAGTGTTATAGGCATCAAAACGCACGAATGTAAGCAATCTCGAAACAACCGCAATAGCGGTTGTTTCGGCCGTTACTCCGTTAGCCGGTAGTGCAGAATGCCCTTGCTCTCGATCACGTAATTATAACTTGACAGTCATTCTTAGTCCAGCGTCAGTACATCGGTACACTAGGAACCAAACGGTTATAGTACGAAGTTCATATAAAACTTCACGATGCATTTAAACAATGTAGGTGTAGCAGACTAGCAGTTCAATGGAAATTTACGGTTTTAAACACCGGGGTTTTAAGGTACATGTAGCGCTATGTAATCCGCACGTTTGCCCAACTCTCCAATGAATAACCACTATTGTGAGGACTGGTGTTACTTTTCCACTATATTGTGCATGTGAGTACTCAAATCGAAAATTATATTGTTAGATATTATCTCTGTTCCTGGAAGAGTGTCTCTGTTTTCAGTCGCCAAGATCAGTGTCTTCGGTGATAAGTCGGAGACCTTCCAGGAAGAACTAGACGAGAGCGGATCAGAGGAAATCAGTAATCCCCCACCAATGCCCATGCTCCCATCCATCCTTGTCACCGGCGGCGCGGGACTCATTGGCAGCGCCCTGATCCATGCCCTGAACCAGCGGGGGCAAGAGGACATCCTCGTCACCGATGTGCTCGGCCGGGACGAGAAATGGAAGAACCTCTCCCCCCTGCGCTTCGCCGACTACCAGCAGGCCGATGCCTTCCTCGAACGTCTCGAGCGCAAGCCCGAAAGCCTTGATTCGATCCGCACCATCTTTCACCTCGGCGCCTGCTCCGCGACCACCGAGACGGACGCGGGCTACCTGATAGAGAACAACTTTGGCTATACCAAGAGTCTCGCGCAGTGGTCGGTCCAGCGCGGCATCTGCTTTGTTTATGCCAGTTCGGCCGCCACCTATGGTGACGGCACCCGCGGCATGGATGACGGAACCGATCATCTCGAGACCCTGCGTCCGCTGAATGCCTACGGCTATTCGAAGCACCTCTTCGACCTTCATGCCAAGCGCAACGGGTGGCTCGATAAGATGGCCGGCATAAAATACGGAGAGATGCGCAGTCTGGTCTCCTAGGCCTATGAGCAGATCCTTCGAACCGGCAAGGTGCGTCTCTTCAAGAGTCATCGACCCGACTACAGGGATGGGGAGCAGGTCCGAGACTTCGTCTACGTGAAGGATGCCGTTGCCATGACTCTGCATATCGCCGATACGCCCTCGGCGAACGGCCTTTTCAATATCGGCTCCGGCATCCCCCGCACCTGGATCGATCTTGCGATCGCTCTCTTCACCGCGCTCGACCGCAAGCCGGAGATCGAGTTTATCGACATGCCGGAACACATACGGAACCAGTACCAGTACTACACCTGCGCCGATGTCAGCCGACTCCGCGCCACGGGCTGGAAAACTCCCGCTACGATGCTGGAAGATGCCGTCAGTGATTACGTCCGTAACTACCTTGTCCCCGGAAAACACCTAGGGGACGAAGCTTGATTTTTTAATATGTTACGGACGTAATCACTGACGGCATCTTCCAGCATCGTAGCGGGAGTTTTCCA
>JASGCE010000104.1 GCA_030054295.1 Minisyncoccota bacterium
TAATTGAGGGGCTTATGCCCCTCAAACTCCCCGCTGGATTGCCAGCCGCTCAAAGGGAGCGGCGGCAATGACGAATATGGATAGTTATAGAAATCTAAACTTAATCTTCGATCCTTAATTGTACAAAGCGCACCATCCTAAAGAAAATGTAAATAAACCAATAAAATCCCTTGACGATTGCCGATAAAATTTCCAATGTAAAGGGCTGGCAGTTTTTTTCGGGAGGCTAGGCCAGTGAGGTTTAAAAATTTCTAAGGAGTTTGCTATGACTGGAACACAAAATAGGCTCAAGAGCATGGCTTTGCTCGGGGCTGCCTACAGCTTAATGCTGCTGGGTCTGTCATCACCGGCCCAATCGGCTGAGATGATGAAACAAGTCGGTAAGGGAGAGGGAGAACTCAATATCGTCGCCTGGGCCGGGTATATCGAGCGCGGCGCGAATGACAAGGCCTATGACTGGGTGACTGGGTTCGAGAAGGAAACCGGCTGCATGGTCAAGGAAAAATCGGCGGGTACCTCGGACGAGATGGTCGCCTTGATGAAGGAGGGTGGCTATGATCTGGTGACGGCCTCGGGCGATTCCTCGATGCGCCTCATCAGCGGTGGCCTTGTCCAGCCGATCAATCTCGATCTGATTCCGGCCTATAAGACCGTCGACAAGAGACTACAAAATGCCCCTTGGCACACGGTGGATGGGGTTCATTATGGTGTTCCCTATCAATGGGGTTGGAATGTCTTGATGTATAATTCCAAGGTCTTTGGCAACAAGGCCCCCAATTCCTGGTCGGTGGTCTTTGAAGAACAGACTCTGCCCGATGGCAAGTCGAACAAGGGTCGGGTTCAGGCCTATGATGGTCCGATCTATATTGCCGATGCCGCCCTCTATCTGAAGTCGAAGAATCCGGCCTTGGGGATTAAGGACCCCTATAGTTTGAACGAGACCCAATATCAGGCCGCCATTGCTCTGCTTAAGGAGCAGCGGAAACTGGTGGGTCGTTATTGGCATGACGCAACCGTACAGGTTGATGACTTCACCAAAGAGGGTGTGGTTGCCTCCAGTTCTTGGCAGTATCAGGCCAATACGCTTCAGAGCAAAAAATTCCCAATCGAGATTGTGGTTCCCAAGGAAGGGGCTACCGGTTGGGCCGATACAACCATGATGAGTGCCAATTCTAAAAATCCGAACTGTGCCTATAAATGGATGCAGCATAGTTTGAATGCCAAGCTTCAGGGCGATCTGGCCTCTTGGTTTGGTTCGGTGCCAGCGGTGCCAGCGGCTTGCAAAAGCAACAAGCTGCTCGGGCCCGATGGTTGTAAGAGCCAAGGCTTCAACGATTTCGACAAGATTTCCTTCTGGAAAACCCCGCGCGCCAATTGCGAGGTTAATGGCCAGAAATGCGTTCCTTACAGCCGCTGGGTGACCGATTACCTGGCCATTCTCGGCAGTAAGTAACCAAAGTTCGCAGGCTGTTAATTTAAATGCTGTAGTCTTGCCACCAGCTTGGTTAAGGCTACAGCATTTATTTGAGTTAATTGTTTTTTTATTTAGACTAGGGCCAAAGGTGTAGCATGAGTTCTAATGTAAAATTAAAGTCAGTTACCTGTGCCTTTAGCGGCCATGGCAAAACCAAGGGAGAGACTACCCTTGCATTGGATAATGTCAATCTCGAGATTAAGGCGGGTGAGTTCTTTACCCTGCTGGGGCCCTCGGGTTCGGGGAAATCGACCTGCCTGCGGGTCATTGGTGGTTTTATATCGCCCAATTCAGGCGAGGTCTCGATCCATAATCGCGTCGTGACCCACCTGCCGCCCAATCGCCGAGAGGTCAATACAGTATTCCAGGACTATGGTCTTTTTCCCCATTTTACGGTTCTCGAGAATGTCGGTTACGGCCTGATGGTGCGCGGGGTTAAAAGAGCCGAACGGGAGTCGCGCGGGCGGGAGATGCTCAAACTGGTGCGGCTCCATGGTCTTGATGATCGCAAGCCGGGGCAGCTATCGGGCGGGCAGCAACAGCGGGTGGCCTTGGCTCGCGCCCTGATGGTCGAGCCCAAGGTCCTGCTGCTGGATGAACCGCTGGGGGCCTTGGATTTAAAACTGCGGGAGGAGGTTCAGGTCGAACTGAAGGCGATTCAAAGGCAGCTCGGTGTGACCTTTGTTTTTGTCACCCACGACCAGAATGAAGCCATGTCCCTCAGCGATCGGATTGGGGTTTTTAACAAGGGTAGGATCGAACAGATTGCTTCGGCCTCGGAACTCTATAACCGGCCAGCGACGCGCTTTGTCGCCGAGTTCATCGGCTCGGTCAATATTTTTGAACTGAATGATGGGCGGGCGCGGATGGTGCGGCCTGAACTCATTCATATTGGCGGTAAAAAGGATGCCAAGCTCCAGGCGATGGTGCGCGACCTTCATTATTTTGGTTCGGTGTCGCGGCTGCTCGTCGAGCCATTGGCGGGAGAACTCAAGCCCAGCTCCGACCTGGTGACCATCGAGATTCGCTCGAGCGAACAGGTTAAGTTACCCGCCCATGGCGAGTCGGTCTATCTCCATTGGGATGATGCCAAGACCCATGTGATCGCGGCCGAGAAGGGAAGGCGATGATGGGCAATAACTTTATCAAGAATCGTCAAAGGCTTTTGATTGTGGCTTTTTTATTACCGGCCATGGCCTGGCTTGTGGTGATCTATCTTGGCTCGCTGGCTAATCTGCTGCAAAATAGTTTTTTTTATTTTGACGAGATGACCGAGAAGATCGTTCGAGACTATGGTTTTATCAGTTTCGCCAAACTCTTTACCATGGCCAATCTCAGGGTGATTTTGCGTACCCTGACCATGGCGGCGGTGGTGACGGTGGCGGCGGCAGTGGTGGCCTTTCCGCTGGCCTGGTACATGGCGCGGCTTGCCAAGGGTTGGAGTAAGTTTCTCGTGTTTTTTGCCGTGATGATGCCGCTGTGGAGCAGCTATCTGGTCAAGCTCTATGTTTGGAAAATGATGTTGGCTAAGGAGGGGGTGATCAGTTACCTCGCGGCCCATGTTGGGTTGGCGGGAGTCCTCGACTGGTTGCTGACCTTACCGATCATTGGCGGCAATTCCCTGAGTTACTCGACCCTCGGGCGGTTTTTAGTTTTTCTTTACATGTGGCTGCCCTATATGGTCTTGCCGGTCGCGGCGGCCCTGGAGCGGGTTCCCACCAGCCTGCTCGAGAGTGCGGTTGATCTGGGGGCCTCGGAGTGGCAGAAGTTCCGCACGGTGGTGATTCCGCTGGCCATGCCGGGGATTGCGGCGGGTTCGATCTTCACCTTCTCTCTGACCTTGGGCGACTATATTATTCCGCAGGTGATTGGGGATTCCTCGCCCTTTATTGGACTGGTCATCTATCAGGCCCAGGGCAATGGTTCAGACCTGCCCTTTGCTGCGGTCTTTACCCTGGTGCCGATTGTGATTTTGGTTATTTATCTTATGATTGTTCGCAGAATGGGGGCCTTTGATGCCGTCTAAAAGCCAGTCGCTTAAAGTTAAACTTGCTTTCAAAAGAGGCTCCACAGAAAGACTCTCGGTCTCATTCAGGGTGGCGGCCTTTGGCGTGGTTCTGTTCTTGATGGTGCCGCTGGTCTTGGTGGTCCTCAATGCCTTTAGTACCGACGAGATGGGATTTGAATTTCCGCCGCCCGGCTTTACCGGCCATTGGTTTTTCGTGGCTGCGGGACGGGAGGATGTTTGGCAGGCCATCAGCCTGTCGCTGCGGGTGGCGGCTATGGCGACACTGGTGGCGATGGTCTTGGGATCATTGGCGGCGGCGGCCTTGGCGCGGGCGCAGTTTTTTGGTCGCAATTCCATTACCCTGCTGATGATTTTGCCGATTGCCTTGCCGGGGATTGTTACCGGGATTGCTTTGCGTTCTTCGATCTTTGGTTTGGGTTTTGAATTTAACTTTTGGACCATTGTGATTGGCCATGCGACCTTTTGCATGATCGTGGTATATAATAATGCGGTGGCCCGACTGCGGCGGATTCGTCCGAGTTTGATGGAGGCCTCGGCTGATCTTGGGGCCAGTGGGTGGCAGACCTTTTGGTATGTTGTCTTTCCGCAGCTGAGGTCGGCACTGTTGGCGGGGGGGCTATTGGCCTTTGCTTTGAGTTTCGACGAGATTATTGTGACGACCTTTACGGCGGGTCAGCAGGCAACCTTACCGATTTGGATGTTTGAGCAGCTGATTAGGCCGCGGGATCGTCCGATTACCAATGTGGTGGCGGTGATGATGATTGTGGTGACCTTTATTCCGATTGCTCTGGCCTATTACATTGGCAAGGACGACAATCGGGTGACTTCATCCAAGGGGTAAGGGGTTCCAAGGCCCAGCCTTGGCGGTTTAGGGCGGAGCCCTTATGGGGTCGGGCGAAGCCCGACTTGAATGATAGTGGGTCACAGACAGTTGTTTCAGCTCGCTTTGCTTTCAGTGATAAAAAAGGAAGCGAGATTCCCCGTCGGCGTTAGCCCCTAACGGGGCAACCTGGCGGGGAATGACAAGTTTAGTTTAAACAAACCCCCTTGACAGCTATTATCCTATATACTACTTTCATTAAAATTTATCACTTTAATGGAAGGCTTTTCGTCATGCTTGCAATTATTTCGTCTCGTTCTTTGTTTTTGCGCAACAAACCGGTCGCGCGGCTGGTTGGTTCGGCGGCGGTAGCTGCCATTCTATCCCTCACGCCAAATCAGGCGAGCGCAGCCCCGCAGGGAGGCTCGGTTGCATCGGGTGCGGCCATCATTTCGACGGGAGGCACCAGCACCATCGTCACGCAATCGACGGATCGCGCGGTGATTGACTGGCAGAGTTTCAACCTGTCGCAAAATGAATCGGTCGAGTTCAAGGTTCCGACCAATACTTCAGCGACTCTCAACCGTATCAATGATTTGCGCCCGAGCGTCATCAGCGGCAGTATCACCAGCAACGGCGCGGTATATTTTACCAATCCGAACGGACTGATATTCGACGCCAACAGCAGCGTAACCGCCAATGGATTTTTCGCCGCGACAAAGCATCTTAACCCGTCGCAATTTATGGCTGGCGGAGCCGCACCAACTACCCTCTCCGGTCTCGGTAATCGTTCGGTAGTTCTGGATGGCAACATTACCGCGCCAACCGTAACGGCATTCGGCGGCACGGTCACGGTTAATGGCATCATCGAAGCAGCCCGTGGCAATCTGTTGCTCTCATCAACCAACCTTACGACCATTGGCGAGGGCGCGGTGATCCGCGTCGATGCCGAGGCGAACGGCAATGGCGGGCGAGCCATCATCTGGTCGGATAACCATACCGACTTCCACGGCTATATCAGCGCGCAGGGCGGAACCACCAGCGGTGACGGCGGCTTTGTCGAGGTATCGGGCAAAAACACCCTTAATTACAATGGTCTGGTCAATACATTGGCGACCAATGGCAAGACGGGGACATTGCTGCTCGACCCGACGGATATAACCATCAGCAGCGGCACAAATTCAGTGACCAACAGTGCTGGCACCATGACCGGCACCGGCACCGCCGCCACCTCCATCGTCAATATCGGCAGACTGGAAACGGCGCTTGGCACCAGCAATGTGATCATCGATGCCAATGCTGGTACTGGCACTGGCAGCGGCAAAATCACGGTTGCCGAGGCCATTTCTGCCGCCACGGCCGGCAGCTACAGCCTGACCCTGAGGGGCGGGCAGATTACCATCAATGCCGGTATAACCATGAGGAGCAATGCCAATCTGATCCTTAACGGCACGGCCATTAACATCAGTTCCGACATTACCTTGGCGGGAACTGGCACCTTGACCTTGAACGCCAGCATCTATTCGGTTTGGCAAAATGCGGGTTCTGTGATCACAGCCAGATCGGTCAGCGGTTCGGCGGTCGATGGTTTTATTCTGAACGGAGCCAATAAAATCACCACCCTGGGCGCGATAACCAACAGTGCTGTCGGTGGGATTGTGGTCAAGAACAGTCAGGCCCTGGCCATCGCCAGCGGCATTACCCTGAATGGCGGCAAGGGTGGAGTTTCGATTCTGACCCCTGGTTATGATTTGACATTGAACGGAGCCTTGACGGTCAGAGGGTCTTTCTTGCGGCTTGATGCGGGGGCCAATATCCTCAAGGGTGGTCACACCATCACCGCCACGGGTCTCGATGTCCTTGTCACCAGCGCGACCACCGGCAATGCAGCCTCTTTGACCCTTGGTGCGGGTAATTTTATCTATGTCACCGATAACCGTTCGACAATCACGGCCACGACCATCAATAACAGCACCGCACTCCCGACTGCCTTTGACATCGCTGCCAGTGGACTGACGGTCACCGCAGCATCAACCAACGGCCAGGGTCTGGTCTATGGTGGCACGGTCGATATTCAGGGGATCACCAGCACCAGCGCGGCCAAAGACCTGCGCTATATCGAGGGTAAGGCGATTACGGTCTCGACCACTGCCAGCAGTTTTGCGGGCAGCCTGATGCTGGTTGCCAATGGCACACCGGGCTTGGCAACAAATAATACGGGGATTAAAATCACCGCAAACCTCACGGTTGGGACTGCCGGGGATGGTATCAGCAACCTGACAATGATTCATTCGGGCAATATGGCCAGTGTATGGGGTAGCTATCAAAGTACGGGAATCCTAATTGAAAATTCCACCGTCACGGCGGGCGGCAACCAGACACTCAATGCCTTTGGTTACCAGGGCAATGATGCACAAGAAATCTATTATGGGATCAATATATTTTTAGATCGGGCGACTTTGCGGGCTGGCAATGACCTGACCCTGGTGCAGGCCAGCACAACAGATTATGGGATTAAACTCTCTGATTCGAATTTGACGGCGGCGGGTGACCTGTCGCTCCATTCAGCATTAAACAAGAATGAGGGAGGTTTATTTCTTTTCAAGCACTTTACTAGTCCTGGCATAACCACCCTTGCCGCTGGAATCAATGGTCTGGTTTTGCTTAAAACCAATAACACTCGTATGCAACTCGGCAATTTATCTAATCTCAATATAACCCAAGGTAGGGTGCGGATCGATCTGGGGGAAAGGGGTGATTTCTCGGGTGACCGTAACTCACTTAATGCCATTGGCCTTGATGTCTATTACACCAGCAGGACTGACGGATCTGCCGAAAATACCATCAGAACACTCAATGTCGGTGACACGGGCAGCTTTACCTTTGTCACGGACCTGCGACGGGTGACCAGCCCCTGGACATTGAACAGTGGGGTGACATTGACCAATACGACCACGGCAAGCAGCGCGACCATCGGCTGGGGTTCGGGTCTTGGTAACTTGACCAGCGGCGTGCAGCATCCTACTCACAAAATCATATTCAGCGGCAAGAATATCAATAACCATGGCGTGGTCTATGGTGGGGCGGTGACCCTGAGCAGTCTAGGTGCGGGTTCTGAAGCCGCTAAACTAACCTATATCGAGGGTACGGGGATCACGACCAGCGGTGGGAACGCCTTCAAGGGTTCAATTCTGTTGGTCAGCAGCGGGACGGGAACTCCGGTACAAAATAACAATGGCAATAACAATGGCTTTGATATTGCAGGCACCCTGGGGGCTGGGGCAGATCTGTCCTTGTGGCAGATTGGGCGGGTTAACGGCGCCGGAATCTCCATCGGCACTTCCACACTCTCGGCTGGGGCGAGTAATTTTGTCACCCTGAAGACCAGCGGTCGTAACCTGTCGCTTGCTGCGGCGGCAAGGGTTAGTGCGGGCAAGGTCAGGATCGATCTGGGCACTACCGGGGCAATGGTTTCCAGTGACTCACGCAATCACTTGACCCTGACGGCCAATGGACTCGATGTCTATTACACCAGTGCGATCAGCGGCAATAGTGCCAAGATCGATGTCGGGGCTGGTTCCTTTACCTTTGTCAATGACAGGCGCAGCGCAGGGGCGGTCAGTCTGACCAGTGCCTCCACCGCCAGTGACTGGGGTAGCGGGTTTGGAACCTTGGCCAGCGGCACGGCCACTGGCGGCTTGACCGTCATCACTACGGGTGCTGATTCAGCCATCAACAACCAGGGTGTGGTCTATGGCGGGGCCGTGACCATCAATGGAGTTGCTGCGGCCAATGGCGGAGTCTTGACCTATATCGAGGGTTCCAGCATTACCGTCGATACGGCCGATTCGACATTC
>JASGCE010000004.1 GCA_030054295.1 Minisyncoccota bacterium
CCCATGCGGCGTCCCATGCGGCGTCCCATGCGGCGGCCCATGCGGCGTCCCGTGCGCCGTCCCATGCGGCGTCCTGTGCGGCGGCCTGTGCGGCGTCCCGTGCGGCGGCCCTCTCACTTTCGGAAGCATCGTCGCGCCGGAGCATGGCGATCTGATCTCGGACCCGTGTATCGCCGGGCCGCTCAGCCTCAAAGAACGGCAGCATCTGTTCGGCACACCACGCTTGAAAATGCCGAGAAAGCCGGTCTAGTGACGGAACCCTCAGGCACCACAGCGCGTCATCAAGTCCATTGCTGTCCAACACGGTCAACAGCGCAAGTGGCTCATTGTCTGCGCCGGTCTTACCAAGATGGCCGAGAAGTTTGCGCCAGCCATCCTCACACGGCCCCGCCGCGCGGATTTCAGCAAGAGTTGTGGTTGATGCGTATTCCATTGTTGCTGGCTCCCGTGTTCGTATGGCCAGAGAATACATGACCGGGCGGCGCTGTCAATAACTATTTTTATGCTTGACGCACGTTTCTTTCCGATATACGGTTGTTGTATGGAAAACAAAGCACCGCACCTTATCAAGCAATGGCTGGCGAACGATGGCCGGAAGGCGTCTTGGCTGGCTGAGAAAGTCGGCGCCTCCCGGCCAACCATGTCGGGGTGGCTCAACCAAGGCGTCTTACCTATTGCGATCTATCGCGCCAAGTTGGCAGAAGTTACGGGTCTGGCCGTGGCGGAACGGGGGGCATGGAAGTGACCAAGATAAAATGGGAAGTCTCGCCTGCGCCGACCGGGCAATATCGCAGCTTTCACTGGCGCGGATGGCCCGTTGGCATGACGCCGTGCAACATGAAGTTTCTCATTCGGTGCGCGGATGACTACGTCCCGCGCAATGTGAAAAATGGAAGCCACAAGCCGCTGAAACTGTCTTTTCGGGATGATGCCGTGAGCGGATCGACGGCGAAGACATTCAAGCGTGAGTTTGCCACGCTGGCCGAACTTAAAGCCTTTGCCGCGCAAATCGACGTTGAGAATTTGCGCAAACTGGAGACACCCCAATGACCTTCCTCACCATCATCCTCGCCACCTTCGGCATTCACGTGCTGTTCGTCGTCCTGGTCATCTGTGGCAACCGCAAGTGCTTCGACCGCTACCCCGTGCAACGCCGCGCGCAATCCGACTGGCTGCACGAGGGGTTCCGAGAATGAGCGCGTGGGGACCGTGGACGCTGCACGATGACAGCGGGCTTCCCTTGGCGCTCAAGCCGGGGATGATCGTCGAGGCCGAAATGAAACTGGACGGCGAAATCCTGACGCCGATGCGAGTCGAGGAATTGGACTGGCATTGCCCCGGCGATCCTGTCGCAGCGTATCGGGTTCAGAAGCCCAAGGGCATGGTCATCCTGGAGCAGCTGCTTGCCGACATCCCCGCGCCCGTCGCGCCGGAGGTGGTGGAATGAGTGAGGTGCCGTTCCCAGATAATGCTTGGCTTACCTATCGGGAAGCGACCCAAAGATGGGGCCTACAGACCCGCAAGGACCAAGCCGAATACATCCGCAAGGACGCATCAGACGCCGCCATCGCCGCCGCGCGGGCGGAGGGGGTGCGCGAGGGGATGCTGAAGGCGGCGGAGATTGCGGAGCCGCCGCTGATGCACCGCAAAGGCAATATTGGCATCTGGCGTCGCCGTCGGGCTGACATCGCAGCCGACATCCGCACTACCGCCGAGGCCCAGCCATGACCCCCCCTATTCCAGCGCTTTTCGGCATGGATTCTGTCCTTTTCGAAGGGCTTGAGCATCGCGCCCGAGTCCCAGCCATGCTGCGAGACTTGGTTGAAAGAGGCGCTGTAGAAGTCACTCTAACCATGAGTGCAAAGACTGCACTTCGGCTGGCGAACGATGTTGAGTTTGCCGTCAACGAGCGGCCACTCGGCGTCAAGGGGGCCCAGCCATGACCCCCGCGCATCCGTGCCCGTCTGCCCCGCTGCGCTTCCTCCCTGGCGCGGCCAACTCCCCTGGCGTTTCGGCGCCAGGGGCTTTCCCCAAGCTGCGGGTGCTGGACCTGTTCAGCGGCATCGGCGGCTTCAGCCTTGGCCTTGAACGCACGGGCGGTTTTGAAACCGTCGCCTTCTGCGAAATCGAACCATTCCCCCGCCGCGTGTTGGCGAAGCATTGGCCCGGAGTTCCATGTTATGACGATGTTAGAACCCTCACAGCCGACGTTCTTCGACGGGATGGAATTGCCGTTGATGTCATCACGGGCGGCTTCCCATGCCAGGACCTTAGCGTTGCTGGAAAGCAGCGCGGCATGGGTGAAGGAACCCGCAGCGGCCTCTGGTCCGAAATCGTCCGACTTGTTGGCGAGTTACGACCGCAATACGTCATCGTGGAGAACGTCGCAGCGCTGCTTGCTGGCCCAAGCGAACGGCGAGGCGGATGGTTTGGCCGAGTTCTCGGAGACTTGGCCGAGTGCGGGTATGATGCGGAATGGGAAAACATACCGGCGTCAGCCTTGGGCGCTCCCCATCGCAGAGAACGCGTCTGGCTCTGTGCCTACCCCTCGGAAGACCGAGATCAAGAACAGCATATCGCACTTGGCAGAGCGCGCCCAACCGCACAGGAAGGGGCCTGGCAGCCTGACCAGTTACATTCAATGGCTGGAAGCCGGCAAGCCGATGTTCCCCACACCCACAGCAACGATGCACAAAGGCAGCAGCCCAGCAGCTTTGACGCGGAAGGATGGTCAGGACAGATCACGGGATCGCCTGGATCACTTCCTGCAATCCTTGGAAGGTTCTGGCGCCTTGAACCCGACGTGGGTCGAGTGGCTCATGGGGTTCCCGACCGGTCACACCGACTCGCAGCCTTAGGCAACAGCGTAGTCCCTCAAATCCCCGAACTCATAGGCCGCGCCATCCTGCAAGCGAGGCAAGCCCAATGACCCCCGCCGAAGCCATCCGCCGCTGCGCCAAGGTGGCTACAGGTAGTCGGTATCCAGCCCATACTTGGCTTCCCAAACCCGCTTAGACGTGTGGATGCCATCCGCGCCTTGGTGGTGAAAATGGCATAGCGGGATCGTGTCGAAGTCCGACGCTTTCCGCTGTCCGAATCTGCCGCTTATGCAGTGGTGAACAGTCACAGGCCATGCGCCACATATCACACACGGGCGCTGGGCTATCTTTGCCATATGTGCCCGGCCTGCGGGGGTTGCCGTAGGGTTTCCAGTCTTCTGGCCCAGTGGGCCACGTCCGGCTAAATCCACGGTTGATTCCGAGCATGGCGCGCGCGAATTTTTCTGACGGTCCTCTCTGAGATTCCAAATTGTCCCGCAAGTTCAACAGATCGGACTGATGATGCACGAATGGCTCTGATGTCATCATCGGAAAGCTTACATTGAGCGTTTCTCATGCCCACGCAGGCGGTTCCGTCCAGAAACATATCAGCGTTGTTTTCGGATGGGGTTCCCCACCGAAGGTGACGGGGGTTGATGCAATTTTGGTTGTGGCACTCAATAGGGGAGTGCAGCGCAAAATGCTTGTCTGTTGGTGGCGGGCCAAGGGTCATATTCAAGACGACCCTGGCAGCCTGCTCCATCCGACCGTTGTGCCATATGACGGGCCTGCCGGTTCCCGAAACAGAATATGGCCAATCAATGCACCCGCTTTGATCAGCGGCAATGGCTCGCAACAGAAACTGCATCGGAACGCCCTCTGCCGTCCGGCCTGAAAGTGGGTCGCCGTGCTTCCTATTGCGTGAGTAATGCCCCCAGCACATGCCAGAATTCTTTGCCGCCTTGTGGCATCCATCTATTTTGCACGGCTGTATGACTTTTCCCATGACCAAGAGCATACCACCGAGCGGCCCCAATGGCAAGGTCAGGCATTGTTCTGCCACGCGACCCCATGCCTGTCGCCGTATTCCTGGATCACCGTTATAAGGTCAGCCATCTGCGCCTTGTTCAGCTTTGACGACCTGAAGCCTAGCGGAAACGGGCCGGACCCGTCTAGCCCTTCGGCGAATTGCACCTGATGGCCGAGGCTGTGGAGGAAGGCGCATTTCCACACTTCCGGCGTCCACCTCCGGCCCTCCGGCTTGGCGCGGGATATGTCCGACAACATCGCCCACATTTTGGCATTCTGGTCCAACGTCCTGTCGCCCGGGTTGATCGTTACCACGGCATAGTCCGGCGCGGCCAAGATGAGGCGGCGGGCGTATTCCCGCTGCGCCGCCCCTGTGAGCCTGACGGTGTGTCCTGTCATCCTACTCCCCGTGGTATTGCCAGAGGACTGCGTTGCAGTGGTTGTGCACCGCGCCGATGGTTAGTCCGGTGCCGTGGCTGTGATGAAGGTGAACCGGATGCTGGAAAAACGACGGCGGGAATAGCCGCTTCTTGACTGGTCGCTTGTCGGCAGATGGCCCATCAAGGCCTGCGCCGCAATGATGGCAATTGCCGCCCTGCCGCGCGACATACTCAAGACGCACGGCTTTGCGTTCCCACCATTCCAAAGAATTGTAGTCAACTGGCAAGTCCATCAGAACGGCTCCGTTGGTTTGAAATGCCGGGCAAACACGCGCCTGATCAGCGGCAGGTTATTCTTGCCCATCAGCCGCTCGGCTTCGGCGATAATTTCGTCATCGTCAGTGATGCCGCTATCGCGCACCCTGCGGAGAATGTTGTGGGCGGCTTGCTCTTTCTGTGTAAGGTTGCGGGTCATGCTGGCGGCTCCGGTAGTGGCATCCACTCATAACGAACGGTCGTGTTGTATTCGTCCGATGCGTAAGAAAAGGGAACATCTGGCCGATGCGGGCTTTCATGCCCGTCAGGATCGGGCGCATTATCAAGAATGTGAATCCACGCCCCCATGTCTCGGCACTCCCATTCTTCGGCATCAACCGGAAACACCCACCTTACATGTCGCATCATCGGCCAGCTACCCCACGATGGGTGATCCACGTTTCGCGCGATGAATACTTTACCATCCCTCGGAGCCGTCTCAATCGGTTGCCAAGTCATTTATGTTCCCTCCAATGGCATGTCTGGCAAAGCCACCTCACATCGAGTGGCTTGGTGTAGTCGTGGTGATGCCCGTGTATCCTGCCGCCCGCCCCGCAAGACTCGCAGTGCTTAGGCTTACTCTTCCGCCCATCGCGGACGGCGTTGTTCAGGATGGTGTGCGCGGCCCTCTTCTCGGGATTCTGTGCATCCCACTTCCTTTGGGCGGCGCGCACCGAAGCAAGCCCGGCATCGGTGGCCCTATATCTTTCATGGCGGGCCTTCACCCGTGGGTCTTCCTGAAACCGCTTGGCATCATATTCGCGATAATAGTCCACTTTCGCCGCGCGATTTTCGCGAACCTTTGCCTTGTGGCACTCCTTGCACCGGCTCCAGACGCTGGCATAAAACTCGCCCGTGCCGCCGATCTTGCCGCATATTTCACATGTGTGCTCCATGACTCATGATAGCACAGTAAAGGGATAACGGCAAGATATTCCGTTAAAATGGAATTTCGTCCATGTCATCCCCCGGCCTGCCGCCCGCGCCGTAGCCGCTGCCCTTCGGCTCTTCCCGCCGTTCCCCGCGCTGGCCGCCGCCCATCAGCGTTACCTGATCCGCCCGCACGGTGAGGTAGGTCTTGCCGTCATGCTCACGGGTGGACAGATCGCCAGACACGGCAACCTTGGTGCCCTTGGTCAGGTATTCGGCCCGCTTCTCACCCCTCGCGCCCCAAAGCGAACATTCGAAATACAGCGTCCGTTTTTTGTCGCCGAAGCCCTCATCAACGGCCACGGAAAAGCCGGTGATCTTGTCCCCGCCTTGCGTTGTTCTGGTGACCGCATCGCGGGTCAGCCCGCCTGCAATGGTGATGGACTTCATGCTGATTTCTCCTGCAGTTCAGCCTTGCGGCGGTCTTTGGTTTCGGTGATCGACTTGCCCAGATCGGCGCGGGCTTCGATGATTTCCTTGATGGTGCCAGCGTCGGCCGCCCATGCGTCGGCAAGATCGGCAAGCGTGGTCACGCCTTCCAGCTTCTTGGCGATGCGGTCATGCGCAGCCACGGGGTCAAATGGCGGTGGCGGTTCAGGTTCATACGGTTGCTTTGCCCCGTCAGGATCGGCAGACCCGTCATCAAGCGCCATCAGCCCACCAAGGGCATACTTGCGCGCATAGCTGGACGCAGAGCCGGTGATCTGCGATGGGTCCATGCCTTTTTTCGTGAGCGGGTGCAGCGCATGTCCGGTGGCCGAATGCGTCACCCCGTCCGAAAAGGCAACGGTCGCCGTTGAAGAAACAAAAATCTGCCCCGCCAGTTCCCGCAGATCATCCGTGATGACGATAGTGGCGCCGTCAGGAAGCGCGGCCTTGACTGCGGCAAGAATGCCTTCGGCGGTTCGGTAGTTGTAGCCGCCGAAGTCGTTGACTTTGTTCTTGGCTACATGGACGCGCGTTTGCAGGTCGTGCAGGCCCGTGGGTTTCTTGTCTGTCATCAAAATGCTGCCTTTTCGGTCCAGACCCTCAGGCCATCAGCGTTGGCGCAGGCCTTGTGTTCCTTGCGCGCCCATTCTTCAATGAAAGCGTAAACTGCGTCCTTGTCGTTCTTCGCAATCCAGTGAAGCAAGGCTCTGTGGTCGGTGATTTCGTATTTAGTGACCGTCCGCAGGCCCTTGACCGTATCCTTAGCTGCATCCTTGGCTGCGCGCTGGGCAGCTTCTGCGGTGTCCATGGCTGCGGCAGCGACGCGTTGGGCTTCAATGTCGGTAGCATCCGCAAGCCTCGCCGCTTCTCGCGCCTTGCGGGTTTCTTCCCACGCCAGACGCTCGGCTTCCTTGCGGGCCGCTTCCTTTTCAGCCGCCAGCTTGCGCTTGAACGCATCGACCGTGGCGACAAGGCCCTTCACGATCCTGTCAAGGTCAGTCAGGGTCGGCGCGAACTTGGCTTTCTCCGCCTTCCACTGGTCATAGACCGGCTTTGCGGCGCTTTCCTCTGCGCCCTCTACGGCTTTCTTTGCCGCCTTCACTTCCTTGATGAGAACATCAACAGCCTTCATCTGGCCTTCGTTCTCGACGGGGTTTCCATCAAGCCATCCTTCGGCTTCGGTGATGGCGTCGCCGAACGGGGCCAGCGCCTCGTCAATGGGATTCGGCGGCAGGTTGTGCCCCATGGCTACAGCGGTCATTTGTCCCTCCATCAGAACATACGATCAATGATTTCGGTGAGGTAAGCGGCATCAACCCGCTCGGGGTCCTTGTCTTTAATTTTGGCGATGACTTCGGCGAAATATGCGACATCAACCCCAGTCAACTGCTCTTCCATTGTGGCATGGTCTGTCATGTCAAGTTTGGAGATTTGCATCGCCATTTTCAGGTATTGGCCCGCATTGATCCGCCATCCGCGCTCAATGAACTTGCGCGAACGGATGACGGAACACAGGGGGTATTGTGAGCCGCGATAGACAAGGGTGCGGCTCAACAGTGCCTCTAGGGCTTCTGGGCGCAAGGTTAGCGATGACTGCCCGCTTTCATAGTAGTTCATGCAGTGAACGAAATCATAACTTTCGTGGATCGTGTCCGGGTCGCCGTAGAAGCGCAAGACAAGCTGGACCTTGCCGCTAAGGCTGACTGCATTCGAGGACAGGAACGCGGCAGAATATGGCGCGATTTCGCGGGACATTTCCGCCTTGGCCTCGTCGGCGATGTCTTTCACATCGGACAACGGGTCAAATGCTTCGCTGACGTATTCCCCGGCCTCATGATCGGGCCGCCCTTCAAAATAGGCATAATCATCGCCCTGGGCTTGACTTGCAACACCGGCGCTCTTGATGACAATCCGAACCCTGTCCCGCCCGGCACTATCCTTCAGTTCCTCGACATAGCAGGCGACTGAAACGCCTCCCTGCTTTTCTTTGCGGGCCAGAAAGTCTTTGACATAGTAGTCGGCGACAGCCCGCACCGTTTCCTTAGTGCGGAAATACACGTCAAAGTCATTTACCGGCTCGCCAAGCAGCATGGACGCAATGCACCCGCCTGTGACAACCGCTTCATTTCGGCATTTTGCCCGCAATCCTTCGTCTGTGATGGTGTCAAGCCATGCGTCAAGCTTGCGCCGGATGATTGACTTGATCGTCTTTGCCTTCAGCCCGTGAGTGCGCCCATCGCTATCGTGGTTGTTCATTCATCCCTCCATTGATCAGTTGCGATGCCCTTTATCAACCACACCAGCTTCCTTGCAGCCCGTGAGCGATATTCCCAGTCAGGCGACCCAGGTTTCCACTGACGGCGCTCAGCCATGATGGCGTGGAATTCGGTGCGGGCGGTCATGCTTCGCCTCGGGCTTTACGAAGGGCGGCTTCACAGACTTCGATGACCCAAGGGGCGGCCGTCATATCGCGGGCAACCGTTTCCAGCGCCGCATACAGATCAGGAGCGGCGGCGATCAGGTCGCCATTCGCTTCGGTTTCGGCGCCGTCACCGATTATCTCTGCAATCGCGTGGTGCCCCCGCGCATCGGCGAAGATGCGGTTGATGCTGTAGCCATCGTTATTGTCGCGGACCCATGGCCCCGGCGTCCATTGCGGTTGATCAGTCATATCGTTCTCCCGTTTGTCCTTGCAATATGCGGAACGTTGCGGCATTATGCAAGCACAAAGTTACACCGAAGGGCGAAACATGAAATATTCACTGACACAGAAGCAGGCTTCCTTGCTGGCCTTCATCCGCACATACATTGAGATGCACGGTGGGGTTGCTCCGTCTTACGATGAGATGGTGGAGGCGACGAACGGCAAGAACAAGTCGAACATTCATCGCCTTATCGCAGGCCTCATTGACCGAGGCCACGTTGCAAAGAGGAAAGGGCAGGCGCGGTCCATCGTGTTGCTTGGGGGTGGGGAATGACCGAAGCACAAGCCGCATGGCTGCGCAAGCTGCGAGACGAGGGGCCGCGCCGACCTTGGCACCATGAATGGGAGCACATGCGCAGGACGTGGGAAGCCGGGTTCTGCGAGTTTGGCCCGCATGGCAAAGAGCGGACGGAACCGCTCAGCTGTATGCCTGATATTCCGTGGCTTGCCGCCATCACCCCCGCAGGCCTCGCCGCCCTGTCTGCATATGATGAGAAGGGCAAATGAGCGGGTTGTGTAAGGACTGTGCTTTTGACATGGGGCCTGCCTGGGACGGCTGCACATGGCCGGACCCGCAGGACGGAAGCGAGCCGCCGTTTTTTGCCCCAGCCTCGATGCCTGATCGTCGGCAGGGTGGTAAAAACTGTCACCACTACAGGAAAGCACAGGAGAAAAGCTAATGAGAGCATCATGGATCACTCCTGCGCCATCTGTGGAGCCACGCCAGCCCCGTGGGGCTATCGGCGTCCCGGCTTACTTCGTGAGCAAAAGACGCGCGGGTATCTCTGGGTGTGCGATGCCCACCGACCCGACGCTGAATTGCGATGGGCTGATGCAAGCGCAAACCCGGCAAGCCTTCCACGAAGCGCTACTTCTAGCCCGGCGGGAAGTGCTGGCATCAACAGCCAAACACCTGCGGAATCAGAGCCGATGCAGGGAAGCCTCTTTGGCGATGGCTGACTTGCGCGCCGTCACGCATGAGTTGCTAGCGATGGGGGATAGGTGATGAGCACGAGCGACTTGTATATTTTGAACAAGAAATCCACGACGCATTTTCGTGGGTTCAGAAACGGATGGGGGTCAGGGCCGGTCTGCTGGGATTACCTCGCCAAAAAATACGGCGTCCCATCCAGCATGTTTGACATGAATCCAGTTTGGGCTTTGGCTTCTGGCGGACGTTTGGCCCACCATGAAAGGGTGGCGATGATGATGACGTTTGATGCCGCCTATGTTCCGATGGGCAAGCTTCAGGATGCTGCTGAGTCGTGCGAACGCTTTGGCGCAGAGAGCGAAGACGGCGCTAGAGCGAACCACTGGACGGCATTTGGCGCGGCACTGCGGGATGCCGCTAAGCAACGCCACAACCGGTTTGCGCGGGGTATTTGTCTATCCTGCACATCGGTTAGCGATAATTGGGGATATGGCAGCGACTGGCCGGATAAGGCATGGTCTATTTATGATGAGGATACACAGGAATGAGACGCGCCGCCGCAGTTGATGCCAACCAGAAGGAAATCGTCGCCGCCCTTCGGCAGATCGGCGCAATGGTCATCCCGTGCCACGCGGTCGGCCAGGGCTTCCCCGATCTTGTCGTGGGATATGCCGGGGACACCTTTATGCTCGAAGTGAAGGACCCATCCCAGCCCAAGCATCGCCACGAGTTGACCCCAGCGCAGAAGCTGTTCCACCTCGCATGGCCGGGCAAGCCTATCGCCAAGGTGTTCACCGTTCGCGAGGCTTTAGAAGCCGTGGGGATTGAGTTTCGCGGGGTGATTTCGTGATCCGGCTCAGCATGGCAGAACGCCTTGGCATGGCAGAGGCCAGGGGCGCGCGGCTGGAGTCGCGGGTTCTGAAGCAGGACGCCGTAATCGAGGCACTAAATGCCAAGGTTGCCCTCTTGGAAGCCGCAATGAAGGGCATATCCCACCCACCGGCAAAGCCAAAGGACGTGGATATCGAGGAAAACCCGGCCATGCTGGCGTCGGTTCTGTCAGCTGCGAAGATGTCCGAAATCGCCGCGCGGGTGGCGTTGACCCGCGATATGACAGTGGTGGAGCTTCGGGGCCCATCACAGCTTGCGCACATATCCCGCCCACGCCAAGAGGCCATGCTGATCATGCACGAGGCGGGCTATTCAATGCCCAGGATCGGACGGTTCTTTCATCGGGACCACACGACGGTCCTGCATGGCATCCGAGCCGCGAAGGCCAGAAGCGGCAACGCCCCCGAATGATCGAGGGCGTTGCCTTTGTGCTGGTTAGGCGCTATGGTGCAATGGAGGATTGCAAGGCCATGTATAGCGGGTGTGGTGCCCAAATGCAAGCCTTGCCGAGTAGAGCAAGGTAGTCGTGGCAAAAGAACGAATCCCATATTTCAGATTTTACCCCGGCGACTTCATGCGCGGGGTTCGCGGCCTGTCAGCGCAAGAAATAGGGCTTTACGTCATGCTGCTGTGCCGCATGTATGAGGAAAGCGGCCCAATCGAGAACCACGCGTTGAAGCTTTCAACCTACTGTGGGATGCGGCAGGCGACGTTCCAGAAGACGCTAGATCGGCTGATCGCGCTGGACAAGATTGCGGCATCGGACGGTGTGCTTTTCAACGAACGGGCGGCGGTAGAAATTTCAAACCGTGCGGACGACTTGAAAATTGCATCCAAGGCAGGAAAAGCAAGCGCAGAAAAAAGACAACAAAATCAACGCGGACAGTCAACGCCCGTTCAACGCCCGTTCAACCATACAGATACAGATACAGAAAGAGAAGATTCAGTAGCTAAAGCTACTGACGCAAGCGTCGATTTTGCCAAGCAGCTTTTCGACCGTGGCGTGGCCTTTCTCGGCAGACACGGAACCCAGGACAAGCAGGCAAGGTCGGTCATCGGAAGGTGGCGCAAGGCGCATCAGGACACCGACATATTCGAAGCCTTCGCAGCATGTTCGAAGGAGGGGATCGTTGACCCGGTTCCTTGGATCACGGCGAAGCTGAGCGGAAAGGGGAAGGCCAATGGAACTGACAAGCAACAGCGGAAACTCGACGCCTTCATTGCGGGATCAACCGGATCACCGCCAGTGGATCGCGGGCCGGATTTATACCCTGCTGTCCCACTATTGGCGCGAGGATGACCCGGACGCCCTGACCACGGCTATCGCAAGCGATTGGGTCGAGGTCTTGGCCGGGATGCCGCAGCGGGCCATTCAGACGGCTTGCCTGCAGTATCTTCGGGATGAACCGCGCCGCAAGCCGACACCGGGGGCAATCCTGGCGCTGGCAAGGAACGCCGCGCCGCAACCGCCACGTCTTGTGGTCGCATACACGGCACCACCGCCGCCCGAGAGGATCAGTGCGGAACGTGCAAACGAGATCATGAACGAACTCGGGTTCCGCCCGAAAGCCTTTGGAGGGAATATCGATGATTGAGATCAAGCGCGGCGACAGGTCGTCATTGACGACACTGGAACTGACCACACTAGACGGAAAGGTCATTCCGACCGCGCGGCGATGGCTGCGGGAATATCCGCCCTTCGCGGGCCATGCGGTATCGACGCTGGTTCACTGGAATGATCCGATTGTCGATGACCGTGGCCGCCCATATGATGGTGGCGCCCTATGAGCATCGATCCCTACGCCGTCCGCACCGTCAAGACCCCCAACGTTATGCCCCCCAAGCCCCTGTCCGATACATACCGCGACAAGACAATCGAACGCCTCGGGCGCGCCCCTACCATGGCAGATCTTGCAACGCTTGAAAACGCCGCCCTGAGACGTGTCATGGGGACAGAGCCACAGCGTTGCGTCGGGAAAGAGCCACAGCGCCGCGTCATAGGAGATGCAACCCGCGCCGCTATGTCAGCCGCCAAGAAGGCCGAAGGCGAAGCCACGGTCAAGCGCATCCTCTCACTGATGCGCGGACCCATGACCCTCGCCGAGGTCGCCGCAGGGACAGGGATCACTCAATCTGGAGTGCGCGCCGCGCTTGACCGCGCATGGACATGCGGGATGGTCACCAAGCGGATGCACAAGGGCAAAATTTTGTGGGAGGTGGCCAATGCCAATCCGTGAGGAAAACAAGGCGCGGTATCCAGATGACTGGAAGCATATCAGCCGGTCGATCCGTGAGGCGGCTGGCAATGCGTGCCAAGCCTGCGGCGTTGAAAATGGCAAGCTGATCTATCGGGGATCGCATGAATTGCGGCCAGCGTGGCGATATGCTGATGACCCTGTGTTTGTGAATAGTCGGTGCGCTTTTGATGGGTCCGACATACCAGGCACTACATGGGATGACTTTGACAAGGCCAAAGGCGAGCCAGTGCGCGTTGTTCTGACCGTCGCGCACCTCGACCACCAGCCAGAGAACTGCGCCCCCGATAACCTGCGCGCATGGTGCCAGAGGTGCCACAACGCCTATGACGCGCCCATGCGCCGCGCTGGCACCCGGTCCCGCGCGAAGGCGAAAATGGCGGCGGGCGATATGTTCGGTGCCGCCAAATGACCATCTCAACGTTTACGGGCCTTTTCTGGTCTGTCTGCCAATAACCCCTCACAACAGGAACCATGAGGCATGACCGCCCGCGCCGTTGCAGGTAAAGCGGCGGCGTTGACGTGGCGGGCGGGATGGGGCATAAGGCGGAAGTGAGCGGGCCGACAAGGTGAAGGGGCCACCAGCAGCCTTCCAAGCTGAAGATCGCGGAGTTCGACTCTCCCGGCCCGCTCCATCACCCAACCTTGACCCCTAGCCCCCCCTTGCGGTATAAGGGGGTCGTGAGCGGCGGCGTTATCAGAGGTTTGCTTCTCCGACGCGCGGAAGGTGCACAGGAAGCGCGTTAGAACCGCCGGAAAGAGCGCAAGGCTGAATCTGTGATAAGACCGTGCGAAGCTGGCGCGGGGATAAGACAGAGGGTCTGAAGTACTTGCGAAATCGAGAAGATGGCTTGTCCATTCGCCGCTCACATTCCCCAACCTTGACCCCTTGCCCCCCTGCGGCAGAGAGCTGGCCGCAAATGATGGGTCAGCGTCAGCAAGAACACCTTGACTGCCGGGTAAAGGGCAGCGGTCATGCGGATGGAGCCGGGCTGGTAGGCTTGATGATGTTGCTGAACTGTGCCATAAAAGACGGGCGGGGAGACGCCAATCTCACCCGCCCACACCAGCAGATAGGGCCTGCCAGATGACCAAACCTATACGACAAATTCGCATTGAGGGCAATATTGCCTATGTCCCTTTGACCAAGGGATATGAGGCTGTGATCGATGCTGTGGACGTTCCGCTTGTGGAAGGCTGGAACTGGCATACGGCAAACAGCCGAAATATGGTCTATGCCGTAAGGCGTGAATACAGCGGCATGACAAGCGTTTTTGTGAAGATGCACGTGCTGATCGGATCGCCGCCAGATGGATTCTTGGTGGATCACATCAACGGGAATGGCATAGACAATCGACGCGCCAACCTTCGCCACGCCACAAGGGCACAGAACAGTAGGAACCAAGGGATAGCCAGTCACAACACGAGCGGCTTTAAAGGCGTAAGCATCAAGAAGGGTGCGAAAAAGTATCGCGCCGCCATTTGCATCGAAGGCAAGATGAAGCATCTAGGGCTTTTCCCCACTGCAGAAAAAGCCCATGCGGCATATGTTGCGGCAAGCCTAAGCCTTCACGGCGAGTTCGGAAGGCGCGAGTGACCCAACTTGACCAACCCACCACGAAAGGCTAGATTTGCGGCATGGCGGGCAGACCGACAGACTACCGTGAGGCGTATGCCGAAGGCGCGCGAAAGCTCGCCAATCTTGGCGCAACTGATGCCGAGATTGCCGACTTCTTCGAAGTGGACGTTCGCACCATCTACCGATGGAAGAATACCCACGACGATTTTTGTCAGGCCCTAAAGGCTGGCAAGGAGCAAGCGGACGAGCGCGTTGAACGGTC
Organism: Minisyncoccota bacterium; assembly: GCA_030054295.1. Lineage (GTDB taxonomy): Bacteria > Pseudomonadota > Alphaproteobacteria > Elsterales > Elsteraceae > JASGCE01. Next base: position 14,525 of record JASGCE010000004.1, read on the forward strand.
TTTGTATCACAAGGCCGTTGGTTACGAGCAGAAAGCCGTCAAGATTTTCATGCCCGCAGGTGCAGATAAGCCAGTCTATGCTGAATACGTCGAGAAACTTGCGCCGGACACGACAGCAGCAATCTTCTGGCTGAAGAACCGTCGAAGCCAAGAGTGGCGCGACAAGATCACCCACGAGGGCACAGGCCCCGAGGGCGAAATCATCTTCAAGACCGTCTATCACACCAAGGATGGTTGAATACGTCTACAACGTCCGCTGGTATCAGGAAGCGTTCCACCGCGCCTTGGTCGAACGCACCCACGACCGCCTGATTGCGATCTGGCACCGACGCGCGGGCAAGGATGACGTGCTGCTTGACGCCATGCGGACGCTGGCGCTCAAGGACCCTGGCACATACTGGCACTGCTTTCCGGAGCAGAAACAGGCGCGCAAGGCCATCTGGAATGGTGTGAACGGCAACACCGGCAAGCGCCGCATTTTCGAAGCATTCCCGCAGGCCATCATCAAGCGGATGCAGGACGATGACATGTTCATCGAACTGAAGAACGGGGCCACGTTCCAACTGATCGGGTCAGACCGCTATGACAGCACCGTGGGTTCAGGCCCCAAGGGCATCGGCTATTCGGAATGGGCGCTGTCCAACCCTGCTGCCTGGGCATACCACCAGCCCATGATCCGCGAAACCAAGGGCTTTGCCGCGTTCATCACCACGCCACGAGGTCGCAACCACGCAAAGACCATGTTCGACAACGCGACCGGGCCAAACTGGTTCCGGGAGATTCTGAGCGTTGAGGACACGGGCGCACTATCGGCAGATGACAGGTCCGAGGCGCTTGCGGAATATGTGGCCCTGTATGGCGAGGACATGGGCTATTCGCTCTACAACCAGGAATATTTATGTGACTTCAACGCTGCGATCCTCGGTGCGTTCTACCCCCGCGAAATGCTGGCGACCCGCAATGAGGGGCGCATAGACCCGACGCTTGAGGCGCTGCCGGATCGGCCCGTGCATCGCGCTTGGGACATTGGGGTCAGGGACGACACGTCAATCTGGTGGTTTCAGGTGGTCGGCGGGCAAGTGTTCATTCTCGACTGCTACAGCACCAACGGCGTCGGAATCGACCATTATGCCGAGGTCTGCGAGCAACGTGCGGCGGAGCATGGCTGGATAAGCGGGACGGACTTTGTGCCGCATGACGCGAAGGTCAAGGAATGGGGCACGGGCCGAACGCGGGTTGAGACGATGCAGGGCTTTGGCCTGAAGCCCCAGCTGGCGCCCATGGCGGGCGTGCTGGACGGGATCAACGCGGTGCGGCGGACGTTGCCCCTGTGCGTGTTTCACCCCCGCGCTGAGGTGGGCTTGGCGGCACTGGAACAATACCGGCGCGAGTGGGATGACGGCAAGAAGGCGTTCAAGGCCAACGCGCTGCATGACTGGACGTCACACTACGCGGACGCTTTCCGCTATCTCGCCTTGGCGTGGCGGCTGATCCGGCCCGAACCGATGGGACAATTGCCAAAGGCACAAGGAACGCCTATGATGTTCAAGCCAAGGCCCCCAGGCAGGATAAGAGTGTGACGCATGGAAGCTGATCTTGACGAGCCTGAGCCGAACGATTCCGCCTATTGGCTAGACATGATCAGCGATGCGGAAGCCAAGTTCCAGGACTGGCAGGACGCGGCGGACAGCATTGACAGGATTTACGGCAACCTCTCGGAATTGCGCAATCTGAGCCGGGATCGAGACTTCCAGCTATTCTGGTCCAATGTGCAGGTTATGGGGCCTTCGATCTATGCGCGCGCGCCCGTGCCTGTCGTCACGCCGAAGTTCAAAGACCGCCGCCCACTCTATCGCACATCTGCCGAGCTTCTGGAGCGGTGCTGCATCATCAGCTTCGACATGGCCGATATTGACCAGCACATGGTTGCCCTGCGGGATGATCTGTCAATCGTGGGCCGTGGCGCCGCTTGGGTTCGGTACGAAAGCGACAATGGCGATGAGATTTTTTACGAGCACTTGGACCGCAAGGACTTCCTGCATGAGCCTGCGCGCAAATGGGCAGAGGTGGATTGGGTTGCCCGCCGCGCATGGATGACCAAAGAGGAGATGAAGAAACGCTTCGGGGAAGTCGCTGATGAAGTGTCATACGAAATGCGCCGGGATGAAAAGGACAGCCTGTCGGCCACCAGCAAGTGTGGCGTGTGGGAGCTTTGGTGCAAGTCCAAGAACAAGGTTGTCTGGGTCACCTCTGGCTGTGACCGCACGCTTGAAGAGGATGAGCCGTATCTGAAGCTGGCAGGGTTTTTCCCCTGCCCCAGGCCAGCCTTCGCCACGCTGCAGCGCCGCACGCTGATCCCTGTGCCGGATATGCTGTTCTACAAGGATCAGCTTGAGGAGGTGAACAGCCTTACGCGCCGCATTCACGCGCTGGCTGATGCCTTGAAGGTTCGGGGCTTCTACTCTGGATCGGGGGATATTGGCGGGGCCATCGAACGCGCCATTGCCCTGACAGATGACACACAAATTCTGGTCCCGGTGCCCGCAATGGCCGCGCTGATGCAAGGCGCCGGGGAACCTATCGTCTGGTTGCCATTGGAGATGGTCGCGAACACGATCACCGGTCTGATTGAGCTTCGGCGGCAGGTTATTGACGATGTTTACCAGATCATCGGGCTTTCCGACATCATGCGCGGATCGACTGTGGCGAGCGAAACTCTTGGTGCGCAGCAGTTGAAGCAGCAGAATGGGTCCTATCGTGTTCGGGACAAGCAAAACGAGCTTGTTAGAGTGGCGCGTGATCTGGTCCGTATCGGCGCGGAAATCATGGCTAACGAATTCAGCAGAAAATCGCTTGAGGAAATGAGCCAGATTCAACTGCCCACGGCGGCAGAGAACAAAAAGAAGCTGAAGGACTATGAGGCCAAGGCCCGCGCGGAACTGGAAGGGTTGATGGCTAAGGCCGAGGAAATGGCCATGCAGGCGCAACAGTCCGGCGAGCAAGTGGACCCGGCCCAAGCCGAAGCGCAATTTCAGCAACAGCAACAGGCGGTATTGGCCAAGTGGTCCAAGATTATCGATGATTGCCGCGAAGAGGTCACCATTGATGCGGTGATGGAGTTCATCAAGAACGAAAAGATGCGGCCTTTTGCGCTGGATATCGAAACGGATTCCACCATTTACCCGGACGAAATGGCGGAGAAAAACAGCCGTCAGGAATTCATGGTGGCATTCTCCAGCACAATGCAGTCACTAATGCCGCTGTTCCAATTGGGGCCGCAGGCTGTTGCACTTTCTGGCGGGCTCGCCAAGTTTGCGCTTTCTCCCTACCGCGTTGGGCGGGAGTTGGAGGGCTTGATTGACGACTTTGCCGATCAGGGGCCGCAAATGGCCGAGAGAATGCAGGCGGCAAATGGTCAGGATGACGGGCTGTCCGAAGCGCAGGGCAAGCTGGCCGAGGCGGAAATGCAGAAGGCCCAGGCGCAAATGGCCAAGGTTCAGGCCGATACCGTGCTGAAGCAGGCTGAAGGCGAACGCAAGACGGCGGAGGCTGCGGCCAAGGCGCAGGGCGATCAGGGCAAACTGCAACTGGAAATGATCAAGCTGCAACAGGCCGCGACTGACGGCGCGATCAAGGGCAAAGAGGCACAATCCCGCGTGGACATGATGAAGGCGCAAACCATGAAGTTGCTGACCGAGGCGGGCGTCATGCTTTCGGAGCAACAGTTGAACGAGTTCAACAGCCTTGCGGACGTTGAACTGCGGAAGAACGGGCAGGCGATGGACGCGGCCAAGCCTGCGATGGGACTCGGGGAGCCGGGCGAGGCACCGGAAGGCCCAGGCGAAGCCCCCAAGGGCGCTGGCGTGACCACAAACGCGGTGATGGAGGGCTTGCAGATGCTGGGGCAGATGATGGCGCAACAGAGCGCTATCTTGGCGCAGGTGGCGTCTGCGGTATCGGCCCCAAAGGAGATCGTGCGCGGCCCTGATGGCCGAGCGATGGGTGTGAGGACGATGCAATGATTGAAAAGGGCACAGTAATCGAAGGTCCGAACGGGCAATACTACCGCGTGGCGAGGGATTGTCATGGTGCCACGCCGGTCTTGCTGACGGACTTTGAGCCGTTTGGCGGTGCGCCTGAACCGAAGGCTAACGAAGGGATGGTTTCTTGGCTCAATAAGTGGCTGCAAGACAGGCAGACCCAATGAGCACAATCGTCACCCGAGCCGGGAAAGGCAGCCCGCTAACCCACAACGAAGTTGATGCCAACTTCACCAACCTGAACACGGACAAGCTGGAAAACGGGGCTTCCTTCAACTCGATCACCCGTGCGCAGATCGAGGCAGCCCTGATTGCCGGGGCGAACGTCACCATCACGCCTGCCGGATCAGGGGCAGCCCGAACGCTTACCATCGCGGCTTCGGGCGGCGGGGGCGTCACTGACGGCGATAAGGGCGATATCACGGTTTCGGGCGGCGGTGCGACGTGGACTATCGACGCGGGTGCAGTGACGGTTTCCAAGATGGCGAACCTCGCGGCCAGCACGATCCTGGGGAACGACACCGGGGCTGGCGCGGCCCCTATTGCCCTGACTGTGGCGCAGGTCAAGACGCTCTTGGCCTATACCCCGGCGGACATCGGCGCGGCCACGGCGGCGCAAGCGAACGCCACGCATACCGGGGATGCGACGGGGGCCACCGCCCTTACCTTGGCGACGGTCAACAGTAACGTTGGTTCGTTTGGGTCGGCTACTCAGGTCATGACGCAGACCGTCAACGCCAAGGGCCTGACCACGGCTGCGGCAAGTGTGGCCATTGCCATTCCGGCTTCGCAGATCACCGACTTCGCCACTGCGGTTGCAGCTACAGCGGCAGTGGCGGCGAACACTGCTAAGGTCACCAATGCGACCCACACTGGCGATGTTACCGGCTCAGGCGCGCTGACCATTGCTAACGATGTCGTCACGAATGCCAAACTTGCGAACGTCGCCACGGCCACCATCAAGGGCCGCACAACGGCTGGCACGGGCGACCCGGAGGACCTGACCGGAACGCAGGCCACAGCTCTGCTGGACGCCTTCACCAGCGGGGCTAAGGGTCTTGCCCCTGCATCTGGCGGCGGGACGGCCAACTTCCTGCGAGCGGACGGGACTTGGGCTGCCCCGCCCGGGGGTGGTGGGGGATCCCCGGGCGGGGCGAGCGGCGAGGTCCAATACAACAATGCCGGGTCCTTTGCGGGTGCGCCAGACGTAGAAATTGAGGGCGGGCAGCTTAGGCTCCCATCAATATCGACCCCCTCGGCCCCGGCTGCGGGAGGTGTAAAGGTATTCGGAGCATCGACGGGTGGCCGAGGTATGGTGACGGCTCTGGCACCGACTGGCCCTGCCACAACCATGCAGCCTCATATCGGGCGATCCAACGTTTCCTGGGTCAAGCCGTTGAGCAACGGAACCACAGTCCATAACTTCGGTATGACGGTCAGCGCCACCGGGGTCCCCACGGCGGCAACGGTAGCGACGACCAACATTCACACTGCGGCGAAACGGATAGAATATGCGGTTACAACTGCCGCGACGAACGCAGTGGCCGGGTGGAGGTCTGGCATTGGCGCGCAGAACTACATCGGCGCGGCGGGACAAAAGCACGGCGGTTTCCATGCGGTATTCCGCTTTGGTCGGTCCAGAGGGGTCGCCGCGAACGCCACACTTCGGGGGTTCACCGGGCTGACCTCATCCGGCGCACCAGTGGACGCCGAACCATCCACGCAGATGGTCAATGCTATTGGCGTCGGGTGCGACGCAGCGGATACGAACTACCATATCATCCACAGGACCGCATCCGGGGTCGCGACTAAGGTCAACACTGGCATTGCAAAAGCAGTGGCCGACACGAGCGAACTCTATGAGCTGATCCTGTTTGCCGCGCCCGGCGTCGGTGGCGCGGTCGGGTATCAGTTCACGAGAATGAGCGACGATGTGATCTTCTCCGGGACGATTACGACCAACCTGCCAGCGGATACCACCTTGGTGCAACCCTGCGGTTGGTATTCTGTGGGCGGCACGTCATCCGTGATTGGCTACGCGCTATCGAACTATTACAGTGAAACCTCGATCTAACGCCAGATTGGCCCCTGAAAGGATATGAAATGACCCATACCGTGACCAACGCAGCGATTGTTCTGTGCACCAATCCCCAGTTTCACAACGACTTGGCGGAGGAAGACCCGGACCAGATCAGGATTGAAGTTGAAATGCGGTGCAACGGCGCCACGGGAATCGTCGGGGGGTATGTGATTTTTCCGAGCGTCTCGACCAATGCCGTCAAGACTACGGCTGTCCGAGCGGCGGTAAACGCTGTTCTCGCGGAACATGAGCCGGGAGTGACTCTTGGCAACGCGGCTATTCAGATTGTTGGCCTTCCGGTCTAACCACATAAAGGTAGCCGCCCCTTAGCGGGGCGGCGCCACGAGGTTCCCGCAGTGGATTGCTACGTCGCAGATGGCTATTGGGACATCGGATACACCGAATCCGACATCTGCGGTATCATGCCACCGGCGCCGCTTGATCCGATCTATAGCGCAGCATGGATGCCAATCATCCGGCTGGACCGCAAGGGTCAGCCGGTCAGCCTCGAGAAGCTCAGGAAACGCGTTGTCAAAGCCGTTCCTGAAGAAAAGCGCGAAGAAGTCAGGGCGGCATTTGAACGCATTGAAACGCCACCGCCTAATTTGCCTGATCCCGCTGTTTGGGATGGTATTGCGCTTGAGCTTCAAAGCATCGCTGACTCGCTTCCGACGCTACAGCGCGGACTTATTGCGGAAATACAGGCTTTGGCCTATGATATGGCCTTGATCGCCGAAGATGAGAGGGAGATTGAAATGCTGCTGCTGAGCATGTGAGGGCGAAATGAAGGAAATTTACAGAACTCGTGACGGCCGTTTTTCATCGCGGCGATTGCTTTGGCAGGGGCCGAACCAGCCGTTTGCGATGAGGGTGAGCGCAGTGCTTATGGCCCCCAACAAGCTTTTGCAGTTATTGCGTGAGGCCCGGAGGGTCGCCTGATGACCGACGCGGCGTTTCTCAATCAGGTTTTCCCCCCAAAGTTAGCGTGGGGTCAGACCTATTCGCGGGTCATCGTCTATCGTGGGCGCTTCATGGCGCTCACCAATGACGACTTTATAGCGGGAGAAGGCAGAGTGCAGGGCGCAAGCGAACGTCTTTTGCAAGCCGTGATGGTGCTGATCCAATGATCAACTACGACGGCTGGGAAAAGACCGAAAGAGGGTGGCGCAAAGTGTATTCCGCGCTACCAACGCCAGTTGCGGGTAGCGACTTTCCGTGCCCCCGCGTCATCACTGATCACATGGACCCGGTGCAGCACGTTGACGGCAAGTTCTATGAGTCCAAGTCAGCATTCCGCGCTGTGACCAAGCGCGAAGGCTATATTGAGGTGGGCAACGATCCCGCCCGCCTTCGCAAGCCAGAACGGCCTAAACCTGATCCCAAGAAGCGCCGTGAAGCAGTGGAAAAGGCTGCTGCTCAGGTTCTCGGATGATAACCGCAATCCCTTCAGAAGGAATATCCCATGCCTGATGCACTCACCGCCACCCCGGAAGGCCCGCAGACCGACGTGCTGCAAGAGCAAACCGATCTGCCGAATCCGGTGACAAACACCATCCCCGAGGAAGAAGCGCCAGACCCCGGCGACCGTTCGGCGGCCATCAAGAAGGCCTTGGATGATACCCTGGGGGAAGATAACGAGGACGCACCGAAACCCAAGGTGGAGGCCAAGAAGCCAGAGTCGAAGCCAGAAAAGGCTGCGCCAGAGGCCAAGGTTGAGCCGGAAGCCCCCGCAGCCCCGGAAAAGCCATCGCCGCGCCCCACGGCCTACAAGGAGCCGCCAGCGGGCTTTGACCCCGCCGCCAAGGGCGAATGGGAAGCTGTGCCTGAAAGCGTTCGTGGGGCCATGCATCGCCGCGCGCAGGAAATGGAGCAAGGCATTGCCAAGTACCGGGCTGACGCACAGGAATATGAGCCGGTAAAGAAGTACGCCGACATGGCGCGACAATCCGGCACAACGCTTGATCAGGCGCTAAGCCGGTATACCCAGATTGAAGAAATCCTACGGCGCGATCCAATCGCCGGGCTTGAGGCTGTGGTTGCCAATCTGGGGCTGAATGGCCCGAACGGCCATCCGGCCACATTGAGGGACGTTGCGGCGCATATTCTAGGCCAAAAGCCCGATCAGATGGCTTCGCGGCAAGAGGCGACGATTTCGCAGCTAAATCGCCAACTGCAGGAAGTCACACAGAAGCTCAGCGGCTTTCAACGGCATATCGAGGCGCAGCAACAGGAGGCCAAGTTTAGCCACGCAGAAACCGAATGGGGCTCGTTTCAGCGCGAATATCCACGCGCGGCGGAATTGGGGTCCCCTATTGCGGACTTCTTGACGAAATATCCCGCCCCCGCTAATATGTCTATCAAGGATCGCCTTGCGGACGCTTATGCGTGGGCAGTGGCGAAGCACCCGGATGGCGCTCATACCGCCGAACAGCCTCTGGTTCAGACCCAGACAGCGCCCATGCCGAACCCGGCGGGGCAGAAGTCGATCAGCGGGTCTCCGGGCGGCAATCCTCAAATTGCGACTGGCTCCCGCAAACCTGTAGACCGCTCAGCCGCCGTTGAAAGAGCTATGCGCGCGGCGGGCCTGTAATAAGGAAGCGATACCATGCCAGCAATCGTCACAGACCGGCAATACCGCCAAATCCTTTCTACTGCCGTGGCCGAACGGTCATCCGGTATCGAGGACTTGGTTTCAAAGAGCAACCCCCTTTACAACGTGCTGAAGCGCAAGGGCAAGATGCGGGCCTTTTCGGGGCCTGAAATCCGGCAAACCCTGCAAGTCGGCAAGCAGGAAACTCAGTGGGCGCGCGGGTACGACATCCTAGCCAACCCGCCGATTGAACTGTTCAACGATGCCGTGTTCTCGCCAGCGGCCATCTATGTCCCGATCTCGCTGACCGGGCAGGAAATGCGTGCCAACCAAGGCCGCAACCAGGTGCATGACGTGATCGACAGCACGCTTGAGGCTGCCGAAATGGCGCTTGTGGATGCGTTTGACACCGCCCTGCACGGGGACGGCACGGCGGACGGCGGCAAGGCCATCATCGGCATGGCTGGCGCGCTGCCAATCGTGACGACCACGGGTGTTTACGGTGGCATCGACCGCGCCACGGTTCCTCTGTGGCGTACCACGACTTACGACGCGCACGCTGCCTTCCCGACTATCGGAACGCAGGTAACCTCAACCACGATCCGGCCCATGCTGAGCCGGATCCTGTCGCAGCGTTCGAGGGGCAACCGTGCCGCTGACCTTCTGGTGATGAGCGAGGATCACTATTGGGCCTATGACGCGGCGACCATCGCGATTCAGCGCATTCAACGCGAAGGTTCGCTTGGCGCGCTTGGCTTCGCGTCGATCGAGTATGTCGGTGGCGGTACCCGAGCGGAGATCGTTCTGGCCTCCGGCCTGAACAACGCTATGCCTGCCAACACGACCTACGGCATCGACTGCCAGTCGATGAACATCCGCTACCGTGAGGGCTTCAACTTCGCGAAGCTCTTTGACGGTGACGGGGCGATGCCGATCAACCAGGATGCGATGGCGCAGTTTATCGGTTGGGAGGGCGCGCTTACCATGTCCTCGCCGCTGTTCAACTGGCGCTTCTACGATAGCAACCCTGCCGCCTAAGCCTTGATGGGGGCGGTTTTGCGCCGCCCCTTCCCCTTCAACGCCATGGAAAGGAAAACATCATGGTAGCCGTTCCTTACAACATCACGCCCACTCTCGGGGCAGACTTCCGCGACCCGGAGACTGCCAACTATTGGGACTTGATCGACCCCTCGCGGGCGAGCAACCCGTCCCCGCAGCTTGGAACCATGCTCCAAGGCAACAACGGTTTCGACTATGTTTACGGGAAGGCCACCCCGGCCTTTGCGGCGCTTGCTCGCGCTGACCTGAACACCACGACATGGGCCTTCACCGCCAACGCCTCTGGCGCATGGGAATTCCCGGTTGCCGTGGCTGCCGGTGAAAACGCCTGGGCTAAACGCTTCGTCATCTAACCCTGATCGGGGCGGTGCGAGCCGCCCCTTTCAACCCCCGCACCCTTTCAGACAGGAACCCCCATGCAAAACAATGAAGCCCTTGTGGTGCCCTTCTTCAAGACGATGGCTAATGAAGACCCCAACGCCAGCAAGGAACAGGGACGCCCGATCTTCAATGATCTTGAGATTGTGGAAATCCGCATTGCCGGGGACCGTAACTATGCGCCGGTTTTCCCCGCCCATTCCATGTGGCAGCGCGTTGATGGCAATCCGGTGACCTATGCCGAACGCTGGCCGGAAGCCTATGCCCGCTTCAAAGCCGGGCAAGAACAAGTCGCCGCTGGAACGCCTCTTTCCGAGCTTCCGTTCCTGTCAGAGGCCAAGCGTGCCGAACTGCGGGCGCTGAAGGTCTACACGGCTGAAGCCTTGGCGTCGATGGACGGCAAGAACCTCAAGGCGCTTGGCGACACGGGTCGCGAGATGAAGAACCAAGCCACGGCATACCTTGCCAAGGCGGTTTCGTCGGCTGGCACGGTTGCCCTTGCTGCCGAAGTCGAGGCGCTGAAGGCTGAACTTGCCGCCATGCGCGGAACGACAGAACCCGAACATGACGACGAAAAGGAGGCGCTCAAGGTGCAGATTGCCACGCTCACGGGGCAGCGGCCACGCGGCAATCCATCCACTGAGACCCTGCGCGAGATGCTGTCTGATTTGCAGGTGACCGCGTAATGACTGTTTTTGCCGCAATCAAGGCCGCTGTGCTTCGCACTATCGGGGCGCAGATTTCGCAAGCCTTCGCGTCTTCTGAGCAGATTGCGGTTGAAATGACCGACCTTGCGAATGAGGTGGCAACCGACATCCTCGAGTCGCACGACTGGCGCGCCCTAGCCAAGGTGGCTGAGATCACCGGTACGGGCGCGCTGGAATACCCCCTTCCCGCAGATTATGACAGGATGATTCTAAGTGCTGAGATTGACGACAGGGCAACATGGTTCTGGGGATATGAGCCGTTTGAGTCCGTCAATGACTGGATGCGGTTCAAGTCCGGGGCTTATGGGGTTCTGTCGCCGGGGGGGTGGATTATTCTGGATGGGCAAATCCAGTTTTTCCCTGCGCCAAGTGGGGTAGCTCAATACCCATACATTAGCTCACACTATGCCAGGTCCGAGGCCGGGGTGACTAAAGCCAGTTTCACGGCTGACAACGATACGTTCAGGCTTCCCGAGCGGCTGTTGACGCTTGGGCTTATCTGGCGGTGGATGGATCAAAAGGGCCTGCAGTATTCCGAAGCGCTGGCGACCTATGAAAAGGCGTTGGAACAACAACAGTCCCGCGACAAGGGGGCAAGGGTAATTCGGACGCCGCGTCGGCACTTCAATGTGAACAGAGCCTATGCCGGCGGGCGCTTGGGATGAGAATGCCGACTGCCAAACAGCGGCCCCGGAAGTCGCAGCTAGCGAGCTTTCCGGCCCCGACCGGCGGCAAGGTGTCAAACCGGAACCTTGCGCTTGCGCGTGATCCGAACCAGCCGCCCGGCGCTGAGGTCTTGGACGACTACTTCCCGACCGCGACCGGCGTGGTCTTGCGCCGGGGCATGGTCCGCCGTGCGTCAATCGTGGTTGATGACCCGGTGCTATCGATATTCACCTACATCAGCGGCGCGGCGCAGAAGATGTTCGCCGCAGTCTCGACCGGCATTCGGGACATCACGACCGTTGCCGCCCCGAACACCTTCGCCGGGCCTGACGTGCTGACCGGCCAGACCAGCGGCAATTGGAACGTGGTGCAGTTTGCTACGGCGGGCGGGACGTTTCTGATCGGCGTGAACGGGACAGACCCTGCTTTCCTGTATAACGGAACCACATTCTCAGCCACCACGATAACCGTGCCATTCGGCGGCGGGCTGGATACGTCCGATCTGTCCTATGTGTGGGTCTACAAGCAACGCATCTACTTCCTGCAAAAAGACAGCATGAACGTCTGGTATCTGCCTGTGGACAGCATCGGCGGGGCGCTGACCTTGCTTCCCTTGGGCGGGGTATTCGTGCGCGGCGGAACGCTGACCTGGGGGCAGGCGTGGTCGCTGGACAGCGGCGGCGCTGGCGGCCTGTCAGAGCAATGCGTGTTCGTCACGACCGAGGGCGAGGTTGCGGCCTATCAGGGGCTGTTCCCCGGCGATACAAGCTGGGCCAAGGTGTCTTCGTACCGGATCGGGCGCCCCATGGGTGACAAGGCTTTCATGCGCGCCGGGGGTGATATTGTCATCGCAACCACGGTGGGCTTCGTGAGCCTCGCGGCGGCGTCCCGGCTGGATTACGCGGCCTTGGGCCAAAATGCCGTCAGCTATCCGATTGAGGACGATTGGGCGGACGCGGTGCGGACGCGCGGGCAGACGGATTGGCGCGTTGAGGTCTGGCCCGATCAGCAAATGGCAATGATCAGCCCGCCGCCGATTGTGGGGCAAGTTCCGATCCTGTTTGTGGTGAACGTCAACACCGGGAAATGGTGCGTGTTCCATAACTGGGATGTGCGGTCATTGGGCCTTTTCATGGGTGCCATGTATTTCGGGAGTGCGAATGGCGCGGTCCGGCAGGCAATGGTTAGCGGCACAGATGAAGGCACGCCCTTCACGGGGCAAATCGTGCCGCTGTTCGAAGACCTTGGCCATCCTGGCAGTCTCAAGATTGCGAAGATGGCGCGGGCGATCATGCGGTCAGCGTTCGAGGCAAACCCGCGCCTGTCGGGGCAGTCAAATTACGCTGTAGCCCTGCCACCCCCACCCAGCCTAGGCCCCCCGCCATCCGGCGGGGAATGGGGCGTTGGGCTTTGGGGGGAGGCGCTGTGGGGCGCAGACCGGGCGGCCATCGTCACGGGGGACTGGGTTCCGGTGGGGGCCTATGGCCACGACATCAGCATCGGGGTCCAGGTGACTTCGGGGGCTGTGACGCCGGTTGATGCGGAGTTGGTCAGGGTGGACGTTATGTTCGACGTCGGAGAACAAGGGACTTGAGTGCGGGCAGGGAGCCAATCCCCTGCTGACCGGACAGCCCTCGCTACAGCTCTAATGCGCGGCCCGGAACCTAAGAGCCACCGGCCTGCGTGTCTCGCTTTCCACGCCGCCGCACTCAGGCTACAATATACCCCATGACCCCAGCCTACGCAAGCCAGATCGTCACCGACGCCCGCGTGGCCCGCTTTGTGGGTGAACGTATCGGGGCAATCATCTATCCACCCTTCACATGCATGGGCATCGAGCGGGATGGAGAGATTGTTGCGGGGGCGGTGTTCAACTGTTTCACCGGGCACGATGTAGAGATTACGGTTGCGGGAAGGGGCTGGACAAGGGCATTTTTCAGGGCTGTCGGGCAATACGCGTTTGAACAGTTGAAATGCGGACGGGTTCAGGTTACAACCGAAGATGAGAAGATCGCGCGCCTTGCAGAAAGGCTGGGAGGCCAAAGGGAGGGCCTTCTGAGGGATAAATTCGGACCCGGAAAAGATGGCATTGTCCTCGGAGTCCTAAAGCGCGAGTACAAATTCAATGAAAACGCCCAAAGCCCCTGATCCCTATCAGACAGCTGCCGCGCAAGGCGGCATGAACCGCGACACTGCAATCACGCAGATGCAGTTGAATTCCGGAACGCAGATAAATCCGTGGGGCACCGTTTCCACTACGCAAACCGGCCAGAACAGCTTTGTCGATAGTCAGGGAAAGACGGTCTACACGCCCGCTTTTACCCAGACGACCACGCTTTCCCCTGAACAACAGGCGATTTTCAACCAAAGCCAAGCGGCAGAGGGCAACCTTGCCGGGATTGCCAATGAGCAGTCGGCGTTTCTGAAGGACTACCTGAACAAGCCGTTCGAGTTCAACAATCAGGACGCCGAGAAATGGGCGTTCGATCTGGCGTCACCGCGCATTCGTCAAAGCCAGATGCAGGCCGAAGACACCTTGCGGTCCACGCTGGCGAACAAGGGCATCCGCGAGGATTCTCCAGCATGGAATGCGGAAATGTCCCGCATGACCAACGCCCACACCGACCAGATGAACCAGCTGGCCCTGACCGGGCGCGGGCAGGCATTTAGCGAGGCCATGGCCACGCGGAATCAGCCTATCAATGAAATCACCGCGTTGCTTGCCGGTTCGCAGGTTTCGAACCCCGCGCAGATGTCCGGGGCCATGCCGCAGGCAAGCGTTGCGGGCGTGGACTATACCGGGCTGGTGAACCAGAAGTATCAGGCGGACGTTTCCAACTATCAGAACAAATTGGGCGGTATGGGCGGGCTGTTCGGGTCTGTTCTTGGTGCAGCCGGTCAGGCTGGCGGGTTCGGGGCGCTATTCTCTGACCGCCGCCTGAAGACCGACATTCGCCGCGTGGGCACAACGGATGCGGGCGTGCCGATCTACACCTATCGCTATGTATGGGGCGGGCCGGTGCAGATGGGCGTGATGTCGTCGGATGTGCCAGAAGCGGTTATTCCGCACGAATCTGGCTATGACACCGTTGACTACGGGGGGGTTCGCTGATGGCAACCTTTGTCTGGGGCAAGAACGGCGAAAAACTGACGCCAGAGGACGTTGAGCGCCAGCGGCTCGCATCGGCGATGATGTATAAGCAGGGCGCGGACTTTTCACCAGCCGGTCATTGGTCGGAGGCTTTGGGCCGTGCGTTCAATGGGTGGGCATCAGGCCGCATCAACAAAATCGCGGACCAAGGGGAAAAAGAGGGCCTTGCGCGCGCAGATGAGCGCATTGCGGCTGCCTTGGCTGGGCAAGGCGGGGGCTTTGGCGGAGGTGGGGGCAGGTCGGCTGGTAATGCGCCGCAATTTACGCCTGACCCCGGCGCGGCGCTTTCTGCGGACGTTATGTCCGCACTTGGGAAGCCCACTCCTGCCACCCCAGAGGCGATCCGCGCCGGGCTGGTGCGGCGCGGCCTGCCTGAGCATGTTGCAGACGGCTTCGTGATGAACATGCGGGACGAAAGCGGGCTGAATCCTGGCATCAATGAGGCAAGCCCGGTTGTGCCGGGTTCGCGCGGCGGTTTTGGGCTTTATCAGCTAACCGGGCCGCGCCGCGAGGCTTACGAAGCTTACGCCTCGCAGAACGGGTTGCCGCTGGATAGCGTGGACGGGCAGCTTGATTTCCTGATGTCCGAGTTGCAGGGGCCTGAAAGTCGTGCGGCTGAAGCCATTCTCGGCGCCAGGGACGCAGGATCGGCGGGCGCGGCTATCGTCAACGAGTTTCTGCGGCCATCGCCGGAGCATGCGGCCAAGCGGGCGTCTGAATATCTTGGTGGACCTCCCACCTACGACACCGCAGGCGGTGCGCCCGCCATTCCCGGCGGATCGGGGGGCATGGACATTGCTTCCCTCTTGGCGCTGCAATCTGACCCATGGGTGGCGAAGAAATACGGCGGTGTGGTTGACGCCCTGATGGGGCAGCAGTTCTCGCGGCAAAATGCGCTTTGGGAACAGCAGCAGAAAATGGCTGATCCGATGTATCAGGCGCAGCTGGCCGAGTTGACCGCGCCGAAGCCGGTTGACCCGTTCGCTGGCACCAAGGAAATCGGCGGGGTTCTGTATGGGCCGGATGGTCAGGGCGGATTTGTGCCGCTGATCACGCCGCCGGTTGATCCGGGTTATGCCGTCATGGGACCAGAAGACGTGGCCGCTCTTGGCCTGCCGCCCGGCTCATATCAGCGCGGGCCAAAGGGTGAGATTAAGCAGATTGGTGGCGGCGGGACGAATGTCACGGTGAACAACGGCGGTGTCGGTGTAGAACCGCTGGGGACCGAGGGGCAGATTCTTGTTCCTGACCCGGCGCAGCCTAGCGGTTACCGCGTGGAAGTTGCGCCGGGCAGCAAGCTAGCAATTGAAGCCGACGCGGCTGCGAAAAAAGCAGAACTTACTGACAGCAGCGCGATGACGGCAACCGAGGTTGTCACCTCCGCAGCGGCGCGGGCGCGCGAAGCCAACAATGAACGCGCTGTCGGCGGTCTCCTAGGTGGCATTGTGGCTTACAACCCGTCAAGCTCTAACGCCGAAGTTTACCGTCAGGTCGATGTTCTGAAGTCCAACGCCAAGATTGAAAACTTGACGGCAATGCGCGCCGCGTCGCCGACCGGCGGGGCGCTGGGCAGTGTGACGGACAAGGAAAGCGAGATGCTGGCAGCCAAATCCGGTGCGCTTGACCCTGCCAGCCCCAACTTTGAACGCGACTTGGATGATTATGAGCGAACCTTGCTGCGGGTCGTTCATGGCAAAGAAGCCGGGGACGCCATCTTTGAAGCATCGCGCGAAGAGTCTGGGGGGGCGGGTGGAATCTCTACAGATGCGGACGGCTGGACTGTCCTTCCCAATGGCGTCAAGGTCAGGGTGAAACCGTAATGGCGATCTTTGAAGTCCAAGGCCCTGACGGCAAGACCTACGAGGTTGAAGCGCCCAGCATGGAGGCGGCGGCAGAGGCCATCAACTCGTTTGGGCCAATGTCAGCCGGTGGTGTGAGCACCGACTCGGAAGGAGTGTCCGAATTTACCCGCAAGGGTGGCGCAATGCTGAATGGCATCCACAATGGCATTTCATTCGGCTTTGGCGACAACCTTCAAGGCGTGAAAAGCGCCTTGCTTGGCCAATCCCTTGTCGATGGCGCCTGGGGGACAGATTGGTCTGGCTCTATGGGGGAGCGCTATCAGCGTGGAGTTGACCAGGCGCGGGCGATATATGCAAAGTCACAAGAAGTCGAACCGGGTGCGTATTCTGGTGGCAACTTTCTTGGCGCGTCCATCCCTGCCGTTGCGAGTGCGCCATTTACGGGCGGCGGATCGCTTCTAGGCACCATGGCGCGCAGTGGCGCCATGGGCATGGCCGAAGGATCTCTGCAAGGCGCTGGCAATGCGGACGGTCGCGGGATTGTTGGGGAGACCATCAAGGGTGGCCTGATTGGCCTTGGCGCGGGCGTTGCCGCACCCGCAGCAATCGGCGGGGCCACCATGGGCAAGCGGCTGTTGTTCGAGGGTGCCCCGCAGATATTCGGCAAGGCCAGTCAGACCAAAGCAAATCGCGCCATCGCAGACGCTCTGATGCGCAGCGGCAAGACCGCTGCGGACATTGACGCGGCAATGGCAGCGGCGGTCCGTGCGGGGCAACCGGAGTTCCGCCTGATGGACGCCCTTGGGTTGCCGGGGCAGCGCGCGGCCAACGGACTGACGCGGGCCGGTGGTGACCCAGGTCAGGAGATTTCCGAGTTCCTCGCAACCCGTCAATCAGGGCAGGGCGAACGGGTCGGGGCCTTCGTGGAAGATGCCTTTGACGTTAAAGGCACCACGGCAGCCAAGACGCAGCAGGGTTTGCTTGACGCCCGCAGCACGGCTGCCGACGCCGCCTATGATGCAGCTAGGGGCAACGCGGCCCCTGTGGACGTTCGCGGTGCCTTGGGCGTGATTGACGCCCGCACGGGGGGTATGGCGGGCAGCGGCGTGACTGGCGACGGGATCGACGCGAAGCTTCTGGGCTATCGTGATCGACTGGCGGCGCAACCCGGACCTGACGGCGTCATGCGCGAACTGTCCGATTTTGACCGAGTGCTTGGCGTCAAGCAGGCAATTCAGGACGACATCGGCGCGGCGGTTCGGGCGGGGCGAAACAACGAGGCCCGCGAACTTGGCAAGCTGGTGAAGGAACTGGACGCGGCGCTTGAAGGCTCGTCGGATATGTATCGCACCGCCAACGATGGTTTCAGGTCGGCGTCCAAGGTGATCGACGCAGTAGACGAAGGCGCGATGATGGCAACTCGGGGCCGGGCGGCTGACAACGTGCCCCGGTTCGGCGCAATGTCAGCGGCAGAGCAAGGCGCGGCCCGCACGGGCTACGGAGACCGCCTGCTTGCGCAACTGGAAACCATGGCATCACCTACCTCGAACCGGGCCAAGCCGCTTCTAAGCCCGAAACGCGCGATGGAAGCCGACGCCATGGCGACAGACCCGCGCCTGTATTCCGACCGGATGGGCCGCGAGAATACCATGTGGGAGACGCAGAACCGCGCGCTTGGCGGGTCTCGGACTGCGGACAACCTTGCAGACCAAGGCGCAATGGACGGCATTTCCGGCGAAGTCATGCAGGCTGGCAAGGCAGCGGCCAATCTGCAATTCGGCGACATGGTGTCCAAGGTCGCCAGGGCGCTTGGGCCGATCCTGAAAGGCCAGAACGAACCCACGCGAATGTTGATCGCGCAGGCGCTTATGTCCAGCGATGCGGGAAAGGTTCTGGTCCCGGCTGCTGCGCAAACCGCTAAAAGCGCAAACGTTCGGCGTATTCTGGAGGCACTTCTTCGGCAGCCGATGCGTGAAGGCGGGGAGGGGCTAGTTCAGTGATGCAACACCACCAGCCATCAGCACGGGTGCAGCGATCAGGCCAAGGTAAACCCACCATGGCAATTCGGCGTCTTTCGCCCCGGCCTTCTGAAGCCGACTGCAATGGAGGGCTGCCATGAAGAACGCAAAGCAGACGGCGTTGCCGATAATGATTGCCGAGACGAGCGGCCAGATTTCCCAAATGGTCATGCCGCATGATGCCACAATTTCAAGGGAGTGCAACTGATGCCTCGCAGCGGTGGGATTTTTTCTCTAGTTCCCGGCTACTTCGCCGTGGACGGCACGACAATCGAGGTCAGCCAACATAATCCTCCGCTGGAGGATATTGCCCAAGCCCTGACGGACAGCCTGCCGCGCGATGGGTCTGCGCCGATGACGGGCAACCTCGCCATGGGGTCTAACAAGATCACCAGTCTTTCTGCGGGAACAAACCCAGGCGATGCTGTCAGGCTTGATCAGGTTCCCAACCTGACCGGCCTGTCCAACGGCATTATTGCCAAAACAGGCCCCGGGGCGACGGCTGCGCGGACACTCACGGGCGGAACGTTGATCGCCGTGACGAACGGCGACGGCGTGGCTGGCAACCCAAATATCGCTATTGCAGCCACCGGGTCGGCTGGTCAGGTCATCGCCATGAATGACGGGGCTTCTGCCCCGGCATATCGGCACGCCATAATGCAGATCGCATCGCAAGCGTCCACATCCGGCACGTCTAGGGACTTCACCGGCATCCCGGCTTGGGCGCGACGGGTGACGATTATTTATGTCGGCGTCTCCTTAAGCGGCACAGCAGAGGCGCTGATCCAGCTCGGCACCTCCGGTGGGTTTGAGACCACGAACTACATTGGCGCATCCATCACCGGCTCTGGATCGGTAGCCATTCAGGCACTTTCGTCTGGGTTCCGCGTCTATGATAATGCCCCATCCGCCGCAAACCTGATCCACGGTAAGTTGACTCTGGAAAAGCTGGAGGGCGCCAACACATGGGTAGCCGACGGCCATTTCACTTACGGAGACACTCCCGAATGGCGGACGGTCGTCGGGTCAAAGTCGCTATCCGGGACCATGGATCGCATCAGAAGCACCACGACGAACGGCACCGACACGCATGACGCCGGGACCATCGGTGTGATCTATGAATAAGTGCCCAGCCTGCGGCGCGCCCGTGACAGGCGCGGCCCGGATTGACGACATGTGCCGCATGTTGCCGCCATCTCTGGCGCTGATTGTGCGCGCGCTGGCCTGTGAGCCTGGCATTCCGCGCACGGCAGAGGATCTTGCGGGAGAGGTCTATTCCGGGGTGCCGGATGGGCGTCAGCCGCGCAAGGGGCCAGAGGCGATCCGCAGCGCCATCGCAAAGGCGCGGCACAGGATGGCGCCATTTGGATGGGAGATTGCCAGTCAGCGTGGCGGGCGGGGCGGCTATGCGCTGCGAAAAGCCGGGGTGGGTCTATGACAATCATCGAGTGGTTTCGCAAGCATTTCCAGAACGACGATCAGCGGGACGACTGGTATGCGTGGCTGACGAACCAGACAAGCCATGTTGCCTTGGGGATATTGGTCGCTCTTGTCGTTTCGGTTGCCTTTTTTCTGGTGGCAGGCGAGTTCCCCGAGAAGGAAATCATCTGGCTGATCATCGTTCTTGGCTTCTTGGCTCTTGAAGCGGTGCGTGGGTGGGTGTGCTGGGACTCCGCAGAGGATGTGATTTTCTCCGGGTTTTACGGCACCGGCGGCGCGCTTTTGGTGTTTAGCGAGGTCACTCCGGGAAGCCCGTATCTTCTGGTAAGTGTCTCGGACGTTTTGCCGGTCTTGGGGGTTTCCTCATTCCATCTTTTCTGCGGGGTGTATTTGCGATGGCCGAGATGAGTGGGGGGGGTGGGGTGGATTTGATCCGCGAGTGGTGGTCTGCTATCATGTTCGTCATTGGCGGGGTATCTGCATTCATCGTGCAGCGGGAGAGAACGCGATGGCAACTTTCGACCTTGGGGGATGAGTTGGCGGGCATCAAGGAAACCCTGAAAGAGCTTCGCGTCGGGCAGGCTGAACAGGCTTTGCTTGGGGCTGAGCTTCGAACGGAAATCTCCAACCTGAAGCATCGGCTTGATAGAGGTGGAAAATGATGACATGGCCAAAACAGTCCGAGGTCCTATCGGGGCGATCAGTCTACGGCAACCCCAAGAGCCGTACACCCGGCGTCAGCTCGGCGAAGTGGGAGGCTGAAAACCTCGTCTACGTCAAGGCGCCGTTCGTAATGACCTTCGCCGGCCAGAAGCTGACGAGCGGCATGAAGGTCCATCGGCACTGTGCCGCCTCCCTTGCCCGCATCATGGATGCCATTTGGGCCGCATCGGGCAAAGACCAGAAGGTAATCGACCACTGGGGCTTGTCCATCTACAGCGGCGGTCATGTCTTCCGGCTGATGCGCGACGGTGTGGCGCTGTCCATGCACAGCTACGGCTGCGCAGTCGATTTCGACCGCGCCCGCAATGACCTCTTCGACCGCACCCCGCGCTTCGCTGAATTTCCCGAAGTGCTGAAGGCTTTTGCCGATGAAGGCTGGCGCTGGGGCGGGGATTGGAACGGAAACGGATCGAGCGCTGACGAGCGTCGAGCCGATGGCATGCATTGGCAGGCGACGGCCTGAGCAAAGGATAACTGAAATGAAAGGTTTTCGAACCCTGCTTGTGAACGCGGCTTTTGTCGCCGTCGGCGCGGTCCTGCCGTGGGCCGCTGGCCTCGACTGGACGCAGTATGTCAGCCCGACGGCGGCAGTCGTCATCATGGCCCTGATCAATGGCGCCATGCGTCTGGTCACCACGACGCCGGTGGGCAAGCCGTGAACTGGGCGGTCGCCCTCAAGGCCGTCATCGGCGCGCTTCTGGGGCCGCTTGCTGCCCTCGTCCGTGAAATGCGGGCGAGGGCGGCAGGAAAGCGAGAAGCCCGTCAGGAAGACCAGATTTTGACCCGGGATGCCGTCATCAAGGCGAAGGACGCGCGCGATGAGATCGAGAATGAAATTGCGGCCGATCCTGACCTTGTGGCTCACGCCACTCGCGCTGGCCTCGTGCGTGGGGTCAAGCCCGACCCCGTCACCAAGCCCTACCCCCGACCCAAGCACTGACGCCATGGCGCTGCTGCACTGCGCCGGATGGAAGCGCCTGCAGATCGCGGGCGCGACCGTCGAATACATGGCCGCGACTGATCCCGAGGGGTTGGAGGGCCTGATCGCACACAATGAATTCGGGGCGCGGTCGAACTGCTGGAATTACTGACAGGCCGACCGGAGGGCTTCCTTGCAAAAAGCGCAAAGAAGTCCTTCGCGGCCACCCCAATCTGACATGAAAGGGACCCGAGCATAATCATCCACCATAGCCAAGCTCCTTTCTGCTACTCCAGCCCCAGGCGTTTTGCCTCAGCATTAACTTCGCTGATCAGAGACAACTCCAGCCCCTTCACCCGCGCCTCAAGTTCTGCGATGTAATGGCGGTACCCATCTAAGGCCATGTCGTGCCCGCGCCTTCGCGCCGAAAGAAATTGTTCTTCCAACTCCGCAACACGATCCGTCATCGCGGCGCGCGGAACATATTCTGTCAACAGCAAGCCGCACTCTTCGCATTCCCCGGGTTTACCAGCGCAGCCTATTCCGAGAGGGCAACTGTCAAATACAACGTCATCATCATCGACCAATATGTGTTCCGGCATGTCACTCATGGTGCATCCTCAATTCGAATTGTAAACCAGATCATGGCAGGGGCAATGCTGAGGTAAAAAATCAGGACGACCCACTCGGTGCTGATCGCGCCTCCATGCCCAGCCGCCCATAAAAACAAACGGATGGTGAGCAGCATGACGAAAGGGCATGCCAAGATACCGGCAATGGTGATCAGGTGGTATTTCATTTCTCTCCCTCCGGTCCGTATCCCGGGCGCCATACAAGGCTGTCTTTCCAATCCACGGTGCCACGGCGATAGGAGGCGTAGCTGTCGGCACTTGCGCATTGGTCAGCCAGCCAAATATATCGATCCAATCTCGGTTTGTCTTTGAACAGCCAAGCCGAACCGGTTTCATAACGCGCCATGCAGATGAAGTCTTTGTGGACGGCCCCCCAGTCGATGCTGTCGGGGGTGAGGGCGGGGGGCTTCTGGCGGTAGGTCATATACCATACCCAGCGCGGTTCGCGTGTATCCGCCCACCCGGCGGTGGTATAAATCTCCCACGGCCCGCCGCAGTTTTGCATAGCATCTTGGGTTTCTTTTCCCATCAGCCCGAACGCAGTTGTGTTTTTCATGAGGTCGGTCATTGGGGTTTTCCTTGAGCTTCATCACGCAGAGAGGTTCTCCCGTGAAGTTGACAGGAGAGGCTCATGACAAACATAACGTTCCCGTCCTTGTCCTTGGCGCCTCCGAGGTATCCCGTGCCGTGCGCATTATCCAAAACGGGGCAGGTGCATCCGGCGGCAATCGCTTCGTTGGAACCGGGGTTGTATTCGCTATGGTCGTTCGCTGACATGATTAGCCCCTCTTTTCGGTAAGGTTGTGCCCCCGCATAACTTCAAACGAACCTTCGTCGTCGGAAACACGCCAAAAGCGGTCGGGGTAGTCGTTGCGGTCGTGGAACACAGCTTCCGCAAGGGCGCGGTCGGCGCTGTTTCCATAGACTTCGTACACGCGAAGTTCACTGTAGTAATGCGACGCAAGCACAACCGTATAAGGCTTTTCTTTCATATCTACCCCTGTTTTCGATTTCAGCTTTGACGAACCTGGACGTAAATTGCGCCCATCATCGTTAATTGTCATTTCATCAACTCCTCTACTGCGCGACGGATGGCAGCGACGTTGTGGTCAAAGCCACCCGGAAAGATGCCAGCCGCAATGTTGATGATCCGCGCCTCAGCCTCGGCCACCAGCTTGGCGACCTCGGGTGAGGTGGCGCGACGTGATGCTTCATCAAATCCGGTCATGATTGCGTTTGCAAACCAGCCAACCATGATACGCTCGAAATCCGCACCGTCCGACACCCCTTCTTTGCCTGGAATTTGGCAAAGAGCGGATGGCCAACGCTTGCAGAACTCAGCGGCCCATATTTTTGCGTCCATATTTCCGTTCAGATCAACTGTAGCTTCCGTCATTTCATCGTCTCCTCAATGGCATGGGACAGGCTGCGGGGGTGGGGACGACATCGAAGTCGGCGACGACCTTCCCAAACAGAATACCGTCGCTCGGGACCTTACACTTGCGAACAGATGCGCAGCCCTCCATCGTTCTGCCGGGCATTCTGATCGGATGCATGTTCTCCACAGACGCGGCGATGCTGCGTCCGGTTTCATCAAAGCCAATCCAGACCAAGCCCTGCGGCAAGAAGGTTCTGTCAGCCCCCATCACGACATCCTCCAGATTGCCGCGCCCGAGATCAGCGCCAGAGCGGCAAGCACAAATCCAGGCAGGAGCCAGCAGCCGGAGGGAAGCCGGTCCTCGGCGTCCTCGTAATCCGGCGGGTCGATGAAACTCATTTCCGTGTCCTCTCAGCGGTAGATTTTAAGGTTTGGGTTGGCGGCCTTGATAGCTGCAACCCCGGCATCCGTGACGCGGGTGCGCGTGAGGTAGAGATAGGTCAGGCTCTGTGGCAGGTGCGGCCCGATGGCATCCGTGACGCCGGTGAGCGTGAGGTCGAGCGCGGTGCCGTCGTCGCTCAGGTGTTTTTCAATCAACGCTTTCATGCTCATTTCATCGCCTCAATCAAGATTATTGCTCCCCAAAGCACGATGCTGAGGACGATGGCGGGCAGGATCCACCAACCTGATGTCGTGGGGGATTTGATGGATACGACCGACCACCCCGAGCGATGGAGGTTATCCCATCTGTTCATCGTCACTTCGCAGGCCTGCGCAATTGCCTGAGCCTCAGTCTCGCCGGAAGCAGCACAGTTGCCGTAGGGGTCAAGAACATAGAAGGTCATTTCACGTCCTCTTCGCTGTAGGTTTCGCCAGCGACCGTGCAGCGCAACGGGTTGTACTTCCACGTCACCGGCACGTTGCCGTGGGCGGAAATGATCGCCTCCGCCCACACCAAATCCGCCTTAGCCATGATCTTGGCCCCCTTGACCTGGAGTACGCGCCCCTTGGCACATATCCTCCACCCCCCGGCCCGGAGCCCGTCCCACTCGGTGCGGAACGTGTTACTCTCGGCCACGAGCTTGTCGCCCTCGGTGCGGAACTTGTCACTCCTGGCACGCGCCGTCAAAAATTCCTGCCATTCGGCTTCCAGTTTCATTTCACATCCTCTGTTCCATGGGCGCTGAACGCGCGGGCTATTGCATCTTTAACCAGGGGGCAGACATTGAATGGAATGCGCTCGCCGCCGACCTCAACGCGCCGGGCGTTCTCGGCGTTGATCGCGTCAAGGACGCTGGCCTGAACCTTCATTTCAAGCGGACTCACAGTGTAGCCTCCCAAAAAGCGGCCAGCCCGAGAACGACGCCCATGGCGGCGCAGCCGATGATAAGAACGATGGCCTCACCGAAGCTTGGCCATGCTTTGCGCTTGGGACGACGTGCCCAGATGCTGTTGCGAATGCGGGCGTCGATGCGGGCAATGTCATGCGGGGTCATTTGACTTCTCCACGGGATTTAGCGAGCGCAGCTCGGCTGGCATGAATAGACGCCCCAACCTTGGCGTTGTTCTTTGCCGCCGGAATGCTGCCCAAAAGTCTATTGGCCTCTTCAAGCGCCGCATATAAGTCAGGCGCGGCGGCGATAAGGTGGGCATTGGCCGTGCATTCGGCTTCATCCGGCCAAGCCCACTCTCCATCACGAACGAGACTTTCCGGCCTGATGTAAACCCACGTTTGCCCCAAGCCATCCTCGGTCGGCTGCCGCTCGACACCATGAATGGTTCAGACCTCAAACCCTTGGGTTGGGGTAACGATAAACCAAGGCCCCGGCGTCCATTTCGGTTGTTTGCCCATCACCACTCTCCATCATCCATTACTGACTGACTTATTTCGTCTTCCCATTGCGCCACCTGATCGTCACCAACCAGCGCCTCAAGCTCGGCCTTGTTGCCCGCGAAGACAACCTCGCCGCTGTCATTCTCATACCATGCC
Source organism: Minisyncoccota bacterium (assembly GCA_030054295.1). Taxonomy (GTDB): domain Bacteria; phylum Pseudomonadota; class Alphaproteobacteria; order Elsterales; family Elsteraceae; genus JASGCE01. The sequence continues at coordinate 40,098 of JASGCE010000004.1, forward strand.
CCGACGATATCGCAGAGAGCAAAGCTGTCGTATCCGTAACCGCTGGAATGCGTGTCGCTGTAACGCTTTTCGCTACTCCATTCGGTCGTGTAGTGGACTGTAAATTCGCGCTCCTGACCGTCAATCCTGGCGTACCTGGTTGTCTCATGGTCAGCCTTGGCGGTCATCTGAGCAATGATGGCAGAGGCGGCGCGAGGGGTTGGGGGAAGGTTCATAATGATCACGCCCGACCGGCCAGCATCAGGCGAAGTTGCTTTTCTTGGGCGGGCTGTGCGGCGGCCCGTGCGCCGTCCCATGCGGCG
>JASGCE010000105.1 GCA_030054295.1 Minisyncoccota bacterium
TCAATTATAATGATTATTTTGTGTTTGGCTTATGCCGATCTGGATTGCCACTCTGTGCTGCTATCGCAGCTTGAGGGCAATGACGATTTTGGATCTACTTATATTTGTCGAAAATGCTCTAGAATTTTCCAGTGAACGAAGTATAGTTTAAAAATCCTTGGAATTTTACAAAAAGGATGTCATTGCGAGCGAGACTCACAGCTTGCTGTGAGACAAAACGAGGCAATCTATTTTTCCACTAAATAATTGTTTTCAGATGGAAAAATGGATTGCCACGGTCGCTATCGCTCCCTCGCAATGACGAATGTGGAGAGTTATTGAAAACAAAACAAAATTTTGAATTCTCAAGTGAACGGAGTATCAATAAAAATCCCTAAGCCGTGCTAATGTCTTTAAGATAGCGGTCAATCCGGTCGCGGAGGTCAGAGGCCCTAAACTGCATATCATCCGCCGAAGCATTAAGCTCCGTTGCCGCCCCGCTGGTCTGAAGTGCCGATTCCTTAACATTGTGAAGGATGGTGGCGACACCCTTACTGTCCCGAACCACCTGTTGAACAAAATAGGCGATCTCTTCAGTCAGGATTCGCTCTTCGCGGACGGTCAAGCCGATTTCGTTAGTATCCTTGGCCATGTTTTGAATTTTATCGGTAATATTCTCGATGGTCGTCACCACATTCTTGGTCGCCTCCTGCATTGAAGCGACCTGAGTGGCAATCTCGTCGGTGGCGCGGGCGGTCTGATTGGCCAATGACTTAACCTCTCCCGCGACCACGGCAAAACCACGACCAGCCTCCCCGGCCCGCGCCGCTTCAATGGTGGCATTGAGGGCGAGAAGATTGGTTTGCGAGGCAATGGAATTGATGAGGCCAACAATTGCGCCAATCCGATCAGCCGCTTCCGACAGTTCGTTGATGAGTTTAAGACTGCCGCTGGTTGCCTCCACAGCCTTGCGAGTCTCGTCCTCGGCGGTATTGACCTGCTCGCCAATGGCGCGGAGAGCCTCGACCAGTTTTAAGCTGGATTCGGCAATCATATCGACCGCTACCGCAATCTGCTCGGTGGCATTGTTGGCACTATTTGATAGACTGTCGGTCGTTATGGCCATCTCGGTCAGCGACCCCGAAGTACTGTTGAGCTGAACCGCTGAAGCAACAAAGACCCCAACCGATTCATGGGCCTGGTTGCGGAAATCATCATTGAGTTCGGCAATCCGCTGCACCCGTTTTTCGCGCTCCGCCTGCACCGCCCGAGCATCCAGCAAATGCCGGCGCTCCGCCAACATGACCTGAAGCTGACTCATGGCGGTGATCAAGGAGCCAATCTCGTCCTTGCGTTTGCTGACATGGATGGTCTGGCTATCTCGACCGGCCGCCAGTTCCTGCATTGTCTCGGTTACCCGATCGACCGGTTCAACCACCGAACGGTTTAAAAACCGAATGACCAGATAGGACAGGGTCAATGCGGCAATTAAAAGAATTAAGTTAAAGCCCAACAGAAGATATTGCGTCTCAATTTGGTTTTGTAACTCCTCCGACAAATGCTCGCTGATCATCGCAGAGACCCTCCGCGATTCGGTCACCATCGCATTCAACATCTCTGTCGATTCGGCAACAGACTTTTGATTACTGTTTACGATGGCCAGGATACTGGTCGAAAATTCATTTATCTCGCTCGCCAGTTTTTTTAATTCCTGAGAATGTTCGTCGGTCAGTTTTATGGAATCAAGCTTATAAAAAATATTGTTCGCTGCCGATTCCGAGAATCTGTGAACGGTCGCCTGGGTCACATCCAGGGTCGCCTTGTCATCGCTCGATTCGGTAAGATAGGCTTGATAGAGTATAAGCTGAGGAAAATCATGGGTGTAAACCTGCCCGAGAATATAGATCTCGGGACTGGTTTCGTAAGCCAACTTAGAATTGCGGCTGACCGAGTCCAGAACCGGTAAGCCCAGAGACAGTTTTTGATAGAGGCTCCTTCTTAAAAAACTGCCAAAATCAATCGACCTGTCGTTTAAATCTGGATGATCGGCCTCGAATTTTTGCAGATTACTGACATTTTCGTCGGTTGGATTAAAGACAGCCTTGAGGAAAATATCGGTATATTTGACACCCACAAACTCTTGTTTGGCCTCGCTAATGGCCTTGACGCGACCGTAAAAGATCGTCGTAAAGCCAATAACCAGCGGAACCAACAGAATAATACAGGCCAGCCCGAGTTTTTTACTCAGCCGCCAATTGTTGAGCGCGAATAACATAGCAATCCCTTTACGAGTAACAATTATTTTGTTTCTATAATTAGGTATTACTTATCAAATTTTAAATCAACTTAAATTTAATGCCAGTTGATAATATGTCAAACCGTCAAAATTTCAATGTCTCCCCCAAGCGGAAGGAGACATTGAATAAAACCGATTGAGCGCGCGGTAAAACGGCTATGGTTTTGACAGCAACTCTAGGCCGCGCAGATGTTCGTCAGATAGGTGTCGATCTTGTCGCGGAGGTTAGAGGCTCTGATCTGCATATCATCGGCCGATGATTGCAATTCACTGGCCGCGCCACTGGTATGTACCGCTGATTCCTTGACGCTCGATACGGTCTTGGCAACGGTGCGGCTGTCTTTGACAACCTGTTGCACCGAGTCCGAGATGTTTCGGGTCAAGCCCTTTTCTTGCGACACGGTTTGCTTGATTTCGTGGGTGTCCTTTGCCATTTTTTGAATTTTGTCAGTAATGTTATTGATGGTAGCAACAACATTCTTAGTTGCCTCCTGCATAGATGCCACCTGAGTGGCGATTTCGTCGGTGGCACGCGCTGTTTGCGCGGCCAGGGACTTGACCTCGCCGGCAACAATGGCAAATCCGCGACCGGATTCGCCGGCCCGCGCCGCTTCAATCGTGGCATTCAAAGCCAAAAGATTGGTCTGTGAAGCAATGGAATTGATGAGGCCAACAATCGCTCCAATCCGGTCGGCGGCAATCGAAAGCTCGTTAATCAGGATGATACTGCTGCTGGTGGCGGTGACCGCATCGAGCGATTCAATCTCGGCGGCATCGACCTGACTGCCTATGACTTCAAGCGCACTCTCGAGCTCCTTTGTCGCCGCGACAATCGAATCCACACTTACGGCAATCTGGTCGGTAGCACTGGCAGCAACATGAGTCAGTTCATGGGTGCCATCTGCCATCTGCGACAGAGACCCCGAAGTACTGGTGAGCTGTTCCGAAGCAGAAACAAATATCTGCACCAAAAGATGAGAGTCGCTACGAAATTCATCATTCAACTGATTAATTCTGTCGATCCGCTTTTCTTTCTCCGCCTGAATTTCCCGAGCATCCAAGAGGTTGCGCCGCTCGACCAACATCTGTTGCAGTCGGCTCATGGCTGTGATTAAGGCACCGATTTCGTCTTTACGCAAACTAGGTTCGATTTTTTTCGTTTCCTGTCCAACCGAAAGATCGCTCATGGTTGTCGTTACTTCCTTGACCGGTTTTATGACCGATTTTTGGATATAATACATAACAAAGAATCCCAAAAGAACCGAAGACAATAAAAAGACAAGATAAAGTGCTAGATAAGCATATTCATCGGCAATTTTCCTTTGGATTTGATTGATAAGATAACCAGACATTTTTTCCGAAAATTCGCTTGAACCACGGATCAATTCATTCATATAGATTTGCGAATTACTGGAATCCATATCCTTTTTTGACATTATGGTTTCAATAGTTTGGTGGAGTTTTTTATAGCTATTGCTGACACGGTTTACTTCCTGATCTGAATCATTTAATGACAATAGTGCCGATAACTTGTTCAGAGAGTTAATCCGATTGGTGGCTATAAAGATTTGACTCGCTGCAATTCCGCTCTGGGCATCACTCTGTCCTTCAAAATACTGATTAAGAAAACCAGCTATCTGCATAAGTTGAGGAAAATCAGTCAAGTAAATTTGACTTATGGTGTAGATCTTTGCATCTGACTCTAACATCAGGCCTGAAGTGCGGTTAACCGATTCAAGTGAAGCTGAGGCCGAGGTTATTCTTGAGTAAAGGTTACGGCCTTCCAAATCAATTACTCTAATGGGAATTCTTGCAAGCTTTGGATGACTGGCTTCAAATTCTTTTAATGCCTTCAGAGTCACCGGATTCGGAGTAATGACCGCCCGAATAATCCGCAAACCATATTCAGCCCCGATCAATTCTTTTTTTGCATCCAGAATCATGGAGACTCTCTCAACAAACAGAACAGTGAATGTCAAAACCATGGGAACCAGAACGATCAATATCGCAATTCCAAGTTTTTGAAAAAGTTTCAAATTATTCAATTTTATGAACATGGTTGCCCCCCTATTAAAAGCATTAAACAATTTACAATTAAGAGTTAACCATTAAACTGTAAATTTAATCTAATAGAGTTGCAACAAATATTTAAATTCAATGTAATTAGATGAAATGCTTGCTCAATTTCAGCCCTTGCCCTTGATAATTAGACTGAATTCCGCTTCCATAAAGTGATTCGGGAGTCCCCAAAAGTTTTTCGTAAATTAATTTTCCGATGGTTTGACCATGTTCGATGCGAAAAGGCACCTCGTGGGCGCGAACCTCAAGGACTCCGCGCGAAGGGTTGGTGACACCGAATCCGGGGTCAAAAAACCCGGCATAATGGACTCGGAATTCGCCAATCTCGGTATCGAGCGGTCGCAGTTCCGCCACCTGATCATTGGGAATCACCACCGGCGATTCGGTCGCCAAAATATAAAACTCACCAGGGTCGAGAATAATCGCCCCACTGGTATCGGCGGTCAAGACTTCCCAATAATCCGCCACCGCATATCGGGCGCGGCAATCGACATCGACCAAACCCGTATTGCCCTTGGCGCGATAGCCGATGATTTGACCCCTTCCCTTGCCGCGGGCATCAAGACCCAATATCGCCTCGCCAATCGGTTCGGCCGCCCCGCCGCTTCGTAGCCGGAGCTGCACCAGTTTGGATCCGCGCCGAACTGTGATGGGAAAGGAATGGGGCGAGATCTCGACAAAAACCCGCCCGCGATAGCCTTCAGGAATTTGGTCGAATCTTTCGCTGCCATCGACAATCACGCGGGCAAAAACATCCAATCTCCCGGTTGATGATTTTGGGTTAGCAACCCCACTCAGCCCAGCGGGAATAGCCAGCGATTCCTCGAGCGGCACGACATAGACCGCGCCCTTCTCCAGCACCGCGCCATCATCGAGGCTAAACTGGTGGAGGGTCAGATCGGCCAGACCCTGTTCGACCATGCGACCGACCCCGGGTAAAAAACTCGCGCGGGTGCGAAAGGCCGTCCGGCCCAAACGAAGATCGATACTGGCCGGTTGAATCTGCCCCGGCTCCAGCGGCAAATCATGGTTGCAGCGGACAAAGGCTTCAGCCGATCGACCGGTCAATATTCCGCGCAGCTGGGGGTTAAGGGCGGCAGGACTGTGCGACATGGTTCCCGCCCCTTCAGTTAGACATCCAGGTTCGAGACTCGCAGAGCATTGTCCTGAATAAATTCACGACGCGGCTCGACAAGATCGCCCATCAGGGTTGAAAACAATGTCTCGGCCGTATCGACATGGGCGACCTTGACCTGCAACAATGACCGCATATTGGGATCAAGGGTAGTCTCCCACAGCTGGTCGGCATTCATCTCCCCGAGGCCCTTATATCTTTGAATCGTCAAGCCCTTGCGGGCCAGACCGAGAATGGTTTCACTGAGAGCAATGGGGCCGGTGATGGCTTCGCGCTTTTCTTTAATCAACAGAGTCGCGGGGGTTGCAAAGAGTCGGCGCAGCGATTCGGCCAGGCCATTGAGGCGACTGGCCTCCGCCGAAGCCAGCATGATGGCATCGATCTGGGCGACTTCGCGGACGCCGCGCTGTTTGCGCTCGACCTCGATCCGGCTGCCGTTCTGCCCGGCGTAAAACTGCCCGCGCCATTGGTTGTTGACGGTCTTGGCCGAGTCGCTCATCAGGCCATTTAACCGTGCCGCCCAGTCGCTGGCCGCCTGGGTCGCTGCCTCCGGTCGCTCCAGCAGATCATGGGCAAAAAGCCCCAGAATCGCCGCCTGTTCCAGCAGAACGGCTGCTCCACCGCGCCGTTCCAATTGCCGCAGGGCCTGTGTTGCCTGCTGTGCCGATTCGATCAGCACCCCGAGGTCTTGACCGAGGGATCGCTCGCCCTGATTGAATTCCAGAATCGTATCGGCAATGCCATTGTCGATCAAATAACGATCCAGCGACTGTTCGTTTTTAAGATAGCGAACCGACTTGCCCTGAGCCACCCTAAACAATGGCGGCTGGGCAATATATAAGAATCCCCGCTCGATCAGTTCTGGCATTTGGCGATAAAAAAAGGTCAGAAGCAGGGTGCGAATATGGCTGCCATCGACATCGGCGTCGGTCATGATGATGATCTTGTGATAGCGGGTCTTGTCGGCATCAAAGCCGCCCTCGCCATCGCCGATGCTGGTGCCCAGGGCCTTGATGAGATTGCCGATCTGTTCGGAACTGAGCATCTTATTCTGCTGCACTCGCTCGACATTCAGAATCTTGCCGCGCAGGGGTAAGATGGCTTGGAAGGCGCGATTGCGGCCCTGTTTGGCCGAGCCTCCCGCCGAATCCCCCTCGACAATAAAGAGTTCGGCACGGCTGGGGTCTCGTTCTTGGCAGTCGGCGAGTTTGCCGGGCAGACTGGCAATATCGAGGCTGCCTTTACGGCGGAAAAGTTCGCGCAGTTTGCGGACATCTTCGCGTTCAGTGGCGGTGCGGATCACCTTCTCCATGATGATCTTGGCCTCCGATGGATGTTCCTCCAGCCACTGTTCTAATTTTTCTGCCACGCCATTCTCGACCACCGGACGAACTTCCGACGAGACCAGCTTCTCCTTGGTTTGAGAGGAGAACATGGGGTCAGGGCATTTAAGCGAGATGATCGCCGTCAAGCCCGTGCGGGCATCATCGCCGGTAACCTGAACCTTTGACTTCTTGGCAATGCCCGATGACTGGGCATAGTTATTGATGGTGCGCGACAGGGCGGCGCGGAATCCCGCCAAATGGGTGCCACCGTCCTTCTGCTGAATATTGTTGGTAAAACAGAGGCTGGTCTCGTGGAAGGAATCATTCCATTGCAGGGCGACCTCGACAATAATTCCATCCTTCTCGGCGCGGATTTGAATCGGCTCGTCGTGGAGGGCGGTTTTGCTATGGTCAATATGTTTGACATATTCAGTAAGGCCACCCTGGCTGGTCAGGTCGAGAACAATGGGTTCCGAGGGGCGACGATCACTCAGGCGAATATGAACCCCGGAATTGAGATAGCTCAATTGCCGCAGCCTCTGTTCAACCGTAGCAAAATCAAATTCAACCAGAGTAAAGGTTGTCGTCGCGGGCAGGAATGTAACCTCGGTGCCTTTTTGCCGCTCTGCTGTGCCAGCGACAATTGGTGCCTCTCCCATCATTGCCAAGGGGGCCTCGGCATCGCCATGGATAAAGCGCATAAAATATTCTTTACCGTCGCGCCAAATCCGCAACTCGAGTTTGCTCGACAGGGCATTGACCACCGACACGCCCACCCCGTGGAGTCCACCCGAAACCTTGTAGCTATTCTGGTCGAACTTACCCCCCGCGTGGAGCTGGGTCATAATTACCTCGGCGGCCGAAACCTGCTCCTCCTCGTGGAGGTCAACGGGAATCCCCCGACCATTGTCGCGCACGGTGCAGGAACCATCGGCATTGATGATCACCTCGACCAGGGTGCAATAGCCCGCCAGAGCCTCGTCGATTGCATTATCGACGACCTCGTAGATCATATGATGGAGGCCTGATCCATCATGGACATCGCCGATATACATGCCGGGGCGCACCCTTACCGCCTCCAGCCCGCGAAGGACTCGGATCGAATCGGCGTTATAGCTATTGTCCTCGGGTAAATTGCCCTCGGGCGGTGGAGTCTCTGTGTCTGGATTTGTCATGGCATTTTATCGCATGATTCTGGGTTAAAATTCCAGTTATAGTTTGAGTTTTTGAAAACCTAAAACGGATTCTTTTTTGCGGGGGGCGGATGCCCCCCGTCAAGCTTCGCTTGACTCCCCCCGCTGGATCGCC
>JASGCE010000106.1 GCA_030054295.1 Minisyncoccota bacterium
AGCGCGACGACGCTCAGAGTGACAAAAAAATGACTTTTTCAGGGTTTCCTAAAGAGCGAACGGGGACATTCATTAAAATATCTTAGTGATTTTGATACACCTAAACTCCAATCCCCCCCACCCTACTTCGCCTGTTCAAGGCGATTGAGGTCGATATATCTCTCCTTGATTAAAAACAGAATCGGCCCCTTGAGCTGTTCAAAAAACAGCCCATAGCCGCTTTCGGTTTCTTGCATCACCTGGGCCATCGATCTATGGGTTATTTTTTCGCCATTATGGGAAGCCGTTCCTGATGAATTGGGCGTGAGGCTGGGGTCAAAAATCATTTCGATCTGGATTTTTTTGCCGATGTTTAGACTCGGCGGATGACCGATGGTCTGGATTCCCTCCATCGAAATATCGCGCAGTTCAAAAAGCTCGGGCTGCGGCATAAACCGCACCAGCAAACCAGCGGGAGCCCCATATCGTAAATATCGTCTTTGCGGATGCTGAAGGACTCCGGCCCCGCCCATCCCCTGGGCAAGCTCCAGCGCATTTTTGCGCGCCAGTTCCGAGGTTCCGCGCGGCGAGGTTTCAGAAATAATCTCGAGCTGTTTAAAGACCGCATCCCAAAACTCATCCTTGATGATGATGAATTTGCACCTGTCGTTCCATTCCTTGACCAGCTTGCTGAAGATTTTACAGGCGGTGGCATCGCCAAGCCGCGAGGCCTCCATTGCCTTCTCGAGCAGAAATTCAATCTTTTGCATCAAGACCGGTTCGATAAGCTCCCGCGCCTTGCTTAAGATCACTTCAATCTGGTTGCGATCAATTCCGCCCATTCGCTCCATCGATTCATGGAGCAGCCTATAGCTGGTCAGGCAGCGATCGGCATCCTTGTCATCGACCGAGCGCTCAAGCTGTTTAAAAAGTTTTAAGGCAAAGCCTATGGCATCCTTCTGCTGGCTATTGAGTTCCGCAGTGCTGCGAGAAGATGAATTCATGGTGCGATCCTTTAATGCTTTTTTTAAACCATTTTATTATTTGGTATCGAATAGGATATTAAATCTATGGGATTAAATTTAGCAAATTCTGGCAGGTCTATCAATCCTGTCCAACTTGATTAGACCTGTTTATGGCGGCACCAGAAGCTACTGCGACCATTTTGCTCGAACTGTTCGATGGCCCCAGTGCAATCACAGCCGGGGCATTTTTGCCCCTTGCGGCCATAGACCGACCAGCTATGTTGAAAATAGCCAAGTTCGCCGCTCGGCTGGACAAAGTCCTTCAGGCTCGAACCACCCGCAGCAATGGCATTGTGCAATATGGTTTGAATCGCCCGATGAAGTTTCTTAACTTCTGAGGGTTTAATTTGATTTGAGGGTCTGAGCGGCGAGATTCCAGCCATAAACAGAGCCTCGGCAGCATAGATATTGCCGATTCCCACCACCGCAGATTGATCGAGCAAAAGCTGCTTTATGGCGGTTTTACGGTCTTGCAAAATGGATTTGAGAATGGCCGGGGTAAAGCTCGAGTCCAGCGGCTCCAGCCCCAGCTGCGCCAAGATCGGGTGATTCTGCCACTCTGGACTATCGCTGACCTGGATGAGGCCAAACCGCCGTGGGTCGTTATAGATTATTTGGAAACTCTGGTCGGGATGGGATGAGTCGATTTGCCAAACCACATGATCATGTTTGGATTGCGATTCGCTGCGCGGTGGATTGCCCCTGTGTTTAAATTGGATACTGCCCGACATGCCAAGATGAATAATCACCGCCGCATGATCAAATTCCAGAACGATAAACTTAGCCCTTCTTTTGATGCTGGTGACGGTTCTGCCAGTCATGACCTGGCCAAGGTTATAAGGAATCTCGAGCCGCAGATTGCGGCGGTTAATCGTGACCGATGATATCCTTTGCCCGACCAGAAACTGGGCCAGACCACGGCAAACGGTTTCAACCTCGGGTAATTCGGGCATGAGAATTCCAATTAATCAGCTAAACTATGAGCAAGCTAAGTTACAGTTCTTTTATCACCAACAAGAGCTCTGTTTAGGAAAAGAATGTCCCCCCTTTCATTTATGAAAGCGGGGGATAGTAACTCTTGGCGAAGCCGTAGGCGAGCCTTAGAGTTACTTGGGGGGTATGTCTTTGTATTAATATAAAACTTAGACCTACCCCCCAAGTCTCACTAAGCAGCAAGCTGCTAAGTTCGACTATCCCCCGCTCCCTGAAGGAAAGTCTGAAAAACTCCAAACTTGTCATTCTGAGCTTAGAACAGTCCGAGCCTTGCGAGGCTAACTGTTCTTAGCGAAGAATCCAGAGAAACATAATGCATTGTAATTGCTTATTTTTCTGGACTCTTCGCTTGTCTTGCTAAAGACTTTGCATTCGCAAAGTCAAGCGCGACGACGCTCAGAGTGACAAAAAAATGACTTTTTCAGACTTTCCTGAAGGGAGGGGGGACAATTAAAATTTTATTGCTTCAATAAATCTCCAAACTACTAAACCTCTAACCCCACCGCTGCCGCCCCCAAAAGCCCGGGCTGCGGATGGGTAATGACCTGCACCGAAATCTGCTCCATCAGCCGAGTCATTCGCCCCTTGGCATTAAAACAGGCCATGAATTGCGACTGCGGCAGTATAGTTTGCAGGCGCAGCCCCAATCCACCCCCGATCAAAATGGTCTTGGCGCCACTGGCCAGGGCAATGTCGCCCACATAGGTTCCCGCCAGCTCGCAATACCAGTCGAGGGCCTGAATGGCGACCTCGGTTTTGCGATTGAGGGCATGGTCCCAGTCCAGACGATTCTGTTCAGGGGTAAATTCGAGCGGGTGAGTTTTGGGCGAATAGTCGCCCCGGTTCAATTCAGCGATCAGGTGCGATAGCCCCATTCCCGAAACCAGCCTTTCGATCGATAGGCGACCAAAATGATCCCTGAGCCTTGCCAAAAGCCGATCTTCGCGGTCATTGCGCGGGGCAAATCCGGTATGACCCCCCTCGGTCGCAATGACCTGCCCCTGGTGCCGATGGGCCACGCCAATGCCGGTTCCCATGCCGATGATGGTGACATGGGTCGTTTGATCGATTGCGGTTGGCGGTTTTAAATCAATGGGCAAAAGTTCATGCGGTTTTAAATGTGGAATCGCATGGGCTACTGCGGCAAAATCATTAATGACGGTACAGCTTTCCAGTTCTAAATCGGTCGTAAGGCTCGATTGTTTAAACTGCCAACTGTGGTTGGTAAGGGTGATGAGGTCCTCGTTGATCGGACTGGCGACCGCAATCACGGCCTTGTTTTGCCGCGGCTGCGCTTCCATACCGAGAAGGGATTCGCGCACCTTGAACCAGGCCGACCTCAGGCTATCGTGGTTCTTGGTCGAGGCAATAATCGGTTCCTGCAGGATTTCAATTTGGTTCTCGAGCCTTTTAGCCAAAGTAAACCGAGCATGGGTTCCCCCCAAGTCAACCACGATAAGATTCATTTTTAATCCACCCCGAAAAAAAACCGGTTGGTCTATTTTAAGACTATCGAAACCTTGGCATTGGCCGGGCAACTCTGCAAAACACCCGTATAGTCTTCCTGTGGATTGAATTGAAGCACCAAAATCCCCTTGTTGCAGGTAATCTCCCCCGATTTAATTCCCTTGGTGGCGCCGGCAATCGGGGTAACCTTGACCGAGTAACCCCCCGTGCCAAAGGCGGATATGGAGGCAATGGCCGCAGGCCTGCCCTTGAATTTGATGGTTTCGGGCGGATATTGCACTGGCGGCGTGATTAAATTGGTCATGGTTCCCGCGGTCTGGGTCTTGACGGTTTGGGTCTCGGCTGCGCTGGCTCCAAAGGATATGGCCAGCCCACAGCAAAGGGTCAAGAATGGGAAGGATAGGGTTAATGCTGATTTCATCGGTCAATTCTCTTATTTGGTTTAACTCAAGGCACTATAGCTTTTACAAACTCGCATTATCTGTCAAGTTTTTATTTCCCCAGACAGAATTCTTTAAAAATAATATCCAACAGATCATCCACCGCCACCTTGCCGGTCACCCGGCCGAGCCCCTTTACGGCATGACGGAGTTCCTCCGCCTTGATCTCCTGCGCCATGGTGGGTTCAATCGCCTGAAGCCGTGCCAGTGCCTGTTCGATCATCAGCCTATGCCTTTGACGGGTGATCAAGGGCGGTTCGGATGCCGCAAAGCCAAGATGGTCTTGCAGGGTCTTTTCTATCCAATGCCAAAGCCCATCAAGATTTTGATCGTTTTTAAGGCTGATGGCAATGGCATTCAGGGCGGCAATTTTCTCCGCCAGTTTTTTCTGCTCGGATTTGTCGCAGAGGTCGATTTTGTTCACAATCAACAGTTCCAATGCGCCATAGGTTGGAATATCACCATCAAGCCCATTGATGAGGCTTTGGGCATCGACGACATGAAGGATAAGTTGCGAGTTTTTGGCCCTTTGCAAACTTCGGTCAATTCCCATCAATTCGACCGGATCATTGGTTTGGCGGATTCCCGCCGTATCAACCACGACAAGCCTGAATCCCGCTATATCAAGGGTGACCTCGATGGTGTCGCGGGTGGTGCCAGCAATGGGCGAGACAATGGCCGCCTCGCGGTTGCAGAGATAATTGAGCAGCGAAGATTTACCGACATTGGTCGCGCCCATAATCGCCAACTGGACTCCGCTGCGGATCACTTCGCCGCGATTCTGGTCGGATAGTTCATGGATAATTTCGGATTTAACTTGGCTTATGATGGAATCGATGGTCTCATAAGTCGATTGGGGAATCTCTTCATCGGCAAAATCGATCATGGCCTCGCTTAGGGCCAGGGCCTGGGTGAGCGACCTGGCCCAATGATGGTATTTGGCGGCGGTTTTGCCGCTTAGTTGATTAACGGCCAACTGTCTTTGACTCTCGGTATCGGCAGCCACCAGGTCGGCGATTCCCTCGACCGCGGTTAAATCGATTTTGCCGTTCAAAAAGGCGCGGCGGGTAAATTCCCCGGGTTCGGCCAGCCTCAGTCCGGGCTCTCTGCTCAAGATTTCGAGCAGGGAGCTGATGACCGTTGGTGCACCATGGCATTGAAGCTCGACCAGATCCTCCCCGGTTTCGCTGGCGGGGGCGGCAAAATATAGAACCAGGGCCTGGTCGATGATGGCCTTGGTTTGCGGGTTTTTGAGATTAAGAAGCCGAGCCTGTCGCGGAATAAAATAATTTTTTTCGGTCAAGTTCTTTAGGCACTGAAGGGAATCAGGCCCGGAAATGCGGATAATGGCTACCGCCGACCGACCAGCAGGGGTTGCTAGGGCGAAGATTGTTTCTCGTGAAACATTAGGGGGGGAGTGTGTAATTTTAGTATCCTATCGTCAATTTTGCTATATATACCGTGTTTCTTTAAAAATCTTTGGAATTTTACAAAAAGGATGTCATTGCGAGCGAGACTCACAGCTTGCTGTGAGTCGAAGCGTGGCAATCCATTTATCCACTTAAAAATTGTTTCCAAATGGAAAAATGGATTGCCACGGTCGCTTCGCTCCCTCGCAATGACGAACTTGGATGGTTATTGAAACCTAAACAAAGTTTTGAATTCTCAAGTGGACACAGTATAATTTAAACTAAAATTTCTTGGGGGGGCGGATGCCCCCCCATCTCACTTCGTTCGATTCCCCCCCGCTGGATAGCCTCGTGCTTACGCACGACGCTATGAGGATTTTGGGAATGTTTATACCTCCCACAACCCCTCATCGCCCCGTCGGCGTAGGCCGACATAACTCGGAGAAGCAAGGCGATCCAGAGGGGGGGGAGTTGCGAAGCAACTCGGGGGGGCATCCGCCCCCCTCTAAAAAATGAGTTTTTGGATTTATAAAGAATCAGACTATAATTCTATCATACCCTCTGCCTTGGTTAAAAGGCAGCACAATCCTTAACCCGAGTGACTCCTGTTGGAAATTCTAAAAAATCAATTATCCACCGAAACCAGCCCCTATCTTCTACAGCATCGGGATAATCCGGTCGCCTGGTTTGCTTGGGGCGAGCCAGCCTTTGCAGTGGCCCGTCGTTTGAATCGCCCGATTTTTTTATCGATAGGCTATTCGGCCTGTCACTGGTGTCATGTTATGGCCCATGAATCCTTTGAAGATTCGCAGACGGCCATTCTGCTCAATCGTGACTTTATTTCGATCAAGGTCGATCGGGAGGAACTGCCCGATATTGATTCCTTTTACATGGGCTGTCTCCAGGCCATGGGTGAGTCGGGCGGCTGGCCCCTGTCCATGTTCTTGACGCCGCAGCTGGAGCCATTTTTTGGCGGTACCTATTTTCCTCCCGACAATCGCTATGGTCGCCCCAGTTTTAAGGTGGTTTTGCAGGCCATAGCCCGCGCTTACAGTCAGGAACCCGACAAGATTCAGGCTTCGGTCAAGTCCATTCTGTCGGCACAGGCCCAGTCTGGCCCTCTTGCCAAGGGTGTGACCCTCTCCCCTGCTATGCTGAATGATTCAGCCGAGCTTTTTCTTGGTATCTATGACCCCGAATTGGGTGGGATTAAGGGCAGCCCCAAGTTTCCGCAGGTGCCGCTGCTTACCAGCCTCTGGCGCGCCTATCTGCGCAGCGGTGAAGATCGGTTCAGGCGGGCTGTGGAGTTAAGCCTCGACCGAATGTGCCGAGGCGGAATCTACGACCATCTTGGCGGTGGATTCAGTCGCTACTCGACCGATGAACAGTGGTTGGTTCCGCATTTTGAGAAGATGCTCTATGACAATGCCCAGCTGATCGAGATTATGTCGATGGTTTGGCTGCACAGCCGCTCGCCCTTGCTTAAGACCCGTATTGTCGAGACGGTTGAGTGGCTGAGGACTGAACTTTGGCTGGCTGATTCATCATCACCTTCATCATCACCGTCAAATCCATACTATGGTGCCTTTGCCGCCGCCCTCGATGCCGATAGTCTGGATTCTGCCGGCCATAAAAGCGAGGGTGCCTTTTATATTTGGCAAGCCGAGCAGATTGCGGCGATTCTTGGCCCCGATGCCGAAGAATTCAATCAGGCCTATGGCGTGAAGCCCGAGGGCAATTGGCGCGACCCCCATCACACACCGCCCGTGCCGGTTACCGTGCTGAACCAACTGCATTTGGCGGTTGGTTCTGCTGACCATCTTCACCCTGCTCCATCTTTGGCGGCTTCGCGGGCGAGGCTTTTGGCCGAGCGGAATCATCGGCCGCGACCGGATATGGACTATAAGATTCTTACCGACTGGAATGGCATGGCCATCTCGGCCCTGGCTACCGCTTCGCAGGCCTTGAATATTCCCGAATGGTTGGAACTGGCGGAGGGGGTTTTTACCTTTATCGTCGATAGACTGTCGGTTAAGGGCGATCCCAGTCAATTGCATCACAGCCTTACCGATCAACCGAGGCACCCAGCTGTGCTAGAGGACTATGCCCAGATGATCAGGGCATCGCTGGTGCTTTATAATTTCAACGGAAGGGAGAAATACCTGGTTGCGGCTCGGCATTGGTTACAAACCCTCGACCGAGATTACTGGGATCATTCCGATGGTGGCTATTTTATGTCGGCTGCTGGCCGGACTGACCTGCTGCAACGGGTTAAATCTGCCGCCGATAGTGCCACCCCGAGCGGCAATGGAGTCATGGTCGAGAACCTCGCCAAACTCTATTATCTATTCGCCGATAGTCAGTACCGCGAACGGGCTGATGAGATTATCGAGGTTTTTTGCCCCCATATTCCGCGCTCGCCGGTCTATCACGCTTCGTTGCTCAATGGCTTTGAGTCCCTGGTATCTACGGTGCAGGTGGTTATTCGCAACCCGTCGAACAAGGCCATAGAGCCCTGGTTAGCCGCACTCCGTAATGCCGGTCTGGCCGATTGGCTTGTGACGGTTTTGGATGGTGCTGAGTGTAGCAATAGCTTGTTAGTCCAACAGTTGGCCGCTTCTGCGCTGGATGGCATCCATGCCTTCGTTTGTTGCGGCAATCAATGTTCCCCGCCACTGACGAGTCTCGAGGAATTTACCACCGAATTGCAGCGGATTAGAGCATTTTTATGAATAACAGGATCATTATACCTCCCCTTCCTGCTTTAGGAAGGGGAGGATAGAAAACCTTAGC
>JASGCE010000320.1 GCA_030054295.1 Minisyncoccota bacterium
AGATTTTCGCTGCGCTTTGCTTGCTCAAATCCAAGAACGACTATCCCCCGCTTTCATAAATGAAAGGGGGGACAATTTTTCCTTCAGCAATCCTTTGGTGCTGCAAAAATCAGCAAACTTCTGAAGTTTGGATAATTTCTCTATCCCTACCTCCCCCTAATCCTCCCGGCAAAATTCCTCAGTCTTTGGCAGGCCTCGAGAATCACCTCATCCGGAGTCGTCAAGGACAGGCGGAGATAGCCCTCGAGATTAGCCCCAAATGACGAGCCCGGCATGACCGCGACCCTCTCCTGCTGCAACAATGCCATAGCAAAATTATGGCTGGTCATGCCGGTTTGGCCAATATCGACCAGCACAAACATGCCCGCCTCTGGCCGGTGCAGGCGCAAAAGATTGCAGCCCTCGAGGGCCTCCTCGACCAACCTCGCGCGGCGCAGGCAGTGGCTGCCGAATTCGCGCCCAGTCGTCAGTTGGTTGGCTATGCCCCAGGCGGTGGCATCGGCGATAAAGGGTTGATTGCCAAAGAGCATGGCCTCGGCAAGAGGCTGGCAACGATCGACAAATTCCTCCGGCGCGGCGACCCAGCCACTGCGCAGTCCCGGCGCGGCAAAGGATTTGGAAACCGAGCCAATCGACAGAACAATCTCCGCCAAATCGGGATTGGCAAAGGGAGTCACAAACTGACCCTCATAGACCATATCGGCATAGACCTCGTCGCTGATCAGCCACAGATTGTGCCGAAGGCAGACCTGACCGATGGCGGCAATTTCCGCGGCCGACAGAACCGCACCGGTCGGATTATGGGGCGTATTGATCAAGACCGCGCGGCATTTTGGCGTAATGACGGCCTCGAGGTCAGCTGCCTTCATGTGGAAACCATTTTCGGGGCGCAGGGGCACAAAGATGGGTTCGGCCCCGCTGGCGCGGATAATCCCTTCATAGGTCGCATAGTATGGATCCCCGACCAGAATCGCATCGCCCGCCTCGGCAATGGCCATGATGACGGTGTACAGGCAGGTCTGGGCTCCGGGCAGGGCGAGAAAATTGCGTTCGGTCACCGTGGGTCGATATTTGCGGTATTTTTCGGTCAAGGCGCGGGCGAGTACCGGCTCGCAGCGACCGCTGGCATAGCTGATGCGGCCGGAATTGAGGCTGCGGGTGACCTGCTCCAGCAATCGCGGATCGGGCGGGATGTCGGGCTCGCCAATGGTCATTTCGAGGATCGATTCGCCGGCGGCGGCCATGGCGCGGGCGGTAAAATGCACCTCCCACTTGGCTGAACCGAGGGTGGCTAAACGACCGGTCACGCTTGAATAGTTCATGGTATTGATAAACCTTTAGAGACAGTAGTTCAGAGCGATAAACAGTTCTATTGATTGGGTGGTGGAATGGCAAATAGAAAATGGCGGTCAAAAAACTGAGAAAAGATATTGTCTGAATATTTGAAAATCCAAAACTTTTCGTTTTTAGCGGGGGGCGGATGCCCCCCGAGTTGCTTCGCAACTCCCCCCCTCTGGATCGCCTTGCTTCGCAACGCGATGAGGGGTTGTGGGAAGTTGTAACATTCCCTAACCCCTCATAGCGTCGTGCGTAAGCACGAGGCTATCCAGCGGGGGGAGTC
>JASGCE010000321.1 GCA_030054295.1 Minisyncoccota bacterium
CGCCCGAGGAAATTACTGCGTACATATTCGCACCTGATTGCTTGAAGTGACCGTAGAGACTCTTGTTTTGGTTTGATTTAGATACCAAAACAATAGGTCTGATGTGCTAAAAACCATAAACCACTACGGTTGTAACCAACTCCCCGTGCAGCCGTCAAGTAAATTGACTCGAATATGCCAAATATCCTGATTGGACAGACTATAATGACCTTGATCACGACCCAGAATAAATTAGATGAATTGGCCGAGAGACTCAGCCACGAGTCCTTTATCACCGTCGATACCGAGTTTTTGCGCGAAAAGACCTATTACCCGCAACTCTGTCTGCTGCAACTGGCCGGCGATGGGGAGGCGGCGATGGTTGACCCCCTGTGCGACCTTGATCTATCGCCGATCTGGGCCCTGTTTGAGAATCCGGCGATTGTGAAGGTCTTTCATGCCGCGCGGCAGGATATCGAGATTTTTGTCAACCATACCGGCAAGATTCCCACCCCGATCTTTGACACTCAGATTGCGGCGATGGTTTGCGGCTATGGCGAGTCGGTCAGTTACGAGACTCTGGCGGTCAAATTGGCGGGGGCGGAGATCGATAAGTCGTCGCGCTTTACCGACTGGTCGCTGCGGCCCTTGTCGGCGGCGCAGCTGAACTATGCCCTGGCCGATGTGACCCATTTGCGGACAATCTATCGGGTCTTGACTGCGGAGCTTGAAGCCAGTGGTCGCCAGTCGTGGCAGGAACAGGAACTTGGGGTCTTGACGCGGCTTGCGACCTATCAGATTGAACCAGAGACAGCCTGGATGAGGTTAAAACCGCGCAGTAATTCGCCCAAGTTTTTGAATGTCTTTAAAGCCTTGGCGGCGTGGCGCGAGTCGGAAGCGCAGCGGCGCAATTTGCCGCGCGGTCGGCTGATCAAAGACGATGCGATTAGCGAGATTGCCAGCACCTTGCCGCGGACGATCGAGGCCTTGGGGCGCTGTCGGTCGGTCGGTGTGGGGGTGGCACAGGGGCGATTGGGCGGCGAGATTCTGGCGGTGGTGGAGGCGGGTTTGGCTCTCCCAGTGGTTGGCAATGGCGGGTCGAAGGATTTGGGTCGGGTCAAGGGGGAGTCGAAGGCCTTGGTTGATCTGCTCAAGGTATTGCTCAAACATCAGTGCGAGGTCCATGAGGTCGCGATTAAGCTGGTGGCTTCGGTGGCCGATTTGGAAGAACTGGCGGAGGATGATGGCGCTGACCTGGAACTCTTCAAGGGCTGGCGGCGAGAGGTTTTTGGCGAATCGGCATTGGCCTTGAAGCACGGCAAAATCGCCCTGGCCATTGTCGATAATGCCGTCAAGATTGTGGAGATTTAGGGGCGGGGGTTTTGTGATTATTCGCCAGGTTGTCCCCGTTAAGGAAACCCTGAAAAAGTCATATTTTATTGCCTCCCCCTAGCAGGGGGAGGATAGAAACTCTTGGCGAAGCCGCAGGCAAGCCCTAGAGTTTCTTGGTGGGGGTAGAAGGTTAATGACTTGTTTTTAATCTATATTCTACCCCCACAAGGCTTGCTAAAGATTTTCGCAAAGGGGCGAAAATCAAGCAAGCCTATCTCCCCCTGCTAGGGGGAGACAACAGCAAGTA
>JASGCE010000107.1 GCA_030054295.1 Minisyncoccota bacterium
AGAGCCTTCCCCCCGCTCCCTAAAGGGAGGGGGGGCAGTTCATTTTCCTGTCCCCTGCTCCCTAAAGGGGGGGCAATTTAGTTTAATTGCTTACCCCCTCGCGTCGCGCCTGGCCTTGACCGCGGCGTGATCCGTACCCAAGACCGTAAAGACCGCCGGCAAAACAAACAGAGTAAAGAGCGTCCCAATCAACATCCCAACCACAATCACCAAACCAATCGAGAAGCGACTCGCCGCACCAGCCCCAACCGCCAACAGGAGCGGCAAAAGCCCAACCACCATCGCCCCCGTCGTCATCAAGATCGGCCGCAAACGAATCTCCGCCGCCTCGACAATCGCCCGATGACGATCCCATCCATGCTCAATCTGCAAATCCTTGGCAAAGGAGACCATCAAGATCCCATGTTTGGAAATCAAACCAATCAAGGTCACCAAACCAATCTGAGTATAGATATTGATCGTCGTAACCCCCAAAAACAACGGCAACATCGCCCCCGCTACCGACATCGGCACCGAGACCAGAATCACCAAAGGATCACGCAGACTCTCGAACTGCGCCGCCAAGACCAAAAAGATAATGACCAGAGCAAAGGCAAAGGTCGTCAGCAAACGATTCCCCTCCTCCACATACTGCCGCGCATCCGACATAAATTCATAACTATAGCCCGGGGGCAAAACCGCTGTCGCCGCCGACCTCATCGCCTCCACCGCATCGGCCATGGTCACAAAGGGGCGCGGCACGGCGTTAAAGGTGGCAGAATTAAGCTGATTAAACCGCGCCAAAGAGCCCGGCTCGACCGTCGTGGTCATCGATACTACGGTCGATAGGGGAACCATCTTGCCGCCAATGGCCGGAACATAATATTGCCCAAGACTCGCCGCACTCAAACGATCCTGCCGCGCAACCTGCGGAATGACCTTATAGGCCTGACCACCAAAGTCAAAACGATTGACATAGTTGCCACCCACCATAATCGCCAAGGTCGCCCCAATCTGCTGCATGGTAATGCCCAGACTGTTGGCGCGAACCTCGTCCACCTTGATTCGCACGGTCGGATTCTCGAAGGTCAAGTCACTATCGGCAAAGATGAACTTGCCCGATTTGCGCGCAATGGCCTTGATCTGATCCATATAGTCATAGATTTCGCGGTAACTGCCCGGGCCGCGAATCACCATCTGCGCGGGCGGGCCACCGGCACTCCCCGGCAGGGCCGGCGGCGGGAAGATAAAGGCCATCAAGCCATCGACCTTGGCGAGGGCCGCCGTCAAGACGGGTTGGAGTTCCTTGACCGTCCTGTCGCGCTCGCCCCAGGGTTGCAGCACCGCGCCGCCAAAGCCGCTATTGACTCCGCCAAGACCAGCAGCAGCAAATCGTGTATGGACCTCAGGGATCGTGGCCAGGGCCTTATCGACCTGACCCAGATAGACTGTCATATAGTCAAGGTTAGCATATTGCGGCCCCTTGATGAACATAAAGAGAACGCCTTGATCCTCCTGCGGGGCAAGCTCCTTAGGGGCCTTGCTGTAAAAAAACGGCACCGAGAGCAGAACCGCTAAGGCAAAAACCAATACCGCCGGACGATAGGTCAGCATCCGCTCCAGCCTGATCCGATACCAGGAGGCCCATTTGCCCAGCACCCGTTCGACCCTAAGGGCAAATTTGGTTTGGGTACTCTCGACCGTCAGCAGCTTGGCGCACATCATGGGCGACAGGGTCAAGGCAACAATCCCCGAGATCAAAACCGCCCCGGCCAGAGTAAAGGCAAATTCAGTGAACAGTGCCCCGGTCACTCCCCCCACCAGTCCAATCGGGGCATAGACCGCCGCCAGGGTGATGGTCATGGCAATGACCGGCCCGACAATCTCCCGCGCCCCCAAGAGCGAGGCATCGAGCGGCGATAGACCCTCCTCCATATGGCGATAGACATTCTCCACCACCACAATCGCATCATCGACCACCAACCCAATCGCCAAGACAAAGGCCAGCAAGGTAATAAGATTGATCGAAAAGCCCAAAAACGACATCAAGACCGCCGCCCCAACCAAAGACAGGGGGATGGTCACCACCGGAATCAAGACCGAACGGAAGGAACCGAGGAAGAGGAAAATCACCACCACCACCACCAGCACCGCCTCCAGCAATGTCTTCTGCACCTCCTCAATCGAGGATTTGATAAAGATCGTCGCGTCAAAGGCCATCCGCGCCGTCATCCCGGCGGGTAAGGATTTTTGAATCTCGGGCAGCAATTTATTGACCGCCGCCGCCACGGTCAGGGGATTACCCGCCGGACTGGCATTGACCGAGACAAACAATGCATTGACCCCATTCAACCAGATGGTGCTATTGACCGAATCGGGGCCAATATCGACATCGCCAATATCGCTCATGCGGATGATGGTCGCGCCATTGCTCTTGATGATGAGGTTGCGGAACTGTTCAATCGACTTCATGCCGGTGTCGGCAATGACATTGCTGACGGTGAAACTCGACTTGGCCTGGCCGGGAGCCGCCTGATAGTTATTGGCCAGAATCGCCTGTTGAATCTCGAGGGCCGATACGCCCCGCGCGGCCATCCGCTTGGGGTCGAGCCAGAGTCTCATCGCCAGCTGCGGGCCACCCAGAATATTGATCTCGCCAATCCCTGGCACGGTCGAGAGAATGGGAGTCACCACCCGCACCAGATAGTCGTTGATCACCGCCGAACTCTGAACCTGAGAGGCAAATCCCAAATACATCAGGGCAAAGGACTGACCAGTGCCCTTGACAATCACCGGGTCAAAGGCTTCGCGCGGCAACAGATATTTGGTCTGATTGACCTTGGACATAATGTCGGTAATGACTCGGTCGGGATTGGCATCAAAACGCAGCCGCACCGCCACCGAACTCGAACCCTGAGTCGAGGTCGAGGTCATGTAGGCAATCCCCTCCACCGACCCCACCGCCTGTTCGATCGGGGTGGTGACAAAGCCCTGAATCAATTGAGCATTGGCTCCGGGATAGATCGTATTGATGGTGATGGTCGCCTCGGTCAATTTGGGATATTGGCGAATCGGCAGCCCCATCAGGGCGCGAATTCCAACCACCAGTATCAAGGCACTGACGACAATGGCCAAAACCGGCCGGCGAATAAAAATATCAGTAAAGGAAGAGTTCACAGTCAAGGTTCCAGATTCAAGGCCAGAGTCATATCACCGCAGAGTCGTTCATCATCAGAGCCAATTTTGCCCCCACTCGCCGCCGCTCCCCCCTAGGGCCGGGCCGGTGTGGTCGGGGCAATCAAGGGTGAGGCCTCGGTCGAGATGGTCACAGTGGCCTGATCGCGGATGCGATTCTGCCCCTCCGCCACCACGCGGTCACCGACCACCAGCCCCGATACAATCTCCACCCGCCCCTTGACCCGATCGCCGGTTTTGACAATGACCCGCTCCGCCTTATAGTGCAGACTAGCCAGAGGCGACTTGGGATCGAGTTCGGCGACCTTGGGGTCTGGCTGCACCGCGACAATACGGTAAACCGATTCGCCATAGAGACTATAGTCAACCGCTGTCTCGGGCACCGTCAAGACCTGACTATTTTGGCTGAGGCCCAGGGCGACATCGACATACATGCCGGGATAGAGTTTCCGCTCCCGATTCTCGATCATTCCCTGAACCGAAATCTGCCGACTGACCTGATCGATCTGCGGCTCAATCGCGGTAAGCCTGCCGATGAATTTTTGCCCCGGAGTCGCTACCGAAGTCACCGACAGCTGCTGCCCAACCTGAAGGCGGCTGCGTTCCTGTTCGGGCAGGGTAAAATTAATGTAAACCGAGGAGAGATTGGTCAAGGACACCATCGCCGTACCCGCCGCCACAAACTGCCCGAGATCGACCTTTCGTACACCAAGCTGGCCATTAAAGGGCGCACGGATTAACTTCTGGTCAATCACCGCCTGCACCCCATCTAAATTAGCCTGGGCCGTATCGACCTGAGTTTGGAGATTATCCACCGTCGCCTGAGAGATAAAATTATTCTCCGCCAGGGCCTTGTTCCTTTGCAGATTGAGTTTGGCAACCCGAAGCTGCGCGGTAAGGCCCATCAGCTGCGCCTGTTGCTGGGCATCGTCAATCTGAATGAGCGGCGTGCCAGCCTCGACAAAACTGCCGGCCTCGAAATAGATCTTGGTGATTTTGCCGCCAATCTCCGAAGCAATCACCACCTGCTGAATCGCCTGCACCGAGCCTATGCCCGACAGATTGCGCGCAATCGAGGAGGATTCAACCGCAGCCACCACCACCTGCGCCGCCGGCATCTGCATCTTGTCAAAAATGCCGTTGATCATGCTATTGCGCCAATGTTCAAAAAACCACAACAGCCCACCGACCAGAATCACCGCAGCCAGGGTGATGATCAAAATCCACCGCTTCTTTTTATCGGATGCGATGGTCCTATAGGTCTTGACCGCCAAATCAGCTGCCTTTTGCGGCGAACGATTCGGCAGTTCCTGGGGGGGGCGATTTTTTGACTTCAAGTCTGGCTCAGGTCGGTCCAATTTTAATTCCTTGACAATTTTTGGGTTAGTTTTTAGCCCCTAAGCAAGCCGCGCTTTTTGCCGAAACCCTTGGCGCGTAAACTTGGCGCGTAAACTTGGCTCGGAAAAAGGATTAGGCTTAAAAGACTTGGCTTTGGTTCTAATCTTCAACTGTTTCCTTATATCCTATTCGCGCCCTGGAATCAAGGCGCGAATAAGGATCAAGTGCTAAAGAACGACGCTATGTGGGGTGATGGACAGTTTACACCTCTCAAATCCCCTCATCGCTTTCTGCCTAGCAACTGGCACAATTATTGCATAAAACCAGCCACGACAGACAGGGTTGCGAAGAGATACGAATTTAATGAATGAGAACTGTGTAAATCTTTCATTTATTGCTTTCGTTAACCATTTATTAACCTTTTCGACCCAAAATCCAGCCTGCTGATCCAGTACCCTCGTGTAGTTAAGGAGTTATAATGAGTAATCCCCAGCCCCAAGGCGTTAATGCCTATCAACAGACCACCTCTGCCGCCAAGACCCCGCGGGAACTTGAGCGAGAGATTATCGCTCGCGTGACCCACCAACTCAAGCTCGCCAAGGAAAAACGCAAGGATTCGATTCTCGTGGCGCGGGCGGTCAGCGATAACCTATCTCTCTGGTATGTGATGATCAGCGACCTGGCTTCCGAAGGCAATCAGCTGCCGCTCGAGATTCGCGGCAATCTCATCTCGGTTGGCATGGCGGTGGTGCGGGAATGCGAACAGGTCGACCGCACCAAGGTCAATTTGGATTTTTTGATCACGGTCAACCAATCGATGATTGAAGGTCTGGCCTAGGATCGATCTATGGTTTAAGTTTAAATAAGAGGACAAAATGGCCTTTTCCAATAGTGCTGCAACAAAGTCCGACACGGCCATCGCCGCCGTCAACCACGACCAGAATCTAGTCAAGTCGGCCCTGCAACAGGGTACGGGTAACAATGTCAATAAGGCGCGGGTTCATGGGTCGCTGGGTAAGCTGCTGCTGCGCCAGCAAAGGTTCCAGCAGGCCGAGCAGGAACTGACTCAGGCGATAATGCTCGAGCCGAATAATCCCGATTGGCTGCTCGCGCGATCTAAATCTCTGGTCTCCACTGGCAAGTTTGATGCAGCCCTGGCCGATGCCGCCGAGGCTGTGATTCATGGTCCCGATAATGCTGAGGTCAATAATCAATTTGGCGTGGTTCTGCTGCATAAGAATCGGGTTGACGAGGCGATTCTCTGTTTTGCTAAGGCTATCGAATGCGAACCGACCAACAAATGGTACTATCTTCATTTGGCCGAGGGTCTGCGCCGCAATAGACTCTATGATGCCGCGATTGAGATCGTCACCATGTTGGCGGCTGAGGATCCGAAGGACGAGAAACTCACCACTAACCTTGCCGAACTCTATGGCGAGGCCAAAGACCCCGATCAGGTCATGGCGGTACTGACCAATGCGGTTGCCAACCAGACCTCGACGGCTAAACTGTGCCAAAGAATCGTCTTTATTCTCAACCAAATGGGAGAGTCGCAGAAGTCCGCCCAGGCCATGGCCATGGGTCTCAAGACCCATCCTGATGATGCGATTTTGCAGCACCTCAACCTCGGGGCCAGCGGCAAATATCCCGACCGGGTTGCTAATGAATTTATCAAGGACAAGTATCGCACCCTGGCCAATGATTTTGACCAAAGCGTCATCAGTTCGCGGATTCGAACCCCGGGCCTGCTCCGCGCGGCGATTCTACAGATGAGGCCAAAGCTCGACCCCAGCCGCAAGGTTCCCCATAAACTATCGGCGATGCTCGATCTGGGGGCTGGCACGGGGATGATGGGAATTATGGTGCAGGACTTGACCGCCATGGTCAAGGGCATCGACCTGTCGCTTGAGATGCTGGCCATTGCCCAAAAGAAACATGTCTATAACGAGTTTGAGCTGGAGGAGATCTCCACCGTTCTCGCCAGCGATGCCAGACTCTATGAGGGGATTATCAGTGGCAGTGCCCTGCGCTATTACAGCAAACTCGAGCCGCTGTTTAAACTGCTGTTCAACCGCACCATGCCCAACGGATTCTGCGTCTTTGACCTCGAGGCCAGCCCCGACCAAAGCCGCCAGGTCGTCATGCATAACCAAGGGTTTTTCCAACATAGCCGCGCCTATATCGAATCCGCCTTGACCGGGGCAGGTTTCGAGATCGTCGAGATCGCCGATGAGCATCTCTATGATCGCAACGAACAGCCGGTCAAGGGCTATATGGTTTCGGTACGGCGGCCGCTGGCTTAGGGTGGGATTCAAAAACGACGGGAGATTGTAAACTCAACCCCTCCAAGAAACTCTAAGGCTTGAACTTCGTTCTTCGCCAAGAGTTTCTATCCTCCCCTTCGTCAGGCGGGGAGGTAAATCATATTTATCCCCCCTTCTTTAGAAGGGGGGAATAGTCGAACTTAGCAGCTTGCTGCTTAGTGAGACTAAGGGGGGTTGAGAATCCTCGCTCAGTTTAAATTCCGACTTCCCACCCTACTCCTTCGTCGCAGCGGCCAGAATGACTCCGCCGCGCCCGCCTTGCAGTAAGACGGCGTTGCGCCAACTGGGATTGGGGCTGGCGGGGAGAGTCTGGCTAAATCCCTTGCCGGCCTGCCACTGCCCGAGCTTGACCATCTCTCTCACCACGCGGCCATGGGGCAGGGTGACGCCGCTATTCTCTCCGGCCGTGACCGCCACCGCCAGAACCCCGGGTTCATAACGCACCAGCCAGACATCGGCCGATGAGGCCTCGGAGCCTGTCAGTTTGGGTTCAATGGTCACGCGATCCGCCGCCAGTTTAATCGGCGAGGATTCAACCCTACCCGCCTGAGCGATCAGTTTTTGCAGCTGCGAATATTGATTGCCGACCGTACTCAGCCGGCCATTGATCACCATCTGCGGGGTAAAGGCATTGGCGAGGCCAAGGCCATTGACATAATCATATTGACGGTTGGTATAGGCATCATTGCCAAAACTATCCTTCCAGCCGAGGCGATCCCAATAGGTGACGCTAAAACTGAGAAGTAAGAGTTGGTTGTCATCCATGAGCTTGACCAGATTGGCATTGGCGGGAGGGCAGGAGTTACAGCCCTGACTGGTAAAGAGCTCGACCACCGTCACGCCCTGGGACTCGGCGCGGACTGCGCTGGCCGCCAAAACCGCCGCCAGCCCGATTGCCGCCACCATTGTTTTAGAACCTGATAAACCAGTCATTCCTAATACTCCTTTTAACATTAAATATACTTCGTTCACTTTAAAATTCAAATTTTTGTTTAGATTTCGATGACTCTCCATATTCGTCATTGCCCTCAAGCTGCGATAGCAGCGCAGAGTGGCAATCCAGATCGGCATAAGCCAAACACAAAATAAACCCTATAATTGAAGGGCCTATGCCCCAGACTGTCTCAAAATGAATTTCGTGGTTCTAATTCAACAAAAAACTTGTCACT
>JASGCE010000322.1 GCA_030054295.1 Minisyncoccota bacterium
GCCGAGTTAATCACCTCCACCAGATCGCGCAGCCAGATAAAACTCCGGTCGCTTTTAATCGGCACCCCGTCCTTGTAGCTCCAATGGGCTGCCACGCCACGGTCTGCCACCTCCTGCATTGCCTGGGTGCGGATCTGCACCTCGATCCGATGTTTGCGCGGGCCAATCACGCTGGTGTGAATCGACTGGTAGCCATTAGACTTGGGGGTGGAGATATAGTCCTTAAACTTCCCCGGCACGGTCGAGTAACTTGAATGGATTACCCCCAGGGCCTGATAACATTCAGCCAGATTGGCGACCAGAATCCTAAAGGCCATAATGTCCGACAGATGTTCAAAACTGACATTTTTGCGCTGCATTTTTTTCCAGATAGAGAAGGGCGTCTTCATCCGGCCCTGCACCGTCACTGTCAGACTCTGCTGCTGGAGCCTATCGGTCAGTTCGACGCCAATCGCCTTGATTAAATCCTCCTCGTTAATCTGATGCTCGTGCAGCTTATCGCTGATAAAGCGATTGGCATCGGGCTGCAATTCGGCAAAGGCGAGATTCTCGAGCTGGTCTTTAAAATCATTGAGGCCAATCCGACCGGCCAAGGGGGCAAAAATATCCAATGTCTCCGAAGCTATCCGCCGCCGTTTTTCGGGATTCTTGATAAAATGAAGGGTCTGCATATTATGCAGACGATCTGCCAGTTTGACCAGCAGAACGCGAATATCTTCCGACATGGCAAGAAAGAATTTGCGTAGATTCTCGACCTGTTTATTGGCATCGCTGAGGTCGCTGGCATCGTCGTTGAAGGGCATCTCGACCAGCGATAACTTGGTCACGCCATTGACCAGCTGGCGGATGATGGGGCCAAAGAGTCGTTCGATCTCGTCGAGGCTGGTATTGGTATCCTCCACCACATCATGCAGCAGGGCGGTGACGATGGAGGCCTCGTCGAGCTTCATCGCGGTCAGAATTCCGGCAACCTCGACCGGATGGCTAAAATAGGGGTCACCCGAGGCCCGGGTCTGGGAACCATGGGCCTTCAAGGCAAAAACATAGGCGCGATTCAGTCGATCCTCGTTAACCGATGGATCATAGGCCTTGACGCGATCGACCAATTCATACTGCCTAATCATGGTTGCCCCACTTTAAGAAAAGTAAGTTCAAGTGGATTGCAATTGTCTCCCCTTGATTGGGGACGAAATCCAAATTTTTAACCTAACTTCTTTTATATTCAAAAAATCAATTATACTCGGTTTCTGTAAAAATACTTGGAATTTTATCAAAAACTGTCATTGCGAGCGAGACTCACAGCCTGCTGTGAGACGAAGTGTGGAAATCCATTTTTCAATAAGTAATTGTTTTGTAGTGGAAAAATGGATTGCCACGGTCTTGCTTCGCTTCGCTCGCAATCCCTCGCAATGACGAATATGGAGAGTTATTGAAATCCAAACATAAACTTCGATTCCTAAGTGAACGGTGTATATTGTGTTGACTTTAAAATTCAAAAACTCAGGTTCACATAGTAGATTAAAATTTGTGGGGGGCGGATGCCCCCCGTCTCACTTCGTTCGACTCCCCCCGCTGGA
>JASGCE010000108.1 GCA_030054295.1 Minisyncoccota bacterium
TGACAATTTTTGGTCTGTGTTAACCCCTTACAAGCATTTTAAGACAGTCTGGGGCATCCGCCCCCCGCTAAAAAAATGAGTTTGTGGATTTTCAAAGAATCAGACTATATCGTTATATTTGATTATGATTTTTTGATTATGGGGGTTAAATCTTGCTTAAGAAATTGGATTACAAAAAACTATCCCACGCTGCCAGACTGGCCAGTGTCGCAACCATCGCCATCTTAATCCATCGACCAGCGGTGGCGGCCCCTCAGGGCGAAGTCATCGCCGCGGGGGAGGTTTCGGTTCATCGCAGCGAGAATAGTCTAACCACCACCGTCAATCAAATCAGCGACCGCGCGGTTATCCAATGGGAAAGTTTTAATCTCGCCGAGAATGAGCAGGTTGATTTTATCCTCCCCACCGTGACCAGCGCGACCCTCAATCAGATCAATGACCCCAGCCCCAGCACCATCAGCGGCACCATTACCAGCAATGGAATCCTCTATTTTGTCAATCCCAATGGCCTGGTTTTTGACGCCACCAGTCGGGTGACCGCCAATGGCTTTACCGCCTTTACCGGTGCGATCGACCCGGCGGATTTTATGAATCGCCCCCTGTCTCAGATCGATCTTGGTCAAAGGGGCGGTGGCGAGATCAGTCTGAATGGCACCCTTACCGTCCCAACTCTGGTGGGGTTTGACCGAGCGGCCATGATGGAGGCGGTGGCCGATTCGGTCATGGTGGGTGGGAGCCTAAGCGTCGAGCAAGGCACTATCGCCATTGACTCCGCCTCCCTGACCCATCTGGCCAAGAGCGCGGTTATCTCGGTGGGGATCGCCAATAATGGCGAGGGCGGCACTATCAGCCTGTCGTCCGATAACCAAGTCACGATCATGGATTCTGATCCCGAATCCCAAGCCAGCCTGTCATCCAATCGCGGCACCATCAGCCTGACCGCGCCGACCGTCACGGTGGGGGGGAATATCACCGCCACCAGGGGCAATATCAAATTAAGCTCGACCACCAGTACCAACCTGACCGAGACGGCAAAACTCAATGCCAGCCGCGATGAATGGGGAGCGATGGGGGTGATTGAACTTCACTCCGATGGTGCCATTGCCGCCTTCGGTCAAACCACCGTTACCTCGGGACGGTTGAGTCTCAGCGGCAATCAAATCACGGTTGGCGGCAGCTTGACCGCCGTCAATGCCAGTATCAGCCTAGTCTCGGTATCCGCAACCGAGATCACGGCGCAGGCCATTATCACGGCTGACCGTCTGGCTGATGCGGGCGGTATTGGCAATGTCAATCAAATTACCATCGCCTCGGGCGGTTCGGTGACCCTGGCTGGCACGGTCTCAGCCCTCGGCAATCGGCAAAACCCCGAGGGGGGAAGGGTCATTATAAGCGCCCGCAGCGGATTGAACCTGACCGGCACCGTGACCACCCGCGCGGAAGGGGGAATCGCGGGCAGCCTGACCCTGGCCGCCCCGATGATCGAAATCGGCAGTGGCGATATTGAAGGGATAACCTATCACTCGGCCCGTCGCGTTTCTGACCTTGCCGCAAATCATAACCTCATTCTGGATACGACTTTGGTCGATTTGACCGGGCTTGATGATCCGCTCAGTCGTCTGGGTTCAATCCTGGTCAGCGAAGCGACGACCGTGCCCAAGAACCTGACCCTGAGGGCGAGTAAAATTATCGTCTATGCGGCCATTACAGCGGGCAATAGCCTCACTCTGCACCAGCTTGGTAACAGCGACTCCGATGGGATTGCAATCAGCGAAGCCGCCTTAAATGCCGGGGGCAATCTCAGCCTGTTGCAAAATGGCACGGTGGCCGATGGCAAGTCGGGAATTCTCCTTCTGGGTAACGGGGTAAGCCTGAGCTCGGGCGGCGGCAGCCATCGCATTACCCTTCAGACTCGCAGCCCATCGGCCCTTCAGCTTATCGACGGCGAGCATTTTACTCTGAGCGGCGGCCGGCTGCGCCTCGAGCTTGCAGGTGGCACCATCACCAGCAACGGCGGGAGCCTCAAGGCCGATGGGTTCGAGGTGATCTATAATGGCGCCTTGAGCGGCAATCAGGCGACTCTGGCGATTGGCTCGGGCAGTCTGATTCAAATGATCGATCACCACAACCAGACCGCGCCGCTGATTCTGGGGGATGGGCTTGATTCGAGCGCGGTTTTAAACAGCGACGCTATGGAATTTACCCTCGCCGCCCGCGACGATAGTGGGGTTCAGGCTTTTGAACGGGGCGGCCTGACCGTCACCAGCCGTAATGGGAGCGAATCGGTCAATCGCCTGGGCCTTTACTATGGTGGCACGGTCGAGATCAAGGGAGTCGTCAAGAGCGCGGCCAAGAACCTCTATGCCATTGAAGCGGCGGGAATCGCCGTCACTGCGCCCTCGGGTTTTGACCATTCGCTGATCCTCCAGGCTAATGGCTCGGGGATTGCGGTTGGGGACCTGAAGAGCGGAATCCTGATCACGGCGGATCTGCTGATCGGCAGTTTGCAGAACCGCGATAGCAGCCTGTCGCTGCGCCAGTCAGGGATTGTCAGCGGCGATGGCATTGTCATCAATTCGGTCAATCTGCTGATTGGGGGGAGTTTAAAGGTCGAACAGACTCAATCGCTGGAGGGGGTTGGCTTTAAACTCAACAACACTGGCCTGACGATTGGTAAGGACTTTACCCTCGACCAAGGGGCTAGCTTTGGTGCTGATGGTGTGCGGATCAGCAGCTCGAGGGTCATTATGGTCGGGAGCCTGCGCTTTAACCTTCAGTTCGATCATCAGGATCAATTCAGGGTCGGCGGTCTCGGTCTCCTGATTAAAAACAGTGATTTTAACCTCGGCGGGTCGATGGAGATTTTCCGCCGCGGAGCCGATGGCGATATTGGCATCTATCTCAACCGTTCGAACTTTAAAACCGACCGCTCGGTGATCATCAGTCAAGAAGGCAATTCGCAAACCGATGGAATCTTTATGGGGGAGGTGGCTATTCGTTCGGGGGCAGACCTGACGATTATTCAGAAGGGTCGGGTTGGCGATGGATATAGCGGCATCCGTTTTGCCGCCATCCCCACCACCCAAGATCAGCCATCTGTTGGCGTGAAGCTCTATGGCGGCCGCGAGTCGAGCAATTGGATCACCATCAGTTCTCGGGCGGCGACGGGCTTAACCCTTTCAAACTCCAATAACTTTTTTATGTTTGACGCGCGGGTGCGCATCGATCTGGGCAGCGGCACCATGGTGAGCGATATTCCGCGACCAATCACGGTAAACAGCCCTACTAATTACGATCTTTGGGCCTATGGCCTGTCGGTCTATTACACCGGCGCGACCAGCGGCAACAATGCCCGCCTGTTTTTGGGCGGAGGCAGCTTTACCTATGTCACCGACCACCGAGACCGAGCTGAGACGACCATCCTCGACAATAATGTCAGCGGCGGCAATGCGGCCATCGGCTGGGATCAGGGTCTGGTCTTTACTACCAGCATTGCCAGTTCCAGCGAATATGCCACCTATGTCAATTCAAGCGGCTTGAAGATTCATAGCAACAGTGGCCTCAGTGGAATCTCGGGCAATGGCGTGGTCTATGGCGGGCTGGTCGAGTTGACTGGCCTTAACGCCGCCAGCGCCGCCGGCAACCTGAGCTATATCGAGGGGGCCGCCATCAAGGTCAGCGGCAATGCCAGCAATTTTAAATCATCGGTAACCCTGATCTCGAACGGCAACTGGGCGGGTGCGGTCAATGCCAGCACGGGTATCGCGGTTACGGCTAATCTCTCAGTGCAGAATGATTCAAGCCTCTCCCTGATCCAAAGGGGGCGGGTTGAAGGGGATGGGATCACCATCACGGGCGTGACCCTGAACCGCTCCAACCTGATCTATATCCTTCAGTCCGGAGTGGTGAGCGGTAAGGGGATTATGGTCGATGATTCGACCATCACGATTGATAACTATCTCTGGCTGCTTCAGACCGGTTCGGCGGCGACGGGGATTATGGTTAGTAACTCCAGTCTTTTTTCTAAATCCTCGGTCTCGGTTGATAGTTTTGGCAGCTTGAAAGATGTCGGGATTACAGTCCAGTCTTCGGAACTGCGGTCGGAGGGTTCCATTGATGTCGAACTCTATGGCGATTCGGGCGGGGCGGGACTGGTCTTGAACGATTCCAGTCTGATCGCGGAAGGCAATATCTCTCTCGTTCAAAATGGCCAGACTGGCCCTTCTGCCCATGGAATCGAATGGCTGGCCAGTGGCGAAAAGGCCGAGGGGCAGATCGGCAAGGGTTTTGGGGTTCTGCTGCAATCGGGCCTTGCTAAGGACAACAAGACCATCACCATCCGTTCCAATGGCTCATCGGCTCTCGGCCTCGGCGGTCACGATAATTTTATTCTGCGCAATGGCGCGGTGATGCTCGACCTAGGTCATGGTCGGATTGAGAGTTTTAACAGCGACTCAGCACCCTTCTTGTCTATCGAGGCGCGCAATCTTGAGGTCAAGCTGATCGCGGCCAACAGCGGCAATAGCGCCGGGCTGATTATCGATAGAGGGCAGTTTACCAAGATCTATAACTTCTCCACCTATACCACGACCTTGGTGATTGATGACCAAAGCACGATTGATAGTCTTGGTGGGCCGGTTCCGGGGTGGGACAATAGCGAGGACGGAACCCTTCATCGTTTGGGCGGACTGACCATCGAGACCCAGCGCGGCGGAACCTGGCAAGGCTTTGGCCTCATCTATGGCGGGTTTGTCATGATCAATGGCGTGAACAGGGGCATTGCCAGCAACCTGAGCCTCATTCAGGCCAATGGAATCTCGGTAAAAAAAGCCAGCCACTTTAACCACCATTTGTCGCTGATCAGCACCGGCACAAGCAATCGGAACTATGCGGTAGGGATCGAGATTGGCGCAGACCTCTCGACGGGTACCAGGGGCGATGGCAACAGTTTCCTCACTCTGGTCGCAAAGGCCGGGGATGGCGGAAAGATCGGCATCGCTATCCAAAAATCAAAACTGGTGATCGGCGGCAATCTGACGATCAGTCAAATTCAGGACACCACCGACTCTGGTATTCATATTGACAATTCAACCCTCGAGAGCGGCGGAAACATCACCCTGGAAGGCAGCGGGGAGGCCGATGGCATAGGGGTCGATCTCTATAAAAATAGCATCTCTGCCGCAGGTTCTCTGGCGATAAGGGTGAATTCTATTCAATATTCCAATGGAATTTCGCTGGGCAGTAATAGCATTACCGTCGGTGGCGATATTCTGCTCACCAAGTCCTTCTACACAAGATATAATGCCATTGCCATTGCCAATGGCGAGTTTAGGGCCGGGGGCAATATCATCCTGACCAGTAAAGGCTCGACTGGATTTGATGGAATCTACAGCGAGAATTCCAGCTTTACCGCCAAGGGCGATATTGATTTTGAAGTTGCCGGCGATTCCGAAAGGTTCGCGATCTGGGTTACCAGCACTAGATTTAAATCGGGCCGCGAGCTGTCGTTAAGGCAAGAGGCAAGCGCAGACTCGAGTTACGGTGGTATTTTGATCGAGAATTCGCAGCTTCAGGCCGATTCCGCGATTAATGTTATGCAGTTGGGAACGGTTGCCGAAAACGAAGCAGGAATCGCCCTGGTGGCAAGCACCAAGAGCGGCGGCTATGGGGAGATTTCCTTCAAGGGCCTCGATAGGAACCTGAGCTGGGTCACCCTCAAATCGACCGCCAAACTGAGTGTCGGCCTCTATGGCTCCCCCACCGCCAATCTCTTTAGCTTCTTTGATGCCAAGGTCAGGATTGATCTTGGCGGAATCTGGGCGAGCGGTGCTAATCTCGGGGCCATCGGCAGGGTCAATGCCAAGGGTTTGGATCTATTTTACAATTCACAATTTGACATTATCCTTAACGGTCGACAGTACGAGAATAGTGTCCAGTTCGATATTGGCGACGGCAGCTTTACCAATGTCATGGACTTTCGGCACGATAACCGGCATCAAATTCTCACGGCAAACAATCTCATTCGGGATGGATTTGATTATCCCGGTGTCAGGGTGATCTTTACCGCCAATAACCCCAGGGCCAGTAACATTGGTCTCGCCATTAGTGGAGATGTCACCATCATTAGTTTCCCCTTGGGCAGCAGCGAACACCCCATCACCTTTATTGAAGGCGGTACCATTACGGTCACCTCGGTCAATGGTCGTACTCGAGA
Organism: Minisyncoccota bacterium; assembly: GCA_030054295.1. Lineage (GTDB taxonomy): Bacteria > Pseudomonadota > Alphaproteobacteria > Elsterales > Elsteraceae > JASGCE01. The sequence goes on from JASGCE010000108.1 coordinate 6,215, forward strand.
CCAGCTCAATCTGATGACCAGGGGCGGAAAAATAACCCTACAGGGGAGCATCAACTTTACCAAGAGCCTGTCGATCTTTACCCGTGGTGGCGACCTGGAACTGACGGGAACCATGTCAACAGACGGCGGGCTGGTGGCAATCAATCTCGGCAAGGGAGTCCTTAACAACCAGCCTGCGGCATCGGTCAATCAATGGCAGATCGGCACTGCGACCAGCCGAAATCCCCTCTATCTCTATGCAAGTGGCTTGCGGGGCGATCTGGTCGATGGAGCCCTGGCCTTTAGTCAAGTTTTGCGGCTGAATCTTTATGGTGGAGTCGCAGCCTCTGGCACCAGCACCAGCGACACCAGTTTGGCAAGGGTTGGCTTCTATTCCGATAACCGCGAGGCGCGGCATTATTTTACGAGTCTTGGTTATTCTACCGATCAGGCTTCGGACTTTGCCAAGGCGCAGGTGGAATTGACTGGCCTGGATGTGAATGGGATTCTCCACCCGATGGGCGATTCCGTAATCGCTCCCAATCTGGTTACCACCGTAACCGCTGGCCTCAGCCTTGATGAGGTTAGTGGTAATCTGGTCTGGAAAACCGAGCGGGTCTTTGCTCCGAGTGGCAGTACTGTCTTGCCCAACCGTCTTGGTTTCTTTGCGGTCAGGGGGCCTGTCGCGCCCGAGATTGAATTTGCTGCCGATAGTTCGATTGTTTTCGCCGGAGCCAACCGCTTGACCCATGAGCTCGACTGGAGCGGCAGGCAGAATATCGTTGCGGTCACCCTGCTGGACGGCAGCAGCATCACGGGGTCTTTGGTTTTGCCGAACCGCGGGGTGAGCAGCCTCCGCCTGACAGTCGGTCAGGATGTCACCCTGCCCTCGATGATCAGCAGTGGCACGATCCTGCTGCGGCTGGAGGGCAACCTGCTGCAATCGAAGGGGAGCCTCTTCAGTGCCAATATCATCCTGGATAATCAGAGAAGCTATAGTTTACGCCTGACGAACCGATATAATCGGATTGGCCTTCTCAGCGGCGTGACCATGGGCGGAGCGGTTGTCGTCAATTCCGAAGAATCGATTGACCTGTCTGGTTTAAACACCGGTGGCGCTTCGGTGACCGTACGCAGCGAGGGCTCGATCTTCGGCGATGAACTTAAGACCGGCATGATCGGCTTTACCGCCAAGGGCGAGGTATTTTTAAAGGGTCGTTTTGCCGGAGCCAGTGGGCGAGCACAGTCGGTCAGCCTGACCAACAGTTCGGCGGGCGCGGTGGTCGGCAATGTCACAGCCGATGGAGCCATCGAATTGGGCGGCAGCGGCACGACGATCCTGGTGGGAAATCTCTCCTCTCAGGGCGGTGGCGCGATTGAAGTCAATCAAGCCATCACGGTTGCCGCGCCAGCCGTGCTGGCCGCGCCAGCCGCGCCGATTTTGGTCTCGAGCCATGAGGGGGTGATAGCCCTGTCTTCGTCTCTTACTGCGATGAATAGTGCGACCGCTCAGGGTTTGATTCTGTGGGTAGGGGACCATGGTCGCATCGACCTGGGGCCAAACCGGGCTGCAATTCTCAGCCTCGGCTGGGTGAGTTTGAACCCAGATACGCGGTTGGGGGTGAGGTAGATAGATAGGGCAGTTACAAGTTTAATAGGGTCAATATATGAAACCTCCCCTTCCTAAAGGAAACCCTGAAAAAGTCATTTTTAAAAGACAGTCAGGCAACCCCCCTTAG
>JASGCE010000323.1 GCA_030054295.1 Minisyncoccota bacterium
GACCCTGACCAGCAATGTCACCACCAGCGGCGGGGCCGTGACCATCGACCTTGGCGGTGGAACCTATAGCAATGATGCCACGGGTTTTGTCCTTGAAACCACGAACCAGAATCTTAAACTGACTGCGGGTGCCTTTTCCAACACTGGCGCAACCACGATCTTCAAATTGAAAACCGGGGCTGGGACAGCGGGTACCCTATCCTTCGGTCTGGGTTCGGGGGTTCGCACCCCGACAAGACTTACCGTGGGAAACTTTGTCTACACTATGAACGGCGGTTTTGAAACCTTTGGCAACTCTGCTGGTGAGACCAGTCTGACATCAGCAGGAACCTATAATTTCAACGATGACACATCGGAGGCAAAGATAGAGGGCACAACCCTAAAGCTGCCCGGTCAACAGTTGGTTACTGGCCTGACGGTTGGCTCTAAGAAAAGGGTCGCCAGCGGTAGCGACGATATTGCCGGTTTGAAGGAGAGCTCGACCACTGCTGGCGAATATAGTTTTGCGACCGGTGACATTGCAACCTATGATACAGTTACCGATATCAACCTTGCCACCGGCAAGGCGATGGAGATCGCTGGCGTCTCAATCATCGCAAATAAGGATGAATATCGCCTGTTCGATGTCACAGCCTTTACCCCTTCGACCATTGCCTTCTCGGGGGATAATAGTTTTGAAGGTGGTTCTCTTCACGCGGGTACCCTAACCGTGTCCCTGACCGCGACCGGTACCATCACCCAGACCAGCGGCACGATCGTGGTTGCGGGTAGATTGGTCTTGACCTCGAACGGCGCGATCAGCCTGAACCAGACTGGCAATAGCCTCGGGACACTCGGCGGGACGGTCGGGGTAACAACCGGGGCGATCACCAACAATGGCACGGGCGGGATCAGTATCGTCAATACCGGCGGTGACCTGACCCTCGGGGCGGATATTACCACCAGCGGCGGGGCGGTGAATATCAATGTCGGAACCCACACCTATAATACGGTTGGCCATAAAATATCTGTTGGGGCCAATAATGTCACCATTACCGCGGATGATATCAGTGCCACTGAAGGCGATACCTTTGTCACCAGCAGCGGTACGGTGACGATTAAGAAGAACAACAATAGCAGCTGGTCAACGACCGCCGGCACAACAACGACGAAATATTACAACTATGATTCTGCCGATGCCAACAAAAAGGGTAGCGATATTACCAATACGATCAATGGCGCGGCCTGGGTATTTTATCACAGCGGCACGGCTCCAACCAATGGCATTTTGGACACGGCCCTGACGACGGGAATCACTAAATCCACCCAGAACACTGGCAATGCTGCGGGATTTGTGAAAAGCGGAAATGATTTTCAGTGGAAAAATTTCGTCGCTGCTGGCTCCGAAATCTTTGCAGCCAGTCCCGTCGCCCTTTCGACCCTAAGCGGCAGCAAGGCCGTGACCTTCAACGGCGTGACCACCAGCGCAACCGGCCTGTCGGGCATTACCATCACCAGCGTCACATTCAGCGGTACCAACAGCTTTAGCGGCGGCTTGACCCTGACCAGCACGGGTACCATCACTCAGG
>JASGCE010000109.1 GCA_030054295.1 Minisyncoccota bacterium
TCATTGTAATTGCTTAGTTTTCTGGACTCTTCGCTTGTCTTGCTAAAGCCTTTGCTTAAGCAAAGGCAAGCGCGACGACGCTCAGAGTGACAAAAAAATGACTTTTTCAGACCTTCCTAAAGGGAGAGGGGGGACAATTTAAAATTCATTGATTCTACAAAACACCAAAATGCTCAATTTGCAACTTGCCCTAAAACATGAAATCAATTTCACCCATTCAAAACCCCACCCGAAAATATTCTTTACACATGGGTTATATATTTGTATCGTTAAATTCTGAATGACCGTTCAATTATAAAAAGAGAGGAAATGGAACTGTACCGACAAGGGTTTTGGCTGTTCAGACCAAAATCTGCGCCATAAACTCTTAAACCCCGACCCCAGGATTCTATCCCAAGTCCCGCACGGAACTGTTCTATTGCGGGATCACTTCTAACCAATTAGACGGAGGAAAGATGACTAGATTTTTGAATTTTAAGAAGGTTTTGACAGCAGTGGCCATCGGCTCGCTCGCCCTTGTCCCAGAGCTTAAGGCGCAAACCAAACTACCCGTAAGTCTGTTCAACTGGTCTGACTATATTGGTGTCAATACCATCAAGAATTTCGAGAAGGAATTTGGCTACAAGGTCAATTATGATACCTATGGTTCGGCTGATGCGGCTGAAGCCAAGATCTTGTCAGGCAATATGGGCTATGATGGGGTCATGACCGAGGCTTTGTTTTTGCCCCGTTTCATTCCACTCGGGCTCTTTGCCGAACTCGATAAGTCGAAACTCCCCAATTGGAAGAATGTCGATCCGGACCTTCTCAAGCTGCTGGAAAAGAGAGACCCGGGGAATAAATATATGATTCCGAACTTCCGTTCCTTTACGGGCATAACCTATGATAAGGATCGCATGGCGCAGATCATGCCCAATGCCCCGGTCGATTCGATTGATTTTCTGTTCAACCCCCAGATCATCAGCAAGTTTAAAAACTGCGGGGTTAGTATTCTCGATTCGCAGCAGGATGTTTTTGCCATGGCCTCGCTCTATTTAAAAAAGGATGGCAATCCAATGACGGTGGAGGATTTGAAGGCGGCAGCGGATGCGATCTACGCCATTCGCAAATATATTCGCGCCTTTGATTCGGCGAACTATTTGAATGCCATTGCCAATCGGGAACTCTGTGTGGTGATGAGCTGGTCGGGCGACTTTGCCGTGTCGCAGGAGCGAGCCGCTAAATCGGGCAAGAAGATCAACTATGGCTTTTCCATTCCCAAGGAGGGGGCGATGCTGACCCTCGATGGTTGGTTGATCTCGGCGACGGCCAAGAATCCAGCCGGGGTCTATGAGTTCCTTAACTTCAACCTGTCGGGCAAGATCGCCGCGGATAATGTCAATACGGTTAAATATGGTTCGACCAATTTGGCAGCACTGCCCTTTATCGACAAGGCCCTGCTGGCCAATCCGGCCACCACGCCTCCCCCGGAGTTAATGGCGCGGGCGATATTGTTTGAAGACCTGCCGCCGAAGTTGCTAAAGGTTCGTTCCAGAATGTGGCAGAGGCTGAAGGCCAATACCTATAGCCCAAAGCAAACCTATTAAATCAATAGCCAGTTTCACCCTTATGTGGGAGTTGCGTAATGTCGAATAGTATCACTAAAAAGAATCGCTTGGGTCAGATTGCCCTATCCATGACGGCCCTCTTGCTGATCATGTCACCTGCCAAGGCCGCTGCCGAGCGGGTGGTTAATGTCTTTAGCTGGGCAGACTATGTTGACCCCAAGGTGGTTAAAAACTTCGAGAAGGAAACCGGAATCAAGGTCGTGTTTGACACCTATGATTCGGCCAGTACGGTTGAAGCCAAGTTGGCGACCGGAGCCAGCGGCTATGATGTGGTCAATACCGACGAACTGACCAGTGAGCGGCTGGCGCGGATTGGGCAGCTGAAGGAACTCGACCGCAGCAAGATTCCCAATTGGAAGAATCTCGATCCGGCGATTCTAAGGATTATGGCCCTGAGTGATCCTGGCAATAAATACAATGCCCCGCTCTATCACGGAACCTTTGGCATTATGTATAATGTCGATAAGGTCAAGGCGGTGGATCCCTCGGTGACATTTGAATCCTTTGCTTCGCTGCTCGATCCGGCGGTGATTGGTAAATTCGCCAAATGTGGAGTCAATCTTTACGATGGCAATATGGAACATTACGGCATGTATCAGATCACCAAGGGCAAGTCGGGCAATATCAAGACTCCCGATCAGATTAAGGAGTCCGAAGAGGCCTTTATGAAGATTCGCCCCTTTATCCGTAAGATCGATGCTGCCGACTATGTTAATGCTATGGCCACCAGCGAAATCTGCGTGACAACGGCCTTCTCGGGCGACTATCTCTTTGCCATGAACAAGGCTGCGGGTTCCGGCGTCAAGCTTAATCTTAAATTTGTCATGCCCAAGGAGGGCGGACAGAGTTGGACCGATGGTTGGATCATTCCCAAAACCTCGGTCAATCAGGCCGAGGCCCATGCCTTTATCAACTATATGTTGGAGGCCAAGAATGCCGCGGCCAATACCAACTTTACCAACTATCCCAATGGCGTCTTGACCGCCAAGCCATTTGTTAAAAAGGAGCTGCTTGATAATCCCGCGGTTTACTTCCCGACCGAAAAGCTGGCCAAGATGGAAACCTATTTTGAAATGCCGCCGGGAATTGGCAAGCTTATGACCAAAAGCTGGAATCGGTTTAAGTCTGGTCGATAGGGGAAGGCCTGCAAAACCCACTTTAATTGTCACTCTGAGCGTCGTCGCGCTTGCCTTTGCGAAGGCAAAGGCTTTAGCAAGACAAGCGAAGAGTCCAGAAAACTAAGTTTTTACAATGTGTTAATTTTTTCTGGATTCTTCACTAAGAACAGTTAGCCTCGCAATGCTCGGACTGTTCTAAGTTCAGAATGACAAATTTGGAGTTTTTTAGACCTTCCTAGAGTAGGATCGAGACCTCAGGCTGGAATCCATCCAGCCTGAGGGAGTATAGAAAGGGATTGGAAGATAAAATGCTTAATTTTAATCATAAAAACCTCGGTTTCTTGGCCCTTGTCGTGGCGGGTCTTGTAGGTATGTCGGGTCAGCCGCTTAGTGCCGCCGAGCAGAAGGTGGTCAATGTCTATAGTTGGGCCGACTATATTGACCCCATGGTCATTAAAAACTTCGAGAAGGATACGGGAATCAAGGTTGTCTTTGACACCTATGATTCGGACAATACGGTTGAAGCCAAGCTATCGACCGGGGCCAGTGGCTATGATGTGGTCAATACCGACGAACTGACCAGTCAAAGGTTGGCAAGGATCGGGCAGCTGGTTGAACTCGACCGCAGTAAGATTCCCAATTGGAAGGATATTGATCCGGCCATTCTTAAGATCATGCAACAGAATGATCCGGGCAACAGATACAATGCCCCCCTCTATTACGGCAGTTTTGGCATTATGTATAATGTCGATAAGGTCAAGGCGGTCGATCCTAATGTTAATTTTGACTCCTTCGCCACTCTGCTTGATCCGAAGGTAAGTTCTAAATTCGCCAAATGTGGGATCGCTCTTTACGATGGCTTTATGGAACATTACGGCATGTATTTTATCACCAAGGGCAAGTCGGGCAATATCAAGACAGCGGAGCAGGTTAAGGAGGCGGAGGCGGTCTTTATGAAGATTCGCCCCTCAGTTCGGAAGATCGAGGGTACCGACTATGTGACGGCCATGGCCAATGGCGAGATCTGTGTGACGACGGCCTTCTCGGGTGACTTTATTCAGGCAACCGAAAAGGCTGCCTCTTCGGGGGTCAAGGTTAATCTCAATTATGTTCAACCCAAGGAGGGCGGAATGAGTTGGACTGTAAGCTGGATCATTCCCAAAACCTCCGTCAATCAGGCCGAGGCCTATGCCTTTATCAACTATATGTTGGAGGCCAAGAATGCCGCGGCCAACACCAACCATATTAAATATCCCAATGTGGTTTTGACCTCTCGCCCCTTTGTCAAGAAGGAACTGCTTGATAATCCCGCGGTCTATATGCCGGTTGAACAGCTGGCCAGGATGGAGCCCTATTTGGAAATGCCGCCGGGAATCGCGAAGCTTATGACTAAAAGCTGGAATCGTTTTAAATCCGGTCGCTAGAGTAGGATTGAGACCTCGGGCTGGACTCACTTCAGCCCGAGGAGGCTTAAACAATGGTTAGGGAGTTAAAAATGAAAATTTCGCATAAATTGATGACGCTGGTTTGTTTTGTCACGGTGGGTCTGTTTGGCCTGTCGGGGCTGGAACTTAGGGCGGCAGAACAGAAGCAGGTCAATGTCTATAATTGGGCAGACTATCTCGACCCCAAGACGATTAAGGATTTCGAGAAGGAAACTGGCATCAAGGTCGTCTATGACACCTATGAATCCGATGGTTCGGTCGAGGCCAAACTATCGAGCGGTGCCAGTGGCTATGATGTCGTCAATTCTGGCACGGTGACCAAGATCCGCTTGCAGAAGATTGGGCAATTGACCGAGTTGGATCGCAGCAAGCTCCCAAACTGGAAGAATCTTGACCCGATTATCATGAAGGTCTTGGCAAAGGACGATCCCGACAATAGATATTCGATCCCCAATTACTATGGCACCTTTGGCTATATTTACAATGTCGATAAGGTCAATAAGATTGCTCCCGGAGCGGCTTTCGATTCGGTGCAGGCCATTTTGGACCCGACCAGGATTGCCCAATATGCCGCCTGTGGCATAAATCTCTATGATGGGGCGATTGATAATTACAGTATTTACTATATTAGCAAGGGTAAATCGGGCAACTATAAAACCGCTGCGGATATTACCGAGGCTGAGGCGGCCTATCTTAAAATTCGCCGCTATATTCGTAAGATAGACAGTGGCGACTATATCAATGCTCTGGCCAATGGCGAGATCTGCGTTACTTCGGGTTTCTCGGGCGATTATCTGGCGGCCATCACGAAGGCGGCTTCGTCGGGGATCAAGATCAATCTGAAATTCGCCATGCCCAAGGAGGGTGGGATGATTTGGGTTGACCAGTGGGTCATTCCGACGACGGCTAAAAACAAGGCTGAGGCCTATCAATTTATCAACTATATGATCAGTGCCAAGGCGGCGGCGGCCAACAGCAATATGGTGAAATATCCGACTCCGGTTTTGAATGCGCGGCCATTTGTGGATAAGGCGCTTTTGGACAATCCGGCGGTCTATATTCCGTCCGAGAATCTGGCTAAACTCGAGGCCTATACGGATTCACCTTCGGTTTTGGATAAGCAACTGAACAAGAGTTGGAACCGCTTTAAGAGTGGAAAATAGGCGGGGCAATATTGGAGTAATAATGTTAAGCCTGCCTGAGTCTTGCGATTTTGTCGTGCCTGCGGACTGGATCGACAGCAATGGACACATGAATGTTGCCTGGTATGTCCATGCTTTTGATTCGGTGATTGATAGGATCTTTTGTCAGTTTGGCCTGGCGACTGAGGATATTCCTCGGTCGCTCAGGTCATTCTTTACGCTTGATTTGCGGATTCAGTATCGCAGCGAGTTGTTGCTGGGCGATCGATGTGGTTTTGACTATCGGATTGTGGGGTTTGATAGTTATCGGATTCATTTTAGGATGGTGATGATCAGGCGTAGTGATGGGGTTGTTGCGGCATTGTTGGATCAGTTGAGTATTGCGGTGGATATGGAGACGCGGGCTAAGGCGGTGATACCGCGGGAGTATCTTGATCGGATTGCTGCGATGGTTGCGGCACAGGGTGATGGTGGTGGTGATGAACCGAGGTTGGAAAGATTCGATAGGCCGATTGGGATTGGCTAGGGTTTTTTGCTGAATCGTCGAATCAATGAAATTTTATTTGTCGCCGTTCGCTCTTCAGGGAGAGGGTGTGAATCATTTTAATTGCCCCCCCTTCCCTTTGGGAAGCGGGGGGAAGGCTCACTCTGCATAGCAGAGTGAGGCGGGGGGGTAGGGTCGATAAGCTTAGGTTTAAAATTAAGACATACCCCCCAAGTCGTTCTAAGATTTTCGCTGCGCTTTGCTTGCTCAAATCCAAGAACGACTATCCCCCGCTTTCATAAATGAAAGGGGGGACAATTCTTAAACTATTCGAGTGAATTTTTTCAACAAAACTAAAACTGCTCTATAATTTTAAAGGAAAACCGCTTTTTTGCGCAACACCCTACTCCGTCTTTGCTTCCCGTTTAAATTCCCAGCCACCATCCATCATGCAGTTATTATAAAAATCCTGATAGACAAAAAAGTCTTGTTTGACATTCGGCATAGAATCCCTCGTCAAACTCGTCGCCTGTTGCTTACACCTAAACGAAGTCCGAGCCAACTCCCCCTCGACGGCCCCCGCCTTCTGCCAACTGCCACGACCAGCCGCGCACCCCACAACCATAACCGCCAATGCCACCAGTACCAAAAACCGCATTACCATCTCTATCTCCATCCCCCATCTGCACCTAAGCAAAATGCTTCGGCACCTGATTGGACTTAAGTTCAGGAATCAAATCGCGCAGCCGATCATGGAACTGAATAACACAGGATTCAATCCGGCTGATCGGCCCCGGCTGATAAACCGAGGACTTCATATTCTCCTGCACAATCGCGCATAGAAAATCATCCTCCGCCTGAACCTGAGCACTGATCCGAGTACTGAGATACCGTAGAGTTTTCATCTCCGGCCGCTCATCAGGCAGGCCAAAATTCTGCCACCGCCCGAGCGTAGACCTCGGCCCAGACGGCAGGATTTGGAAAAAATCCAGCTGCTCGGGATAGATATCAATCCCCATATTGGGCAACATCGAAATAAAGCGCCATGACCGGCGGTCGGTCTCGCTGAGGTGGGTGGCATATTTGACGATATTGGTTTGATAGATGCGCTCGGCCAGATTGCTCGAGAGCTCATCGCGGAAATAGGCAACCCCCATATTCAATCCATTTTCGAGCAGATCCTGCTGCTCGTAATCGGGAATAAACATGCGAAACAGCCCCGGGTGACCGACGGGAACATGGTAGGATTCAAGATAGTTATCCATGGCGATTTTCCAATTGATCTCCCACGGCATTTCGAGCAGTTCGGAACTCGGCACCATCTCCTCAATCCGATAGGGGGCAAGCATCTCCATCATCGGTCGCCAGAGTTCCGTGACCGAATAGTCGGGCGGTTTGATGGCGACAAAAATCAGCCCCATCACAATCTCGAGCGAAACCGGATAGAGGCCATAGTGGCTGCGGTCGATCTCGGGGAAACTCTCGCTCACCGGCAGGGCGCGTAATGAACCCGAATGGTCGTAGGCCCAACCATGATAGGGGCAAACAACCGATGCCCCGCAATTGCCGCTCTCTCCCTGCACCAGCCTTGCGCCGCGGTGGCGGCAAATATTGTGGTGGGCGTGGATCTTGCCCTGCTTATCGCGCACCACCATGATCGAGTCGGGGCCGATGGTGACGGTCAGATAGTCGCCGGTCTTGGGGATCGCATTGACATGGCCGACAATCTGCCAGCTGGGGCGGATGATGCGCTCCAGTTCGATCTCGAACAGGTCGGGGTGGTTGTAGGCCCAGGGCGGCAAACCGCGCGGCAGATTGTCAATCCCAGACTGGCCAGAATGGGAAGCGGCCAGACTTGCATTAAGCCAATGATCGGTCGCTCGCATGGTGTTTCTCCCTGATTCGATGGTCGAATTTGAATGACTTAACAATATAGTCCAAAAAACCGACGCGGGCAAACCAAACCAGAGTCAATGGTTATAGTTATGATGTTTAAAGTAATTTTATAGTCTTATTCTTTGAAAATCCAAAACTTTTTTATAGCGGGGGGCGGATGCCCCAGACTGTCTCAAAATGCTTGTAAGGGGTCAACACAGACCAAAAATTGTCATTC
>JASGCE010000324.1 GCA_030054295.1 Minisyncoccota bacterium
GCTAAAGCCTTTGCATTCGCAAAGGCAAGCGCGACGACGCTCAGAGTGACAAAAATGTGAGTTTTTCAGTCTTTCCTTAAGTATTCAGAATTTTGTTTTGATTTCAATAACTATCCATTTTCGTCATTGCCGCCGCTCGTGTAACGAGCGTGCTGGCAATCCAGCGGGGAGTTTGAGGGGCATAAGCCCCTCAATGATAAGGATTTTATTGTGCTTGGGCTTACGCCCGAACTGGATTGCCACTCTTCGCTGCTAACGCAGCTTGAGGGCAATGACGATTTTGGATGAGCCTATATTTGTGGAAAATGCTCTAGAATTCTCAAGTGAACAGTGTAGATAATTATTTTACTAGACAATCGGATAATTATAATCAAAACTCAATGTAACGGGTGACAAGAATAGAATGGTGCGGGGGCAGGAGGGAAAAATTTCATAGCATTGCCCTACTCCCTTATCTTTTATGATTAAATTGTCGCTTCGGAAGGCTATGGAATCTTTTTGGAATCCCTTTGGAGGAAATGATGCTGTTTAACCGAACGAAACCCCTTATGCTTGGCGCCCTGCTGGCCACCGTAATTGGTGCCGCCTTCACTATGCCAAAATCGGTTCAGGCCGAAGATCGCTATGTCTTGGTAAGCCATGCCCCAGATTCAGACTCTTGGTGGAATGTGATTAAAAATGCCGTCAAACATGGCGGTGAGGATTTTGGCGTTAAGGTTGAATATCGCAATCCCGCCAGTGGCGATCTGGCCGATATGGCTCGGCTCATCGAACAGGCGGCGGCGAGCAATGCCAATGGAGTTGCCACAACCATTGCCGATTTTAATGTCCTGCAGGCCTCGATTAAAAAGGTCACCGACAAGAATATCCCTTTGATTACCCTTAACTCGGGTACGGGGGAACAGAGCAAAATGCTCGGCGCGATCATGCATATCGGTCAGCCAGAATATGACGCGGGTAAGGCCGCGGGCATGATGGCCAAGGGCGATGGGGTTAAGGCCTTCCTCTGTGTCAATCACTATGCTACCAACCCGGCCTCGTTCGAACGGTGCCGTGGATTTGCCGAGGCTCTGGGGGTTGATTTTAAGGCCAGCACGATTGACAGCGGATCAGACCCGACCACCATCGAGTCCAAGGTCACCGCCTATCTTCGTCAAAACCCCAATACCAAGGCCGTCTTGACCCTGGGCCCGACCTCGGCCATTCCAACCCTGAAGGCCCTCGAGAAGATGAGCATGGGCGGCAAGGTCTGGATGGCTACCTTCGACATTTCACCCGAAATTGTCGCGGGCATCAAATCCGGTACGGTTAAGTTTGCCATCGATCAACAGCCCTATCTGCAAGGCTATATGCCGGTAGCAGTGATGGCGACCATGAAAAAGCTCGGCACCAAGGATCTCGGCAAGGTCATTGCGGATCTCAATGCCAACAAGGCGGTACAAAAGCGCTTTGAAGACTATGGTTTGAAGCCCATTTACGGGGCTGATGGCAATATCAGTTCAGGCCCCGGCTTTGTGACCACCGCCAATGTTGACAAGGTGGTTAAGTTCGCTGGCCAATATC
>JASGCE010000110.1 GCA_030054295.1 Minisyncoccota bacterium
CGCGCTGGCTGCCGCCAGACCGCTCGGGCTTCGCCCGAACCCAGCAAGGCTCCGCCTTGCAACCATGACAGATCATTGTCATTACCCGCCAGGTTGCCCCGTAAGGGGCAAACTCAGACGGGGAATCTTTCTTCCTTCTTTTTTTTATGGGAAAACAAAGCGAGATTCCCCGTCTGCGGTTGCTTCGCAGGCGAAGCAACCTGGCGGGGAATGACAATCAAAAACAATCCAAATCAAACCCATTTTTTATCCTTCTTGACCAGTGCTTATCAATGATGATTTACTATCTGCAACCATAATAATCCCAACCGCGGAGGGCAAGCATGTTCACCAAAAGACAGTCGCTGCGGCAGATGAGTTTCTATCTGCTGCTCCTGCCCTTTGTCCTGTGGATTGGGCTGCTGCTGATTATACCGCAAATGTCCATAGTCTGGCTGTCGTTCCAGGAACGAATCGGCAATGGTCAGACCGAGTTTAGCCTGCTGCAATATCAGAATCTATTTGGCTCCACGGTCTATAACTACACCCTGTGGCGGACGGTCTGGATGTCGGTTCTGGCGACGGGTTTGACATTGGTGATCTGCTGGCCGGTCGCGCTTTACATTTCCAAGGTCGCGCAGGGACGGAGTAAAACCGCGCTCTATCTCAGCTGCCTGTTGCCCTTTTGGATCGGCGAACTGGTGCGAGTCCTCGGCTGGATGATTATCCTGCGCGAGACGGGTCTCATATCATGGGTGCTGTTGCATCTGCATATCATCGACCAGCCGATCGAGTTTCTCTACCGCGACATAACCCTAATGTCAGGACTCATCTATACCTCGATGCTCTTTATGATAGTGCCGCTGGTCTCGGTGCTCGAGAGCCTCGACGATGCCCAGATCGAGGCCGGCTACGACCTCGGCGGCAATGGCTGGATCGTCCTGTGGAAGATCATCATCCCCCATGCCAAGCCGGGCATAGTGTCGGGCTGTATCATCGTCTTTATGCTCAACCTCGGCAACTATTTGACGCCATCGATGTTGGGCGGCAAGTCGGCACAGTGGTTTACCGAACTCATCTATTCGCAATTCATCACCCGCTTCAACTGGGAGTTCGGCGCGGCATTCGGCGTGGTGCTGTTGCTAACCTCAACCCTGATAGTATGGATGGGGCTGCGCCTGACCGGCCAGTCCCTGTCGCGCACTATGGGAGGGGTGTAAACCATGTTGCCATCAATTCCCCAGCGAGCAATCTATAAATGGCTCTTTCGCTTATTTATCGTTCTGTTTTTTGTCTATCTGGTCGCGCCCCTGTTGGTGGTGGCGGTCTTTGCCTTTAACGATTCGCAGTTTGCGGCATTGCCCTGGAAGGGCTTTACCAGCCTGTGGTTTTTTGGCGATGCCGAGCCGCACCTCGGGCTGTTCCACGACCGCGGCCTGATGGTGGCCATGGGCAATAGTCTGTTCAATGCGACCATGGTGACGATCCTCGCCCTGGTGGTGGGGACGACCACGGCCTTTTTGTTTGAAAGGTATGAGTTTCCCGGCAAGTCCTTCGTCTATATCTTGATGATTGCGCCACTGGTGGTGCCGGGGGTGATTATCGGTATCTCGGTGCTGGTATTCTCGAGCAGCATCGCCAATGGTCTGGAGTCGCGCTATGGCTGGACGGTGCAGTTTTTGCGCCCGGGAACATTTCTGGTGGTACTGGGGCAGTTTAGTTTTATTGCCACCATTGCGACCATGGTGATTGCGGCGCGGCTGCGCAAGTTTGATCGCAGCCTCGAGGAGGCGGCCTTGAACCTCGGGGCGACACCAGCGGTGGTATTCCGCACCATCACCTTGCCCTTTTTGGTGCCAGCCCTGGTTGGCAGCGGCGTAGTATCTTTCTTAATGTCGTTCGAGAATTTCAGCACCAGTTTGATGTTGGTGGGGTCGAATCCGCCGCTCACGGTGGCGATGTTTGAGCGGATGAGGATGGGCTCTAGCCCAAGTTTGAATGCCGTGTCGTTGTTTTTGATGGTTGGCTCGACGATTCTTGGGCTGCTGTCACTGGCGGTGGAACGCAAAAGGGGGTGAGTCAACCCCCTCACACCTTCGCATCAACCCGATAGACCGTCTTGCCGTTATTGTCTTCCAGCACGATCCCCTTGTCCAGCAGTTCGCCGCGAATCCGGTCGGCCTCGGCGAAGTCCTTGCGAAGCCGAGCCGCCTGACGGTCGGCAATCCGCTGTTCGATCCAATCGCTATTGACCGTAATCATCCCCGTAAACCACTGTTCAGGGTCGGCCTGCAAAATCCCGAGACTCTCTCCCAGGCTGCGAATCTTGGCGGCTCCCGCCAGAAAACCCGCGGAGTCAGACTGGACTCGTGTTGCATTGGCCAGGCCATGCAAGACCGTCAAGGCCAGTGGACTGTTCAAATCATCACCCAAGGCGCGAAAAAACTCGGCATCTATCTGGTTCGGCTGATTATGCGGCAGCTTAGGATGCCGCCGCAGCAGCTGATAGAATCCATCCAACTCCTTCCAGGCCGCAGCCAAGCCATCGCGCGTCCAGTCCATGGGGGAGCGATAGTGACTCTTGAGCATATAGTACCGAATCGCCTCCCCCGGGAATCCCCAGTCGAGAACCTCGGGCACAGTGATAAAATTGCCGAGACTCTTGGACATCTTCTGACCATCGACCGTCAACATGCCATTATGCACCCAGTAGCCAGCTAGCACTGCGCCATCATGGGCGCATTGGCTCTGAACCCGCTCGTTCTCGTGGTGGGGGAAAATCAGGTCATTGCCGCCGCCGTGAATATCGATACTGGTACCGAGGTGCTTGGCAATCATGGCCGAACATTCGATATGCCAGCCGGGGCGACCGCGCCCGCCGCCCCAGGATTCAGGCGAGTCCCACCCCGGCAATTCGGCCGAGGAGGGTTTCCACAGAACAAAATCGGCTGGGTCGCGTTTATAGGGGGCGATCTCGATGCGCGCGCCATCGATCATGTCGGCGCGACTCCGCCCCGATAGTCGCCCGTAATCACAGGCTGACTTGACCGAGAACAAGACATGATTCTCGGCGACATAGGCATGGCCGCGAGCAATCAGGGCCTCGATCATGGCGATGATTTCGGGGATGGTCTCGGTGACGCGCGGCTGAATATCGGGCGCGGCCACGCCAATGGCCTTCATCGAATCCAGATAGGCCTGATAGGTATCCTCGGTCAATTGGCGAATGGTAATGCCACGGTCGAGGGCCGCGGCATTGATCTTATCGTCAACATCGGTAATGTTGCGGACAAATACCACCGAATCGCCGCCATATTCATGCCGCAACAACCGCGCCAGAATGTCAAAAACCACCGCCGAGCGGGCATTGCCAATATGGGGCACATCATAGACCGTGGGGCCGCAGACATAGAGCGTGACTCGGGTGGGATCCATCGGCACAAAGACCGACTTTTGATGGTCGAGCAGATTATAGAGTTGAATAGACAAGGCCTTACCGTAACAAAGGGTTATGCATTTTGGCCGAGATTAATCCCAGCATCGGTCAATTGCTGGGCCAACTCGCCCGACTGATATGATGCCTTGACAATGTCGCAGCCGCCGATGAACTCGCCCTTGATAAAGAGCTGAGGAATGGTCGGCCAGTTGTTGAACTCCTTGATTCCTTGGCGGAGTTCGGCATCGGCCAGAACATTGATGCCCTTAAAAGGCACCCCGAGTTGGGTCAGAATCTGCACCACCGTCGCCGAGAATCCACATTGCGGCGCGACCGGTGTCCCCTTCATAAAAAGCACAACCGGTTCGGATGCAATCTCGGCGGCGATCTTGTCGTGGATGGAACTGGACATGGGTTTTCCTATGCAAAGGTTAAAAACTGCGGAGACTCTAGCCGATTTTGCAGCATAATGGAAGATGGATGCGGGGGCGGAAAAACAGCCACAGTTCGCCCGCACCTCACCCATTGTCATTCCCCGCCAGGTTGCTTCGGTGACGAAGCAAACGCCCTCCCCGATTGTCATTCCCCGCTAGGTTGCTTCGGTTACGAAGCAACCGCCCTCCCCGATTGTCATTCCCCGCCAGGTTGCTTCGGTGACGAAGCAAACGCAGACGGGGAATCTCGCTTTGCTTTCAAACAGTAAAAAAGGAAGGGAGATTCCCCGTCTGCGTTTGCCCCTTACGGGGCAACCTGGCGGGGAATGACAATCGAAAAGGATTCCGCGTAGCCTTTCTTGTCTTTACAATTATTAACAGATGGTGTCTAACCCCTCAAACGCCACTGCCAGCCGATGGAATTCGGTCAGGCTGAGGGTCTCGGCGCGGCGGGTGCCATCGATGCCAGCGGCCTGCAAGAGTGCCAGCGGATCGCTCGTCAGGCTGGTCAAGGCACTGCGCAGCATTTTGCGCCTCTGGCCAAAGGCTGCCTGAGTCACCTGTTCGATGGTTTTCAAAGCCGGAATCTCGCCGCGCTCGGAACGACTCAAGGGGGTGATCTGGACAATCGCCGAGGTCACGGCCGGAGCAGGGGTAAAGGCCTTGGGCGAAAGTTCAAAATCCAGCCGCGCCCGCGCCACCGACTGCACCAAAACCGCCAAGCGACCATAGTCTTCACTCGCGGCGGCGGCGACTATCCGACGGGCGACTTCGCGCTGAAACATCAGGGTCATCTGCTGATAGGATTGGGCATCATAGACCGCCCGCACCATCAGCGGAGTCGCCACATTATAGGGCAGATTAGCGATCAATCTTAAGGGCCGCGCGGGCAGACCTAGCTGCGCGGGCAGGCTGGGCAAATCAAGCGTAAGGGCATCGGCCTCGATCACGCGAAGCCGCCCCTCGGCCACCTCGACCAAGGGGGCGAGGGCGGCGATGCAGCGGCGGTCGCGTTCCACCGCAATCACAGATTCGGCACCAGCGGCCAACAGGGCGCGGGTCAGGCCGCCCGGGCCGGGGCCGATCTCAATAACTGTGACTCCGTGCAGATCGCCGCTGCTGCGGGCGATCTTGTTGGTCAGATTTAAATCGAGCAGAAAATGCTGGCCAAGACCCTTTTTGGCCCCCAGACTGTGGGCGGCTATGACCTCCCGCAGGGGCGGCAAGTTCTCGAGCCGCGCGAGGTAATCCCTATCGTCCATTCTGCACCATCCGCGCCGCCAGCTTGACCGCTTCAAAGAGGCTGGTCGGGTCGGCGCGGTTCTGACCCGCAATGTCAAGGGCCGTGCCATGATCGGGCGAGGTGCGGATAAAATCCAAACCGAGGGTGCAGTTGACTCCGCCGCTAAAATCCAGCGATTTGAGCGGTATCAAGGCCTGATCATGGGTCGGGCAGAGTACCGCATCATAGGCCTGCCGCGCCGCATCGTGAAACAGACTGTCGGCAGAAAATGGGCCAGAGATATTAACTCCCTGTTGCTGCAGGGCCGTGATGGCCGGAGTCATGATCTCGATCTCCTCTCGCCCGATGGTGCCTTTCTCCCCGGCATGGGGGTTTAAACCCGCCACCGCTAACCGTGGCTCGGCAATGGCAAATCGGCTGCGGAGGTCGTGGGCGGTAACGGTGGCGGTAGTGATGATCCGCTCGGCCGTCAGGGCAGTAACCGCATCGCGCAGGGGCAGATGAACGGTAATCGGAACAACCCGCAGCGGCGGCTGGAGTCGCTCGCTGGTCAGCATCATCACGGCGTGATTGTCGGTCGAGGCTTGGTGCTGCCGCGACAGTTCCTGCAAATATTCGGTATGGCCGGGGAAGCCAAAACCCGCGCCCTGAAGTTGCGCCTTGTTGATCGGGTTGGTGATGATGGCGGCGGCCTGCCCCTGCTGCACCAGATCAACCGCGCGGCTAATCGAGGCGATGGTGGCGGGGGCAGTGGCGCGATCCATGATCCCCGGCTTGACCGTAACCGGCAGGGATTCAACCATCACTGGCAGGGCAGTGTTAAAATGGCTAAGGGCTTCGGCGGGTTTGGTAATGAGAGCCACCTTCAGCCCCAGTTGGCGGTAGAGTTCTGGCTCGCCAATGACCAGAAACTGCCAGTCGGCTCGCCCCGCTTCCCGCACCAGATGCCAGAGTTTAGCCGTAATCTCGGGGGCGATGCTGGCCGGTTCGCCCATGGTCAAGACCAGCGGGCCTGGTCGGTTCATAATGGCCTCATTCGGCACGGATTTCGATAAAGGCTCGGCTTTGCAGGTCGCGCAGCAGCTTGTAGCTCTGGCGGCCGAATCGCTGGCGGCTCAGGCTGTTACGAACCTGTTCGCGCGAGGGCATCTTCTCTCCGCCGCTCCACTGGCAGACCATGATGAGGCCGGTGCCGAGGCTGCCGCTCAATGGGCTGCTGACCTGAAGTTCATCCAGATTGCTGACAGCGTCGCGCTCGTCATTGCCGAGGTCAGAGACCTTGCGGGATTCAAGGCCGGCATTGACGGCACCGGCCTTAAGACCAGCGGTCAGGAATTCATCGCAGCTTTTTTGTCCGCGCCGCAGCGGTTCGATCTGTTTGGCGAGTATCTCCTTATCATTTGCTGCGCTGGCGGTGGTTGATTTGGTGTTCTTGAACAGCAGCCTTTGGAGAGTGACCTGGCGGCTATTGGGATCGGCAATCATCCCGACGCGACGGTTAAGAATCTTGATGATCGAGAATCCCCGCGCGGTCTTGATCACATCGCTGGTTTGACCCACCGAAAGGTTGGCGATGGCCTCATCGATCTCGGGTTCGAGTTGTTTGGGGTGAACCCAGCCGATTCGCCCCCCGTCGATCGAGGTGATGGATTCCGAGAATTCCTGGGCCAGTTTTAAAAAATCCCCGCCGTCGCGCAGCCGCTTGACCAGATACTGAGCCTGTTGCAAATGCTCGGCCTGACTGATCGGGCTGGAGTGGAGCAGGACGATCTCGGCAATCAAGGATTCGGGCTTGCCAAAGGCGTTTTGGATAGTTTGAATCTGGCTATCGACCTCCGCCTCCGACACCGGCGAGACGGCGGGTGAGCGGATCTGCACCACCTGATTCCAACCAATCTGCGACTTGACATAACGCAAATAGCTTTCGCGCGGAACCTTGTTTTTGGTCAGAAGCTCCATCAGGCCGCCCGCGGCCATGTTATTATCCTTCTCTATCCCCTCAATCGATTGCAGAACGGCATTGTCATCGACAGTGACGCCGCGGGCACTGATCTCTTGCAGCTGGAGAGTCTCGTCGATCAGTTCCTGAATCACCTGCGGCCGCAGTTGCTTGCGCACTTCTGGTGTCAGGGGCTTGGTGCTGCTGACGGCGTGGAAATTGGTTTTGGCCTCGATATCAAATTCGGTGATAATATCGGCATTGACCAGGGCGACGATCTTGGATTCGCCTTCGGCGGCAGATGCGGGTTTAAGCCATAGAACAGCCATCAGGAACATAACCATAAAACTCGTCATTGCCGCCGCGAAGCGGCTGGCAATCCAGAAAGGGCGTAAGCCCGAGAAGAAAAATTCATTATTGATGAGGGGCTTACGCCCCTCAAACTCCCCACTGGATTGCCAGCCCGCTCGGTTTTCGAGCGGCGGCAATGACGGTTCATTTTTTGTCCATATCTTAATCATATCAGTCTCTCATTGCATCGCGGGTTGGTCATAAATCATTCTGGTCGAGACTTTAACCGATTCCCCCTGTCGTTAAAAGCCCTAATCAAGCCTGGCTTCAATCGCCCCGCAGAGCATATGGCCGATGGCAATATGCATCTCCTGAATTCGGTTGGTGCGGGTCGCGGGAACCGCCAACAGATGGTCACAGAGTTCGGTCATGTCGCGCCCCTCAGCCCCGGTAAAACCAATGGTCAGCATCTTCATCTCCCGCGCGACCTTGAGGGCCGCCACGACATTGGCACTGCGGCCGCTGGTCGAGATGGCGATCAGCACATCGC
>JASGCE010000111.1 GCA_030054295.1 Minisyncoccota bacterium
ATTGCCACGGCCTCCTCGCTTATGCGCCTTACGGCGCGGCGAGGAGCCTCGCAATGACGAATATGGAGTGTAATTGAAATCTAACCAAAATTTTAAATTCTCAAGTTAACCGACTATAAACAAAATTTAAATTGCACAAACTGTTATTTTGTGTATATTTTAGCTTAATAAATTGCTTTTGAACTGTGGAGGAAATTATGACTATAGAGGACAGTTTATACTACGGTGATAATTTTAACATTAAAAATGAACTTGATCTTTCGTATTTAAGAACAAGGTCAAAAGTGAAAAGCTTGGATTCAAATCATTTGTTAAATTTTAAAAACTTTGAACTATTTTCAAAAAATGCACATTCATTTATTACACAAGCTATTCTTACATCTACTAGTTTCTATCAGGAGAAATTTAGTTTAGAATTAAAAGTCAACATACGTGAATTAGAATCTGTAGTTTCCAAAATTATTAATGAGTTGAAAGGAAATAAGTTAAACTATCCAAACATAAGTATGTTTAGGATCGCAGGATATGCATCATTTTACTTTTTTAAATTCGCACCTATTGAACTCAATTCAACATTAGCTAAATATGATAACTTAGAAGCAAGAAAAAGATTAAACGCATTAATTGCTATAGATATAGGCATCATGATTTATGATCTAATTGCTACACAATCTTCTATTTTTAATACCAATACTTTAAATTTGTCAAAATTAATTTCATCAGCTTTACACATTGACATAATTTCTGCACTTTCTAAAGGAAATCTAACACCAGAATCTTTAAGCTTGATTTATAGAACAATTCTAACAATCAGCAGCACAAAAATTTAGATTTCTGATTCGCCATAGGCATTACCTGTACCCATTTAAGGCATCCCTCCTAACGACCTCGCTTTGCAGTCTCAAGACAGGCATTTAAATCCTTCAAAAGGCAGCCTTGCAACCAAACATAAAGGGGAACCAACGACTTATAACAAAAAGGATAAAGAATCGAACTGGCCCTGCCAGCCTCAATTCTCCGTCGCGGGTTTCACGATCGATTCGACGCTGAAGACTCGGCGGTTCATGATCCGCAGGCGTTTGGCAATGACCCGCATGATCGCCAGAGCAAAGTCAGGATTGTCGCGCACCAGTTCAAAAAACCGATCCGGCGAGACCTTGATCAGAGTCGATTCCACCGCCGCCCAGCCAGTTGCACTGCGGGCTGTACCATCGATGATTCCCAGTTCGCCGACGATGGTGCCGTCACCTGCCTCCTCGAAGACAAACTGGCCAGTGCCGATTCGCACCATTCCCGATTCGACAAAATACATTGAATCCGCTGGGTCACCAATCTCGAACAACACATCACCGGCACGGAGACTGACCCGTGGTTCGCCCTTTAAATTCTCGATAAAGTTAAAATTTAGAGTCATTAAATTCTCCTTATTAATTAATGTTTAATCGACCATAAATCCAACGATAGAAAAGCGTTTTCTTGCTTAAACTTGACTAAACCATTGTCCAGCCATTATAAAATAACCTTAAATCAAGAGCAAATCAATAGCAATATTCCAACCCTGAACCAGCCTATCCCCGCGCCTTCATGGCGGGCCTTGTATGTTGGGTGCGGAAGTTACTGCCGGCCTTTCCGCCCGCGCGGCGACTACCCTCGGCTTCGCTATAGCCGACGGGTTGCCAGTTAGGAATCAGATGCTGTTTACCAGGGCCGATTAAATCCGCTCGCCCCATTCGCTTCAAAGCCTCCCGCAACAGTGGCCAGTTGGCTGGGTCGTGGTAGCGCAAAAATGCCTTGTGCAGCCTTCGCTGTTTGATGCCCTTGGCCGAGAATACCTCCTGCCCCCCTACCCTCTTTACCGGCCGTAATGGGTTGGTGCCGCTGTGATACATGGCCGCGGCCAGCGACATGGGGGATGGCAGGAAACTCTGCACCTGATCGGCGCGGTACTGGTTGCTTTTAAGCCAGAGGGCGAGGTTCATCATATCCTCGTCCTTAGTCCCCGGGTGAGCGGCAATAAAATATGGAATCAAATATTGTTTCTTGCCCGCCAGTTTGGAATAGTGTTCAAACATCTCCTTGAACTTGTCGTAATGGCCCATGCCCGGCTTCATCATCATCGACAGGGGCCCGACCTCGGTATGTTCGGGGGCGATCTTGAGATAGCCGCCAACATGATGGGTCACCAGTTCCTTGACATATTCCGGGCTCTGCACCGCCAGGTCATATCGTAATCCGCTGGCGACCAGAATCTTCTTGACCCCGGGCAGAACCCGCGCCTTTTTATAAAGGGCGATCAGATCATCGTGCGAAGTGTTGAGGTTCTTGCAAATATCGGGAAAAACACAGGATGGACGGCGGCAGATCTCTTCGATTTTTTTATCCTTGCAGGCCATGCGGTACATGTTGGCGGTCGGCCCGCCAAGGTCGGAGATGACCCCGGTAAAGCCCGGCACCTTGTCGCGAATCTCCTCGATCTCCCGCAGGATCGAGGCCTCGGAGCGCGACTGAATAATCCGCCCCTCGTGTTCGGTGATCGAGCAGAAACTACAGCCGCCAAAACAGCCGCGCATAATATTGACCGAGAATCGGATCATCTCCCAGGCCGGAATCTTGGCCTCGCCATAGGTCGGGTGCGGCGCGCGGGCATAGGGCAGGTCATAGACTCCGTCCATCTCGGGCGTGGTCAGGGGAATCGGCGGCGGCTCGAGATAGACAAAACGATCCCCGTGTTTTTGTATCAAGGGGCGAGCATTGCCGGGATTACTCTCCTGATGCAGTATCCGCGACGCATGGGCATAGAGAATCCGATCCACCACCAGGTCTTCATAGTCGGGCAGCCGCACCAGATCACCGCCCTTGCCACGGGCCTGGAGGAATTCGTGAGTCGATTCGCGGGGGGGCGGCGGTGACTCCTCCCCTCCCGCCTTGGCATTATGGTCGATCTTGTCGGCCTTGGTGGCGTAGGGATCGGGCGGAATAAACTCCTTGCGCTCATCGACCAGGGTTGGAGTCTCGATATCGCGGCCCTCGGGAATCTGGTCGAGAACATAGGCGGTGCCGCGAATCCCGCGCATCAATTTGGGCTCTTCGCGGCGGGCGGCGCGGTGGGCGATCTCGACGATGGCCCGCTCGGCATTGCCATAGACCAGCAGATCGGCCTTGGCATCCAGCAGCACCGAACGGCGCACCTGCTCGGTCCAATGGTCATATTGCGCGATGCGGCGCAGCGAGGCCTCGATACCGCCGATGACTACCGCGACTCCCGGGAAGGCAGCGCGGCAGGCGTGGCTGTAGACGATCACCGCGCGGTCGGGTCGCTTGCCCGCCTCGCCGCCCGGGGTGTAGGAATCGTCGCGGCGAATGCGGCGGTCGGAGGTGTAATGGTTGACCATCGAATCCATATTGCCAGCTGTCACGCCAAAAAACAGATTGGGCTTGCCAAGGGCGGTAAAGGCCTTCGGATCCGTCCAGTCGGGCTGGCTGATGATGCCGACGCGGAAGCCTTGGGACTCCAGCAGGCGACCGATGATCGCCATGCCAAAACTGGGGTGATCGACATAGGCATCGCCGGTGACGACGATGATATCGCAACTATCCCACCCGAGTTCCTCCATCTCGGTCCGGCTGGTGGGCAGAATCGGGGCCGCGCCAAACCTCGCCGCCCAGAATTTACGGTGGCTGAATAGACCAAGGGCCTGGTTCTTGGCGGGTGCTGCGGGGCTGGCAATTTCTGGCTTCATAGCCAAGGCAATAGCTGGTTTTGGACAAATTTACAAGGGTGGTGGTGGATTTGGATGAATTAAGCCGTAGTTAATTTGCATAGTGATTTTGGCCAGAGTTATGCTAAATATTGCTTATGGCAATCAGCGAATATTTATCAACAGTTCGACAGAAATTCGAATCGGGACAGGCTACCGAACATAGCTATCGACCGGCCTTGGAAAAACTGTTCAAAACCATTGTTCAATCGGTCGAGGTGATCAACGAACCGCGCCGATTGGAAGGCATCGGTGCGCCTGATTTTGTCTTTACCCGCAAGGGAATTCCAGTCGGCTGGTGCGAACATAAGGACTTGAAACCAACCCTTGATATTCGCAACCTCGAAGGCTTTAACCTTGAGCAAAAACAAAGATATAGCGAAGGATTGTCTAATCTTATCTATACCAACGGGATTGAATTTGAATTTATCTATGACGGTACGGCCAGCGACCATATTGCCATCGCCCGCTTGACAACCCAGGGCAAGATCGAGGCCATCCCGGAGAATTTTACGCGATTCATCCATGCCTTAAATGATTTTGTCGAACGAAAACCCCAGTCGATCCAAACTGCCGATGATCTGGCCGAGCGGATGTCTCGCAAGGCCGTGCTGATTCGCGGTGTCCTGGCCTTGGTTCTGCAAGATGATGAACAAGGGCAAGGTGACCGTTCATCAGCCCTTTACAGCCAGTATCAGGCCTTCAGGGAGAATTTGATTCAAGACATTGCGACGAAAGAATTTGCCGATCTCTATGCCGAAACCCTCGCCTATGGGCTTTTTGCCGCGCGGTTGAACGCCCTCGATGGCAGTCAATTCAGCCGTACCGCCATACTGCACTATATGCCGCGGTCGAACCCGTTTTTGCACGAGCTGTTCGGCTTTATCGCCGGGGCCAGTTTGCAGCCCAAGATCGCCCTGATTATCGAAGACCTCTGCACCATTTACCGCGCTGCCGACATGTCATTGATTCTCAAGGATTTTGGCAAGTCCACCGCCCAGGAAGACCCCTTTATCCATTTTTACGAGACATTTCTCGCCGCCTATGACCCGGCCAAACGCAAGGCCCGCGGAGTCTGGTACACGCCCGAACCGGTGGTCAATTTTATCGTCCGCGCGGTTGACGAGGTGCTGGTAAAGGAATTTGGCCTCAGCGACGGAATGGCCGACACCAGCAAGGTTGTTGTTAAGCAAACCAAGCGGATTAAGGATAAAGATGTTACTGAATATAAACAATTTTTTCGCGTTCAAATTCTCGATCCTGCTGCTGGCTCAGGAACATTTCTAATTGGGGTGATCAAGATTATTGCTGAAAGGGTAAATCAAATTGCCCCCGGTTATTGGAATAGGTATATCGAACATGAGCTTATTCCTAGAGTTCATGGGTTTGAATTGTTAATGGCGAGTTATGCCGTTTGTTTTATGAAAATAGAATTAACTTTAAAGCAATTGAAATACATTCCAAGTGAAACACCACCACGATTCAGTGTATATTTGACAAATAGCCTTGAAGAAGGGCATTTTCGTCAAATTGATATTCCATTCGCTCAATGGCTCGCCAATGAAGCGAATGAAGCAAACCAATTGAAAACACAAACACCCATTATGTGTATAATTGGTAACCCTCCCTATGCAGGGCATTCATCTAACAAAGGTAAATGGATCAAAAAGCTTATTGGCGATTACAAAGTTAGCGATGTACTGAAACGGCCGGCACAGGCAAAATGGCTGTCCGATGACTATGTCAAATTTATTCGTTTTGCGACCTATATGATCGATAAAAATGGTGAAGGTATACTTGGTTTTATCACTAATCATAGCTATCTTGATAATCCAACATTTATGGATATGAGGCATCATTTACTCAATAGTTTCAACAAAATTTACATTGTAGACCTTCATGGCAATTCAAAGAAAAAAGAAAGAAGTCCAGATGGTAGTGCTGATACTAATGTATTTGACATTATGCAGGGTGTCGCTTTGATTATTGCATTCAAGAAAAAGCAAAAAGAAAATACAATAAAACCCCTTGCGACTGTAAATCACATTGATGTTTGGGGCAGCCGAGAAGCAAAATATCAAACATTATTGCAAAATTCATTGTCATTTGTTGCAAACCAAATTGTGCCACAGGCACCCCAATGGATTTTTAAGCAAACCGACTTTGAACTTGAGTTGTCATACAATGTTGGTTTTAGAATTTCTGAGTTGTTTTCGCCAATGGGGCGTCCTGCACCCGGGATCGTCACAACACACGACGAGTTTGCTATTTCATGGTCAATTGGTGATGCAAAAAAGAAGGTTAAATTACTTTTAAATTCCTATGACGAGCTTGAAGCCCGACTCTCTTTTAAGCTTTGCAGTCAAGACCAATGGAATTATAAAAAGTCCAAAGCAGCATTAGCCGAAGCTAAATGGGAAAATCAGATTACACCAATTACCTATAGACCATTCGATGTTAGATATACAATTTATAATCAACATGTAGCAGTACATCGTCGTGAACGAGTGATGAATCATTTTTTGGGTCATCATAACATTGGTCTATCGCTGACGCGGCAACAAAAAGGTACAAACGGTTTTCACCACTGCTTTATCCATGATTTGATCAGCG
Organism: Minisyncoccota bacterium; assembly: GCA_030054295.1. Taxonomy (GTDB): domain Bacteria; phylum Pseudomonadota; class Alphaproteobacteria; order Elsterales; family Elsteraceae; genus JASGCE01. The sequence goes on from JASGCE010000111.1 coordinate 6,372, forward strand.
AGTCATCCTTGGTTTCCAATAAAACCTCGGAGATCGGTTCAAGTTTCCCCCTCTATCTCTATCCGCAGAACGGCAATGGCGAATTGCCCGATCATGGGGTGCGGTTGAATTTCGACCCGAAACTCTATGCAAAAATATGTAAGGCCGCGGGACTCAAGGGTCAATTTATTCCGCCGCAGGGTGATGATTTTCGCGTCAAGACCGCGGATGCAAGGCCGGATGAGGTCAAGGTTTTTGACTATATTTACGGCTATCTGCACGATCGTAACTACCGCGAAACCTATTCCGAGTTTTTAAAAAGCGATTTTCCGCGCATCCCTTTTCCAACCGATGCCGCCCGGTTTAATCACTACAGTGGTTATGGCGAGCAGCTTCGTCGGCTCCATCTGATGGAGGATTCGGCAATTGGCACCTTGACCAATCCATACCTTGGTGCCGAGGGTGGCAAGGTAGGATCAATCGACTATCGCCAGCACCGCATCTATATCAACCGCGAGCAGTATTTTGATCTGGTGCCACCCGAGGTTTGGGAATTTACCATCGGCGGCTACCAACCCGCGCAGAAATGGCTGAAGGATCGCAAAGGGCTTGCACTTTCTTTTGATGAGGTTAAACACTATCAAAAGATACTTAAAATCCTGAACGAAACCCAGAGACTCATGGATGATTTGAGCCAATAGAGTTGGTTTTACAAGGCGGAAATCAAAAAACGAGCAAAACCATCACTACCAACCCTCTCCCCCCCATCATCAATTCTCTGGCAATTTGGTCGTTTATTTGCTAATCTTTAATCAATCTATAATCAATCTTTGGGTTAGAACAGTGCGGGTCAGCCCTGTAACCCATACCATAACGGGAGTACTAGCCTTACGACGATGCGGCATTTACACATAGGGAGGTCCCGAGAAAATGTTATTTTTTGACCAATGGATCAATCGTCTGATCGAGTTTAGTCTCCATCCCTATTTTCCCCGTTCATCGCGGATTGTCATACTGATCATCATCATGGCTGTAGTTTGGATTGGCTGGATCACTATAGGCTCTCTCGTCAAGAACTATCGTCGTCCCCGTGGTGGAACACCAAGGCGACGCTAGCACGAAGTTTTACAATTACCCATCATCACTGGAGGTTCCTCGTGGAAATCGGTCACTTTATTGGCGGCAAAATCGTAAAAGGGCAATCGGGTCGTTTTGCCGATGTTTTTAATCCGGCAACCGGCAAGGTCGAGGCCAAGGTCGCCCTGGCCAGCAAGGCCGAACTGGCCGCAGCGGTAGAGAACTGCAAGCTGGCGCAAAGGGCCTGGGGAGCCACCAACCCGCAACGGCGCGCCCGCGTCATGATGGCCTTTGTCCAGCTGCTCCACCGCGACATGAACAAACTAGCCGAGGCACTGTCGCGCGAGCACGGCAAAACCATCGCCGATGCCAAGGGCGATATTCAACGCGGGCTCGAGGTCGC
>JASGCE010000325.1 GCA_030054295.1 Minisyncoccota bacterium
GGTCTGTGTTGACCCCTTACAAGCATTTTGAGACAGTCTGGGGCATCCGCCCCCCTCTATAAACGAAATGATTTAGGTTTTAAAGTGAACAGAGCTAGCTTGCCCCTATTTGCCCAGCATATCCACTACCCCCCCATAGATTAAAAACAACTTAGAATATAATCTCCGCCCTTTAACCGTCGATTTACGGTTTGGCTCTAGTCTTGGCTTAAGATCATTGGACGATGATCGACGAACAATTGGACTAGAACGATTAACCTTATTTTTAATGGAGATTGAGATGAAGAGCAAATTTTTGACCACCCGCCAGTTGAATGGTTTGGCCCGTGTCACTGGTCGTCGGATTATTTTGGCCGTCTCGGCAAGCCTGGTCAGCAGCCTGATGGCTGCATCCGTGATGGCCGGTACCGAAAATTCTGCGGGCAAGCCGAGCCCGCAATCCCAGACCACCTATATGGGAAAGATGGCGGCAAAGGATAATGTTACGGCTTCCCAGAACAGTCTGGCTCCGGCGCGGCGGGTTGATGGGACGGGCTCAGTGCCAGCGGGTGCGATCCAAAACCGCGATTCGGGCAAAAAATCCGCCAATACGGCGAGCCAGACTGGCTCTAGCTCGAGCCAGTCGGCCGCGCCCGCAAAGGCCAGCAATCAGACCAGCTCGACCCAGTCTGGCGGCGCCGCGGCAAACCCTGCGGCCAAATAGGTTCGAGATCATTTTGGTTGGAACAGAAGGGGCTCGGTTCGCGTTTGAACCGAGCATCTTTTTTGCCTGTGCGGTTAAATTAGACCGATGGTCTTAATTCATGGCTTGATTAAATTTGTGCCATGGGCTATCTGATAATTTGAATCGACCGAAACCTAGGGATGACAGAATGAAAGACCCATTATTGGTAAATAAGATCGCTGCGGCTGTACTGGTTGCCCTCCTATTGTTTATGGTGGTTGGGCTGGTGGGGGAGGGTCTAGTCTCGCCCAAGCCAATCGACAAGAATAGCTTCGTCATAGCGACAGCCGAGACAGGCGCGGCAGCGACCAGCGCGGCGGCACCAGCGGCAGCGGCGGAGTTGCCCCCGATTGCGCCCCTCCTTGCGGCAGCTAACCTTGCAGCTGGGCAGGAGACTGCCAAGAAGTGCCAGACCTGCCATAACTTCGTCAAGGATGGCCCCAATGGCGTTGGCCCCAATCTGTGGGGAATCGTTGGTCGTAAGGTCGCCTCTCATGAAGGCTATGCCTATTCCTCCGCTATGAAGGGGCAGGCCGAAAATGCTTGGGACTTTGAAAAATTGAATCATTTTATGGCCAAACCGCAGGCTGTAGTCCCCGGAACCAAAATGGCTTTTGCCGGATTGTCTAAGGCCGAGGATCGCGCCAATGTGCTGCTCTATCTCCGCAGCCTGGCCGACAGTCCGGTCAAACTGCCGTAGGATAATTGATGAATCTGTCCCCCCCCTTTAGGAAAGTCAGAAAAAATCACTTTTGTGTCACTCTGAGCGTCGTCGCGCTTGACTTTGCGAATGCAAAGTCTTTAG
>JASGCE010000326.1 GCA_030054295.1 Minisyncoccota bacterium
CAGGTGCGTAAGGAAAGGTGGGGGGGGTGTCGAAGCGTGTGCTAAGAAAATGTGGACCCCCCCCCCCCCCCCCCACTAACTTAAACGTAAATACACACAATCAAACAGTGCACCATGCGACGTAGTATCCCTATGGCAGAGCTGAGCCCGATGCATAGCGCACTGCTACGCGTAGTTATTAAATACTGTTCACCCTATTTTTTTTAATAGACGCCGCCAAACCTGCGGTGCGTCGCTCCCCGTGTCTTCCTCGGGAACGCTTGCTTCATTTGGATCGTGAGATGGTGAACTCTCTTGGTTCTTGCGTCTCAACTTCTTCAGGAAAGAGCTCATGTCGAAGACTCCACTGCTGGTAAGTTAGAAGTACCCAATTCTCGCACACTCATCACCTGAACTCCGCCTACCAACCTGTGACGTAACTTCCGCGACCAGCGTGCGGCCGCAAATTTTTAAATGCCTCGCAAGAAGCTGCGAAGGTCATTCGGGCAAACGGAATCGTTACATTTCTGTTTGTTCTATAACCCTCGTTTCTGCCTCTTCTTAAAAAAACTTACTCTTCTTCAAAATGCGAGAAGTCATTTCCATCCACGTTGGCCAGGCCGGTTGCCAGATGGGTAATGCTTGTTGGGAGCTGTATTGTCTTGAACACGGCATTCAACCCGACGGCCTGATGCCTTCCGACAAGTCTATCGGCAAAGCGGACGACTCATTCAACACGTTCTTCAGCGAGACCGGCGCGGGAAAGCACGTGCCGCGTGCCATTTTCGTCGACTTGGAGCCAAGCGTCGTCGACGAGGTACGAACGGGAATTTACCGCCAGCTGTTCCACCCCGAGCAGCTCATCACGGGCAAGGAAGATGCCGCCAACAACTACGCCCGGGGCCACTACACAGTGGGAAAGGCACTGGTTGACCAGGTCACGGATCGTTTACGCAAACTGGCGGACCAGTGCACTGGTCTGCAAGGGTTTCTGGTGTTCCGCTCCTTCGGCGGTGGCACGGGATCTGGCTTCGCGTCGCTCTTGATGGAACGTCTTTCGGTTGACTACGGTAAGAAATCTAAGCTAGAGTTCTCCGTCTACCCTGCTCCTCAGATTGCAACCGCCGTGGTCGAGCCGTACAATTCTATTCTCACGACGCACACCACGTTGGAGCACTCTGACTGCGCCTTCATGGTCGACAATGAAGCCATCTACGACATCTGCCGCCGAAATCTGGACATCGAGCGACCCTCGTACACCAACTTGAATCGCTTAATAGGCCAAATCGTTTCTTCCATCACGGCATCCCTCCGGTTCGACGGTGCACTAAACGTTGACCTCACCGAATTTCAGACCAACCTGGTGCCGTATCCACGTATCCACTTCCCCCTGGTGACCTTCTCGCCCATCATTTCGGCCGAAAAAGCCTATCACGAGCAACTGACCGTAGCGGACATAACCAACTCGTGCTTTGAGCCCGCCAACCAGATGGTGAAATGCGACCCACGACACGGCAAGTACATGGCTTGCTGCCT
>JASGCE010000112.1 GCA_030054295.1 Minisyncoccota bacterium
TCGCTCGACCATAAAGAAAAAGAGATTATGCAGATCTGATGGTTTCTGCCGAGACCTATGTCAAGATCACTGGTGGTCTCGGCATGATTTATGCGATGGACAGGATTGATGATCAAATCGCTTTTTGCCCGCCATTCCGACAGTTTCCCGCGGCAGTCCCGAGCGGTGGAGACGGTAACCGCGACTCGATCTGACAGTAAAAAGGGCAGTTCTGAACCGCAGACAATGTCGCGGCCCAGGCTGGTAAGCTCGGCTGAGGAATCCTTATCCACATCTCTGAAACCTCAAAACACCACCGTGCCGCGCCATGTTGCCATCATCATGGATGGCAATGGGCGGTGGGCGCGCCAACGGGGTTTACCGCGGCGCGAGGGCCATCGGCGCGGGGTTGAATCGGTGCGCGCGACCCTGAAGGCGGCGGGAGAACTCGGGGTTGAATATCTCACCCTCTTTAGTTTCTCCAGCGAAAATTGGCATAGATCCCCCGACGAGATCAGCGATCTGATGGGGCTGTTGCGGCTCTATCTGCGCAGTGAAATCAGTGAACTTAACCGTCGCGGGGTCAGATTGCGGGTGATTGGCAACCGCGCCAAACTCCCCACCGATATTGTCGAACTGATCGAAAAGGGCGAGCAGGAAACCAAAGACAACCACCATGGCAATCTGGTGCTGGCCTTAAGCTATGGCGCGCGAGAGGAGATTCTGGCGGCCGCCCGAAACCTTGCCACACGCATTGCCGCGGGAGAGATTTCCGCCGAACAGGCCAGCGAAAGCGACTTTGCCGCCGGACTCTATACCCACGACATCCCCGACCCGGATCTGGTGATTCGCACCAGCGGCGAACAAAGATTGAGTAATTTCCTGTTATTCCAATCGGCCTATAGTGAATTGGTTTTTATCGATTGCCTGTGGCCGGACTTTGGCGAAGCAGAATTTACCCAAGCGATTCAAGAATTTACCCTGCGCGACCGCAGATTTGGGAGATAATAATGAATAATAACAAACCGTCGTCACTTACAAATTTACAAAAAAGAATTCTATCGGCGGTAGTGATTCTGTTGATTTTTGCCCTGGTGCTCTATCTGGGCGACATTTGGTTTGTGATCTTTCTCGGCCTCATTGTCGGGCTGGCGATTGGCGAATGGGTGGGGATGGTCAGGAATCGTAAACCACCCTTTGGAATGCTGGTCAGGCATTTGGTTAATCTGGTCGGTTCCTTGTTGCTTTTGGGGGCAATTCTGTCCTTCTATTTGCTCTATACGATGCTGCCCGATTGGCGGGCTGATGGCGGATTTCCTGCCAGTGGCTTGGCGGTGATTCTGTTTCTTGTGTCCCTGGTGGTGGCGAGTGACACGGCGGCCTTTTTTGTTGGGCGGTGGCTCGGCGGGCCAAAACTCGCGCCGCGTCTGAGCCCCAACAAGACCTGGTCGGGGGCGATTGGTGGGGTCATTGCCAGTGGTTTGGTAAGTATCCTGTGGACAGTTTTTTCCGGGTCTTTTTTGATTGAAAATTTGCCTTTGTTGATTGCATCCCTGTTGCTCTCCTTTATTCCCGGGCTGGTCATTTCGGTTTTTGCGCAACTGGGGGATCTTCTGGAATCGGCGGCGAAACGCTATTTTGGCGTCAAGGATTCGGGCAAGATTATTCCCGGTCATGGCGGAATCCTGGATCGGATTGATAGTTATCTGCTGGTCTTGCCTCTGGTTGCTCTGATGGTTCTTTATTTTCGGGGCTTTACTGTAATCGAGCTGTTGGGAAGATAATCGATGGTCGATAGGGTTCGCACAGATAGGCCACGGCGGGTTTCGATTCTGGGGGCTACGGGTTCGATTGGTCAGACGACTCTGGGTCTGCTCGCTGAAAATCCTGCTGGCTTTGAACTGGTGGCGGTGACGGCCCATCGTAATGTCGCCAGATTGGCCGAGATCGCCCGTCAATTTAGGGTTCAGTTTGCGGCGATTGGCGATGAGACTCTGTTGCCCGAACTGCGTAGTCTGCTGACCGGAACTGGCATTGTTTGCGGTGGTGGTTTATCGGCCTTGAGCGAGGCGGCGGCCTATCCTAGTGATTTGGTGATGGCGGCGATGGTCGGGGCCTCGGGTCTGGTGCCGACCTTGACCGCGATAAGGCGCGGGGCGATGGTGGGTTTTGCCAATAAGGAGGTGCTGGTCTGTGCCGGTCATTTGGTCATGGCGGAGGCGGCAAAATATGGCGCAAAGCTCCTGCCCGTTGATTCCGAACATAATGCGATTTTTCAAGTGATTCAAACCAACCCGACCAGCGCGATTGAACGGATCATCTTGACCGCTTCGGGCGGGCCCTTTTTAGGCTGGAGCCTTGAGGAGATGGCCCGGGCGACCCGCGCACAGGCGGTGCGGCACCCGATCTGGTCGATGGGGGATAAGATCTCCATCGACTCGGCGACCATGATGAACAAGGGGCTGGAGATTATCGAGGCTCACCATCTTTTTGCCCTGCCTGAACCCCAGATCGAGGTGGTGATTCATCCCCAGTCGGTGGTTCATTCGCTGGTCGCCTATTGTGATGGTTCGGTGCTGGCCGAGCTTGGCACGCCCGATATGCGCACCCCAATCGCCTATGCCCTGGCCTGGCCAAAAAGGATGGCGAAGGGTGGCAAAAGGCTTGACCTGTCGCGCCTCGGCAACCTGTCCTTTGCACCGCCCGACCCGGTGCGGTTTCCAGCCCTGCGCTTGGCGCGCGCGGCCCTGGCGGCGGGCAATGGTGCCGCCACAGTTTTGAATGCGGCCAATGAAGTGGCGGTAGCGGCATTTTTAAAAGAAGCCATTGGCTTTAATCAAATTTGTGCGATTGTTGAAGAATGCTTGGCAGGATTGTCGAACCAGACTATAACTAGTCTCGATGATGTGTTTGCGCTGGATCGAGAAGCCCGTCATAGGGCGGAGGCGGAGGTCAAACACTGGACGGGACGAGCCTCGATTTTAGGCGCGGTAACCGAGCGAAGCCAAGCCCCGTGGCTACAGACGACTGCGCTGAATTAAACCTGTTGAGGAAATCGGAATTAAAGAATGGATACAGTATTTACGATTACGACCTTTGTTTTGGTGATTACAGTCATTGTTTTTATCCATGAACTGGGCCATTACATGGTGGCCCGCTACAATGGCGTACAGGTTGATGTCTTTTCGATCGGATTTGGCCCGGAACTATTTGCCTGGGTCGATAAGCGCGGCACCCGTTGGCGGTTTGCGGTCATATTGCTGGGTGGCTATGTCAAGATGCTGGGGGATTTGGACGGGGCCTCGGCCCGTTCGGTAGACCCCAAGACTCTGCCAGCAAATCAGCGAAGTCGCTCCTTACCATCAAAGTCGGTGGGGCAAAGGGCGGCGGTAGCGGTGGCGGGCCCGGTCTATAATCTGCTCTTTGCCATGGTGGTGTTTTTTGGCCTTTTTGCGATCTATGGCAAGAGTTCGGTCATCCCCAAGGTGTCAGAGGTGGTGGCCGCCAGTCCAGCCGAAAAGGCGGGCTTGCTGGCTGGGGATATGATTCGCTCGATCAATGGGGTGGAGACCGCGGAATTCTCTAAGGTGCTCGAGCTTATTCAGGCCAATGGCGGCAAGCCCTTAGCCCTCCAGATCGTGCGGCAGGAGAAGGAGATGGAACTATCGGTAACCCCCGTCGTGGTGACAACCACCGATATGATTGGTCGGACTCACGAGACGGCCCAGATTGGCGTAAGGTTTGGCGAGGTTGCGGTGACCAAACTCAATCCCTTGGAATCCTTTTGGGAATCGGGTAAGGAGGTGACAGTGATCACCGGACAGATTCTGGTCGCGGTGGGGGATATGGTTACCGGCAATAAAAGCCCCAAGGAGATGGCGGGGTTAATCTCGATTGCCAAGATTACCGGGGCTGCGGCCAAGATTGGAATTGCCGAACTGTTACGGTTTATGGCCCTCATCTCGATCAATCTGGGGATTGTCAATCTGCTGCCGATACCGGTTTTGGATGGCGGTCATATATTGCTCTGTGGCCTCGAGAAACTGCGCGGTAAGCCGCTCACCGAACGGTTCCAGAATGCGGTGATGGTCACCGGACTGGTGATTGTGATTGGGCTTATGATATTCTCCAATGGCAATGATATTGTAAATTCGCTAAAAGGCTTAATGGCGCAGTAAAACTCGCCCAGAAATGATTTGATTTGGGGCGGGTCGAAGGACTTGACTATCTGGGAATTGGCAGGGGATTGGCGAGGATTGTGAAACTATTTTATCGGTTACAAAGACTCCCCTTAATGGCGGTTCTGGCGGTGCTGTGTCTTGTTTGGCTGGGCTTGACGGCGCGGTTGCCGCTGGTTTTTGCCGCTGAGACCGGCTCGCCACTACAGATCTCCGAGATTGCGGTACAGGGCAATCAGCGCATCGAGGTGGAGGCGATCTATAACTATATTGATCTCAAGATCGGCGATCAATTTAGTCAGGAACGGGTCGATTCTTCGCTCAAGTCGCTGTTCCGCTCGCAGCTTTTTGCCGATGCCCAGATGAGTTTTGACCGCGGAGTCTTGACCGTCAAGGTCAAGGAGAATCCAATCGTCTATCGCCTCTATTTTGAAGGCAATAAAAAGCTCGATTCGGCAAGGCTGCGCGACGAGATTCAACTGCGCGAAAGTACCGTCTATACCAAAACCAAGGTTCAGTCGGATACGACTCGCCTGCTCGAGATCTACCGCCGTGCTGGTCGCTATGACGCGCGGGTCGAGCCAAAGATCGTGCCGCGCGCCCAGAACCGCGTCGATGTGGTCTTCGAGATTACCGAGGGGGCGGCGACCGGCATCGGCGGGATTCGCTTTATCGGCAATAATCGCTTTGAAGCCGATGAGTTAAGGCGGATTATTCTGACGCGGGAAACGCGCTGGTGGCGTTTCCTCTCGACCGAGGATAACTATGATCCTGACCGTATCAATATTGATCGTGAATATTTGCGGCGCTACTATCTCAAAAATGGTTTTGCTGATTTTCGGGTGGTTTCGGCGACGGCGGAACTATCGCCTGATCGTCGCTATTTTTACCTGACCTTTACGGTGGAGGAGGGGGAACGCTATCGCGTGGGCAAGGTTAACCTGACCTCGCAGATTAAAAAAATCCAACCGAGCGAACTTGAGGGAGAGATAAAGACGATTGAGGGCGACTGGTACGATAATTCCTTGATCGATTCCTCGATTGCGGTCATGACCAATCTTCTTGGCAATCGCGGCTATGCCTTCGCCACGATTGAGCCAAAAATCACCAAAAATAGCCAATACTACACACTTGATATAGACTACACCATCAAGGAAACGCCAAAAAGCTATATCGAGAAGATCAATATTCTGGGCAATGTCCGAACATTGGATTCGGTGATTCGCCGTGAATTTAGGCTGGCCGAGGGCGATGCCTTTAACACCACCAGGGTGAATAGGTCGGAACAGCGCGTCCGCAATCTGGGCTTCTTCTCGGCGGCGGAGGTTACCTCGGCCCCGGGTTCGACTCCCGACCGTTCGATCTTGAATACCAGGGTGCAGGAACAGGGCACGGGTCAGGTTAATTTTGGCGCGGGCTATTCTTCTGCCGATGGGTTGCTGGGTCAGGTTAGTTTGGGCGAGCGCAATCTGCTCGGGCGCGGCTATGCGGTCAATATTTCGGCGACGGTTGCCCAGCTCCGTCAGAATTATGACATTAGTTTTACCGATCCCTATTTTATGAATCGCCCCCTATCGGCGACCATCCAGCTCTTTAACACCTTAACCAATTCGCAGGCGGCTTCGCAATATAGTCAGGAGACCAAAGGCGGGAGTGTGGGCTTTGGCTTCTCCTATAGCGAGAGGCTCAGTCAATCGGTACGATATTCCTATCGCCTCGATGATATTCGCAATGTTCAGCCGACGGCCTCCAGTTTTATTCAGGAACAGGCAGGGAAGACCACGACATCCTTGGTCGGTCATGATATATCCTTTGATTATTTGGACAATAGCTATGAACCCAGTAATGGCTTCTATGCCTCCTATGGTAATGATGTCTCGGGTCTTGGCGGCGACATCCATACGGTCAGAACCAGGTTCCGCTCGACGGTTTTTTACAGCCCGGCTTCGCAGTGGATTGGTTCGCTTCATGGCGAGATTGGTAATATCTATGGTACCGGTCATCAGGCGGTGCGGATTGGGGATCGTTACTTCTTGGGTGGCGATAATCTTCGCGGTTTTGCCTCGGGTGGGGCTGGGCCGCGCGATGCCTGTACGGGAGATGCCCTTGGCGGCAATCGCTATTGGTCGGGTACTGCCGAGCTACAACTGCCGATTGGCGTGCCAGAGGAGTTTGGCATGAGCGGTAGAGTCTTCTCGGACTTTGGTGCGGCCTATGGGGTTAATTATTCGTCGCGGGCGATTATTATACCCGGCTGTAAGGGGCCAGAAGATATTCAAAGCACGACCTTTACCCGCGTCTCCTATGGTACGGGCATGACCTGGAAATCGCCCTTTGGCCCGATTCGCCTCGACTTTGCCTGGCCGATAAGGCAGGAGAAGTTTGACCGCACCGAAGTCTTCCGCATCTCCTTCGGCTCGCGTTTTTAACTTGGGTTTACAGTCGGAATAGGTTGCAGATGGTCGATAGTCGATTCCACCCGAGCGATAGCCAAGGTCTCCACAGCCTCGCCAGTTTGGCGGCAGCGGTGGGGGCGAGGGTCGCGGTGGCATCAGAGGGCGATTGGGTCGTGACTTCGGTCGCCGCTTTGGAATCTGCCACACCGCAAGACCTGTCTTTTTTGTCCGAGAGTAAATACCGCAAAATCCTGGCAGTAACCAGGGCCGGGGCGGTGATTCTGCGAACTGAAGACATGGAATTTGCGCCCAATCACTGCCGCTTGATGGTTTCTGATCATCCCTATCGTAGCTTTGCCAGGATTGGTCAGATACTGTTTCCGCCGCTGCGCGTACCGAATGGAATTCACCCCAGTGCCGTGGTTGATCCTTCGGCGACGATTGGCGCGGGCTGTGCGATTGCCGCCGGTGCGGTGATTGGTCGCGGAGTCCGTCTTGGCGCAAACTGTCAGATTGGGGCTCAGTCCGTGATTGGCGATCAGGTCGAGCTTGGCGATGATTGCGAGATTGGCGCGATGGTCACGATCAGCCATGCCATTCTGGGTAATCGGGTTAAGCTCCAGCCCGGGGTGCGAATTGGTCAGGCGGGATTTGGCTTTATCATGGATCAGGGGCGAGCGATTCCGCTGCTTCAGCTTGGCCTGGTGATTCTGGAGGATGGGGTGGAGATCGGGGCCAATTCGACCGTCGATCGCGGCGCCAATGATAATACCATCATCGGGGCGGGCTCTATGATTGATAATCTATGTCAAATTGGTCACAATGTGGTGATGGGGGCGGGATGCGTCCTGTCATCTCAGGTAGGAATCTCGGGCAGTGTCACGGTCGGTCGTGGCGTGCGGATGGGTGGGCAGGTCGGAATCAAGGACCATGTTACCATTGGCGATGGTGCAACCCTGGCCGCGCGGGCCGGAGTCATCGGCGATGTGCCAGCCGGGGTAACGGTCGGCGGCTATCCGGCACTCCCACTTAAGGAGCATTTTAGACAGGTGGCGATGATTAAAAAACTTGCCGCTCGGGGTAGACAAGATAGCTAATCGATTGAATGTCCCCGTTCGCCCTTTAGGAAGGTCTGAAAAACTCACTTTTTTGTCACTCTGAGCGTCGTCGCGCTTGCCTTTGCGA
>JASGCE010000327.1 GCA_030054295.1 Minisyncoccota bacterium
AAGGGCGGTCTTGACCACCAAATCGGCGCAGTCGGGCAGCAGCGGCATCAATCTGTTGGTCATGACCGCGACTCCGATTCCGCGCTCCCTCGCCCTGACCGCCTATGGCGACCTCGAGGTTTCGCGCCTGACCGAGGCCCCCAAGAATCGCCAGCCGATTGCCACCCATGCCCTGCCGATGGAGCGGCTGGATGATCTGGTCGCTGCCCTCAATCGTGCCATCGCCAAAGGCGAACAGGCCTATTGGGTCTGCCCGCTGGTCGAGGAATCGGATTTTATTGAACTGACCGCGGTCGAGACTCGCGCCGATTATTTGCGCGAGATTTTTGGCGACCAGATCGCCCTGATCCACGGCAAGATCAAACCCGATGACCGCGACCGTATCATGGCCGAGTTTGCGTCTGCCAAGATTAAAATTCTGGTCGCCACTACGGTCATCGAGGTCGGGGTCGATATACCCAATGCCACCATCATGGTCATAGAACAGGCCGAGCGATTTGGCCTGGCGCAGCTGCACCAACTGCGCGGGCGGGTCGGTCGCGGCAGTGCCGCATCGCACTGTTTTTTACTCTATACCGCCCCCCTCAGCGAGATTGCCGAGCAGCGACTCCGCGTCATTCGCGGCAGCCAAGACGGATTTGCCATTGCCGAACAGGATTTGATTCTGCGCGGGGCCGGCGAGGTTCTCGGCACCCGCCAAAGCGGCTTGACCGAATATCACATAGCCGACTTGACGACAGACAGCGCCTGGGTCGAGGTCGCCCAGCGCGAAGCCAGCGCAATCCTGAGCCACAATCCAAAACTGGAAGGCGAACAGGGCGCGGCACTCCGCACCCTGCTCTATCTGTTCGAACATGATTCCTCGATCAGGTACCTGTCGGCGGGTTGAGAATCAAATCGGCGGCTCGTGCGGCAATGGCCATAATGGGGGCATTGGTATTGCCCGTAATCACCGAAGGAAAAACCGAAGCATCGACCACTCGCAGACCTGCGATTCCATGAACCCGCAGCTCGAGATCAACCACCGAATCGGCGGGGGACTCGCCCAGGCAACAGGTGCCGCAGGGATGATAGACCGTACCACTGCGCAGCATAAAATCGGCAATCAATTGCTCGTCGCTGACCACCGCGGGGCCTGGTTGAATCTCCTCGATAATCACCTCGGCCAGGGCCGGTTGCGCTGCCAGATGACGGAGATATTTGACCCCCTCCAGCATATCCTGCAGGTCTTGCTTGGAAGCAAAACTATTGGGTTGAATCTCGGGCGCGGTGCGATAATCAGCCGAGACACTGTGAATCGAACCACGACTGAGGGTGCGGCAATTACTGAGGCCAATCGCAAAACCGGCAAAGGGGTCGGGATTGAGCAGCGGCCTTGTCCCCTTGCGCCCGGTCACGGTGCTGATGGCCTGACAATAGAGTTGAATATTCGGCACCTTCAAACCCTTACGGGTGTGAATAAATCCGCCGCCCTGATTCAAACTGAGCGACAGGGGCCCGCGCC
>JASGCE010000113.1 GCA_030054295.1 Minisyncoccota bacterium
TCTCACCAAGAGTTTCTATCCTCCCCTTCTAAAGAAGGGGAGGTGTAAGCTATTGAAATAATTACTACTTTATCCCCCCTTCTTTAGAAGGGGGGAATAGTCGAACTTGGCAGCTTGCTGCCTAGTGAGACTAAGGGGGGTTGCTTGACTGTCTTTATAATATGACTTTTTCAGACCTTCCAAAAGGGAGGGGGACAAAAAACGGCTACTGCTCCTCTCCCAGCGGGGAATCGGCCTGGTGGAACTGGGCATCGACCGCGGCAATGGCCGTGAGATTCACCAGCCCCCGCACCGAAACCGCCGGAGTCGCAATATGCACTGGCAGTGCCGCCCCCAACAGAATCGGGCCGATTGTCAAACCATCCGCCAGATGCCGCACCACACTGACCGTGATATTGGCTGCATCGAGCGACGGCATGATCAGCAGATTGGGTTTACCGCTCAACCGAGAATTGGGGAAGATCCGCTCGCGCAGGTCTTCGGCGAAGGCGACTCCGCCCTGCATCTCTCCCTCGACCTCGAGTTCGGGGTCTTTGCGGCGGATAATCTCGAGCGCGCGGCGCATCTTGACCGCTGACTCGGCCGAACTGGAACCAAAGTTGGAATGGGAGAGCAGGGCAATCTTCGGCTTCATGCCAAAGAATCGCACCTCCGCCGCCGCATGAATCGTCATGTCGGCAATCTGCTCCGCCGTCGGATCAAGATTGACCTGAGTGTCACAGAAAAAATAGGTTCCGGTCGGCAAAACCATCGCCGAGAGAGTCGAGAAACACTTGATATTGGGCTTCATGCCAATCACCTGCGCGACATCGGCAAGGTGCAGGTCAAACCCGCCCGAAGTGCCACAGATCATGGCATCGGCCTCGCCGCGTTTCAGCATCAGGGCGGCAATCACCGTGCTATTGGTGCGAACAATTAGCCGCGCATTCTCGGGCGTAATCCCCTGCCGCTCCATGATACTGTGATAGAGATCGCAATAGTGGTGATAGCGCGGGTCATTATTCGGATTGACGATCAAGACATTCTGTTCCGGCACCAGCCGCAGCCCCAGCCGCGCAATGTTACGGCTGATGACTTCGGGCCGACCAATCAGAATCGGCTGGGCGAGCTTGTCATCCACCGCCTGCTGCGCGGTGCGGAGAACCCGATCATCCTCGCCCTCGGCATAGACGACTCGCTGCATCTGCGACCGCGCCGCTTCAAACAGCGGCCGCATGACCTGACCACTGCGGAAGACAAAGGTATTTAGACTCTCGCGGTACTGTTCGAGATCGGCAATCGGGCGAGTCGCAACCCCCGAATCCATCGCCGCCTTGGCAACCGCGGGAGCGATCTCGACAATCAAGCGCGGGTCAAAGGGTTTGGGGATAATATAGTCAGGGCCAAAACTCAGTTCCTGATCGTGATAGGCGAGGGCGACAATTTCGGAAGCCTCCGCCATGGCCAGATCAGCAATGGCCTTGACGCAGGCGATCTTCATCGCCTCGTTAATCGTCGTCGCCCCGCAATCGAGGGCACCCCTGAAGATAAAGGGAAAACACAGAACATTATTGACCTGATTGGGATAGTCCGACCGACCGGTCGCAATGATCGCATCGGGGCGAGTCTGGCGGGCAAGATCGGGCAGAATCTCCGGCGTGGGATTGGCCAGGGCCATGACCAGCGGCCGAGCCGCCATCTTCATCAGCATCTCTGGCTTTAAGACTCCCGGGGCCGAGAGGCCGAGGAAAATATCCGCCCCCTCGATCACCTCGGCCAGAGTCCGGGCACTGGTCTTGCGGGCATAGCGATCCTTGCGCGGATCCATCAGTTCGTTGCGCCCGTGATAGACAACCCCAGCCAGATCGGTCGCGGTAATATGTTCGAGCTTCATCCCCATATCGACCAGCAGATCAAGACAGGCGAGGGCCGCCGCCCCGGCCCCAGATGTGACAAGCTTGACCTCGCTGATCTTTTTATCAATGACCCGCAAACCATTTAGAATGGCAGCCGCGACACAGATGGCCGTACCATGTTGATCATCGTGGAAGACCGGTATCTTCATGCGGGCGCGGAGCTTATCCTCGACCTCGAAACATTCAGGGGCCTTTATATCTTCAAGGTTGATTGCGCCAAAGGTTGGCTCGAGGCTGGCGATAATCTCTACCAGTTTATCGGGGTCGGTCTCGGCAATCTCGATATCAAAAACATCGATGCCGGCGAATTTTTTAAACAGGACTCCCTTGCCCTCCATGACTGGTTTTGATGCCGCCGGGCCGATGGCCCCCAGCCCCAAAACCGCCGTGCCGTTGGTGATGACTCCGACCAGATTGCCGCGCGCGGTATAGAGGGCGGCGGTGCTGGGGTCGCGAGCAATCTCCTCACACGGAAAGGCCACCCCGGGGGAATAGGCCAGGGAAAGGTCATTCTGAGTCCCCATCGGCTTGGTCGGGGTAATCTCGAGTTTGCCGGGCTTGGGGTAGCGATGGTAATCGAGGGCAGCCTTGACCTTAGCCTGCTGCTCGGGCGTGCGTTCAGGAACGGTCTTTTTATCAGTCATAGCTATTTCCCCCTGTGAATCAGTGCCAAACCCATGAAATGATTGGGTTTTTAAACTCAAGCTGCAATCGGTTAAGCACCCGCTGTGCCCGTAAATCTAATTAGCGAGTTTATGAGGATATGACAAGGGGAAGATGGAGGTTAGAATAGTGTATGTGAGATTGTTTTTCATTCGCATGGGGAATGTAATTTTCTAAATTGCCCCCCCTTCCCTTTAGGGAAGCGGGGGGAAGGCTCTCGACGCAGAATGCGGCGAGAGACAGGGGGGGTAGGGCTTAAAGTCTGTACTAAATTCAATGACATACCCCCCAAGCAAGTCTAAAGCTCGTAAGCACTCGCTAAGACTTGCTATCCCCCGCTTTCTAAAGAAAGGGGGGA
The DNA here is from genome assembly GCA_030054295.1 of Minisyncoccota bacterium. Taxonomy (GTDB): domain Bacteria; phylum Pseudomonadota; class Alphaproteobacteria; order Elsterales; family Elsteraceae; genus JASGCE01. The sequence goes on from JASGCE010000113.1 coordinate 2,917, forward strand.
CAAAGACAATCTGTCAGCTCATAATGTAAACCAAGGAATGGTGCGGTCGAGAAGACTCGAACTTCCACGATATTTCTACCACAGCGACCTCAACGCTGCGCGTCTACCAATTCCGCCACGACCGCATTGAGGTTTGAATAGCAAATTCTGCTGACGATAACAATAGCTATTCGGCACCAGTTGAGATTATTATAGTGAAGCCTGATTGATTCACCTTAATTTTGAAATGAATATGTCCCGCGAATCCCCCGTCGTTACGACCCAAGCCGTTGAATGGAAGCGCGAATCCGAAGCCATCCCCTATGAATTTGCGGTCGCCGAAATGGAGTCGCGAGTCGCCCAGATTCATGAGGCCAAAGCACCGGAGATGGTTTGGTTGCTGGAACATCCGCCCCTCTATACCGCTGGCACCAGTGCGCAGCCGCAGGATTTACTAACCCCCGAAAGGTTTCCGGTTTATGCCAGTGGCCGCGGCGGGCAATATACCTATCACGGGCCGGGGCAGCGAATCGCCTATGTCATGCTCGAACTGAATGGCGCGGCGGGGCGGGAAAAGGATGTGCGGCGATATATCCAAAGACTCGAATCCTGGGTCATTAAGGTCTTGGCGGAATTCGGCGTGGAGGGGAAGACTCACCCGGAGCGAGTCGGAGTCTGGGTCGATAACCATGGCCGCGCGGAAAAAATCGCCGCCATCGGCGTGCGAATCCGCCACTGGGTAACTTACCACGGAATCGCGATTAATCTATCGCCGAATTTGGAACATTTTGGCGGAATCCTACCCTGCGGAATCAGCGATGCCGGAGTCTGTTCGCTGGAATCGCTCGGCCGCAGTTTTAACCCCGCCGATTTCGACCAGGCCCTGTTCTATTATTTCGATCAGGTTTTTGGATAGGGGATGGGGGGATATATGGCTTTAAGATAAAATTGGATGTACCCCTTCCTGAAGGAAAGTCTGCATAGGTTGAAAATTGTAATGCAACCCCACCAAGAGAACCTAACGCTCGACTTCGTCTTCGCTAAGGTTCTCTATTCCCGCGCTCCGCATCGCGGCCGCGGGACAGGCTCTCCCCTTCTAAAGAAGGGGAGGTAATCCAATTATCATCCCCCCTTCTTTAGAAGGGGGGAATAGTCGAACTTAGCCGTTTACGGCTTAGTGAGACTAAGGGGGGTTGCCTGTCGTTCTGTAAAAAGTAACCATTACAGCTGTTACTAAAACCAATTCTACCTCTCCTTACTGGTATCAATCAGCGAGAAATCGGCAATCTGATACATGGTATCGCGAAGTTGCTTGAGCAGCCGCAAGCGATTGAGCCTGATCTCCGGATCATCATCATTGACCTTTACGGCAGTAAAGAAGGAGTCAATCGGGGCGCGAAGTTTTACTAACAGATTTATTCTATCCCTAAATAGATCAAGAAATTTATCCTTCTGTCCCATTGGTACCCAGCCAATTAACTTGTCGGCAAGATTTCTCTCTTCTTCAAATTTGAATAGGGATTTATCAGGCAGACCATCAATTTTTGTACCCTTGGAAACCTCATCTTGCAAAATATTGTTTGCTCGTTTGTAACCAGCCGTCAAATTCAATATCAAAGCCGTATCAATTTTAGAAAATTCTTCAATTTTTTGAATTTGCCAGTTCAAATCATCTTCAAGTTGATCTTTACTAATGGCCTGAACAATATCGGCATTCTTACCATCAAAACTGTTAAAAAACCTAGTCTTGATAAAATCATAGACTGGTTGCACCGCTGCATTACAATCAATCTTTGGATGCTGTTCTTGAAGGATTTCCGCTGAATTTTGGATTGCTTCTAACAGACTAAAGTCACAATGATTATCTTGCAAATTATTCAAAATTACTAATGCACTGCGTCGCAAAGCAAAAGGGTCTTTTGAACCAGTAGGAACCTCGCCAATTGCAAAAAACGCCACAAGATGATCAAGTTGGTCAACGATGTGTAGATAAAGGAAATTTGTATATGGATTCCTCGCATAGTTATAACTGTGATAAATACACAAGCAAACCTGTTGGTTTTCATTTTGTTCAGAAGCCAGATAAGAGCCAACAATTCCTTGTAACTCTGGAAATTCACCTACCATTCCAGATGTTAAATCAGCCTTGCAAAGGACGGCTGCTCGACGAAGATCTTTTGCATCAGGAACATTTATTCTAAAATTGGGTGTGAGTTTTTCCATCAACTTTCCAAGTCGTTCCGACTTATCATACATTGTCCCAAGTTTGGCATGATAGGCACGGTTCACCAAACGACGACGAAATTCATCCAGGCCGATTTTTTTATCCTGTTGCCAATAGAATTCAGCGTCAGATAGTCTTGCTGTTAAGACACGATTATTACCATTAATGATATTATCATTTGCTACATCACCATAATTATTTGAAAAGAAAACATAACGATTAGAGAGTTGGTTGTAACTACCACCTGAATTAAGTTCATGGCGGGGAAAATATCTTTGATGTTGCTTCATGGTCAGTATAATTAGTTCACGAGGTAAATTTAGAAAATGTTCGTTGAATTCTGGTTGAAATTTTGCTGGATATTCAACTAATCCAGTAATTTCATTAACGAGATTATCATCATTTATATTTTCAAAATTACTGTTCAAAGATATATCAAAAATAATTTTATTTCTGCGATTTTCTCTCTTGGCAATAACAAAATTCTTCTCGAGTTGCGCAACATAATCATCCGAATTGGTAACAAAAATCTTCGCGCTATCACTCAGGAATCTATGCCCAAAAGTGTAGTTGGTAAAGGGCAGAAAATTATCGTCACCCACAAAATCAGGGGCGGCAGCATATCCCGGCTCAAAGTCGGATTCACCATTGTACCAGGCGACCCTTCCCAGATGGAGTCCGCCCGTCAGAGTCACCCCACCAAAGACCGCCAGCAGGTTGCGAATCGGTCGAGCAAAACGCATTTTACCCGTTCCCCAACGCATCGATTTTGGCCATTCGAGTTTGGTCACCACCTCGGCCAGCAGGGCCGGCAGAACCTCGACCAGTGGCTGCCCGGGAATCTTTTTTACCGCAAAATAGACTCCGTCACGCAGTTCCGCCTCGGCCAAATTCGTCAGGCCAGCTGAACGCAAAAAACCCTGTTTGGCCGCATCGGGGGCCGACTCCTTTGGCCCCTTTTTTTCCTCCTCCCGTGGCGGAGTCATCAGCGGCAATCCCGTCACGCTGATGCCCAAACGGCGCGGGGTTGAATAGATATGAATAGCGCCAAATTCGATCTTTAAATCATTGAATTTTTTAACCAATCCGTTCTTTAGATTCTCCTCTCCCAGCGGTTGGAATCGCGCCGGTAATTCCTCGCACAATATCTCGAAAATCAGTTCGGGATTCTCTGCAACCGCCACCTTCGGTGCAGCCACTGGCACCACCGCAAGCCGCGGTTCCGGCGCGGCATTTTTATTGGCCTCGCCCTTGGCGGCCCACAGTTCGCAGCACTGTTTCGCGAGGGCACGGACTCGTCCAATATAGGCGGCGCGGTCGGCGACACTGACGGCCCCGCGAGCATCCAACAGATTGAATCGGTGGCTCGCCTTGATGCACTGGTCATAGGCGGGCAGAGGCAGTCCGGCGGTTATCAGGTCGCTGCATTCCTTCTCCGCATCTTCAAAATGGCGGCGCAAAACCGCCGGGTCAGTATGGTCAAAATTATAGTGCGAATATTCGATTTCATTTTCTTTAAATACATCTCCGTATGATTTCCGCGCCTCTCCCGTCGCGCCATTCCAGTCGAGGTCATAGACCGAATCGACTCCCTGCACGACCATCGCCAGCCGTTCCAAACCATAGGTCAGTTCGACTGGAATCGGGTTGCAGTCGATGCCGCCGACCTGCTGGAAATAGGTAAATTGCGAGACCTCCATGCCATTCAGCCAGACCTCCCACCCAAGGCCGGCTGCGCCCAGAGTCGGGCTTTCCCAATCATCCTCGACAAAGCGAATGTCATGGGCATGGGGGTCGATACCGATGGCTTCAAGGCTGCCGAGGTAGAGCTCCTGCGGGTTCGCCGGCGATGGTTTCATGATCACCTGGAACTGGTAATAATGCTGCAAACGATTGGGATTCTCGCCATAGCGACCATCGCTCGGGCGGCGTGAAGGCTGGACATAGGCGGCCCGCCAGACTCGATCAGGCCCCAGGCTGCGCAGGGTCGTGGCGGGGTGGAAGGTGCCAGCCCCAACCTCCATGTCATAGGGCTGCAAGACGACGCAGCCCTGTTCCGCCCAGTACTGTTGCAGGGTCAGAATAATGCCCTGAAAGGAAGTTTTTGCCGCCGAATCTTTGCTCATTTTTTGCCCAGTTTTCAATTTTAACCAAATCCATCACCCCCCATTTATGGCTGATTCTGGTTGGACAAGTCAATTGGGTTGGAGCCCTATATTGACTCTTGTATTTTCGATAAATTGTAAGTATTAGTTTTTTGTAATTAAACTTTAGTGATTAAATCATGGGTTCATCATTCAGTTACAGTGCGGGCATTGCTGCCTCGGTTCTCGAGGTTGTTGGCACATTAACCATTATTCGTTTGACCTATCAGAATAGAATCAGGCCTTCGCTGGTGACCTGGGGTGCGATCAGCATGAGTCTGGGCGTTGCTTGGCTTAATGTCTATTTGGAGAGTGGCGAACTTTTTATTCCGGCAATTTTGCCGACGGTGGCAGCCTTTTTAACTAATCTCACGATCTTTGTTTTTGCTCTTTATAATCTGTTAAGCTCTTCAAAACTATCCTTTAAAAAATACTATAGTTATTATCAAA
>JASGCE010000005.1 GCA_030054295.1 Minisyncoccota bacterium
TATACCTCCCCTTCTTTAGAAGGGGAGGATAGAAAACCTTAGCGAAGCCGAAGGCAAGCTTTAGGTTTTCTTGGAGGGGTTGCCTAAAAAATTTTCCTTAGTTTTTAAACCTTCCTTATGGGATGACTTCAATTTTTGCCCCGTGGTTTTGGCCCCTAACAATGACGGTGCTTAAGCCTTGATACTGCGGATCGGTCTGGCTCAACTGACGAATGGTGGAGATCAGCTGGGCCTTGACCGCCTCGGCAACCAACTGAGATTCGACCAGAATAAAGGCGGTTGGCCCCCACGAACTTTGCCCAATTCCATAGGCCTGGCTGCGGGATTTGCTAAGTTGCGACGCGACCATAGGCTCCAGCAGCTTGGCAATTCTTGGGTTGCTGAAGCGGCTGCCGCCCTGGGCTGGGGCAAAATAATCCCCGACCAGAGTCTGGATCTCGGTCAGGGCATCGGCAACCGAAGTAAGGTCTTGCTCGACCAGCCCGGGCAGTAAAAGCATCAGCACCAGCTGGGCCAGGCGACTGGCAGACTGGTCGGCCATCGGGGCCAGCTGGGCAAAGGCCTGTTTTTCGCTGTTACCCGACAGACCCTGATCATTGTCATCACGGAGGAGGATAAACCGCCAGTCTTGACAAAAATCATAGCGGGCAAGAATGGGCGGGGTTGATTTCTGCGACTCCCCGGACTGGGGATTCTCCTTGTGACCGCCATCGACTAAGAACCCGCCTTGAGCAAAGGCGGCCATGCCAATGCCCGAACGGGCCCCGCGGTCAATGATGGTCAAGGCGCGGTTGATTGGCTCGGGGCTGCCAGCCAATGCGGCGAGACCAGCGGCCAATGCCAGTTCAAGCTGGGTTCCCGAACCGAGGCCCTGATGACTCGGGATGGCGGAGTCCAGAGTGACATTTACCGAGCCGCTAAGGCCAAGTTCTTGAAGCAACCGCGGCAGCAGGGACAGGAGGCGCGGCTGCTGCGCTCCAATAATCCGCGTCTCGGAAGAGGGGCTGATCATCAAACGGGTAATGGGCTGATCAATCGCCACCCCGATACTGCCAAAGCGGCGACCAAGGCTGCCATTAAGGTCTAAAAAACCCAAGTGGAGTCTAGCGGAAGTGCTTACTGTCACCCGGCTCGGATGGGTACCGATAGATTTCACTCGAATTATCGCCCTTCAATCATTATCTTGCTGGAGGCAATAGTATAGAATCGAAATGGTGTTAAGGCTAGTAAGATTGAGGCTTCTAACCCTCGGCAAAATCGGGTACTAAAAACAATGATCACTTTAAATTCCCCCGCGACTCCCCCCGCGACACTTCATCCTGATCCCATCTCCTGTCCGGGCTGCGGTCTGGCCTGTGATGATCTCAGCTGGAATGATGGTCATGTCGATAGCAGGGGCTGCCCGATTGCGGCCGACTATTTTAAACCGAGTCATGCCGCGCCAATGCCCCATCTATTCGAGGGCAAGCCAATTGATTTAAACTCGGCACTCGATTTTGCCGCGAGTCTGATTAAGGTCGCGCGGATGCCGATCTTTATTGGCGGCGGCTGCGACATTGCCGGGGTTCAGTCGCTCTTGGCTCTGGCTGATTCGATCGGCGGAGTCGTCGATAGCCGCTCGCGAATCCTGCCCATCAATATGCAGGTCATGCAGGAAAATGGCTGGATCGCCACGACATTTAGCGAGGTCTATAACCGCGCCGATCTGGTGATTTTAATTGGCGGCAATCCCCTGCCCAACTGGCCGCGGCTGCTGTCACGATTGGTTGCGAATCATGATTCCATGTTTCGCACTCGGCCGCCACAGGTCTTGCAGCTTGGCACGGCCATACCGCCCGAGCAGCTTCCGCAAGGTCTCGACTATCAGGCCATTACCGTTGAACCGAGCGAGATTCTGAACACCCTCTCGGCCTTGACCGCCCATCTTAAAGGGGGGGCATGGCGCGAAGCCAGCCCGGTTCACCCCGAGCTTTTGCAGTTGGCCGAAAGAATCAAGTCAGCCCACTATCCGGTGGTGATTTGGGATGCCGCCAACCTCTGTCCAACCGCGACCGAATCGATTCTGGCGATTGATTATCTGGGGGAGGTGATCAGGCTTTTGACCCCCAGTCAGAGAATCGTCGGCCTGCCCCTCAGCAGCAGCGACAATGCCGGTGGCATGGCCTCGGTCATGACCTGGCAGACTGGTTTTCCCAACCGTTTATTCTACACCCCCGAGGGGCCAGAGAGTCACCGCTACCGTGACCAGGGGTTGGAACGGGTCGCTGATGGCGATGCGGATCTCTTGGTTTGGGTCTCGGCCATTACCCCCTATCCCATGCCTGAATTCAAGGGTCAGATCATTGCCATTGTCGGCGATGACTATCCCGAGTCTGAATTGACCCGCGCCACGGTTACCCTGCGGGTTGGTCGGATTGGTATCGACCATGGTGGCGAGGTTGGGCGCAGCGATTCGGTCGTGATGATTCCGGTTCCCGCCGCCTTCCCCACCGCCAGCACCACTGAACGACCCCGGGTCGATTTGGTCTTTAACCAAATTCTGGCGCGGCTTGAGCGAAGTCAAGGAGCGATCTTATGATTCATTTGCACAACCTCCGCCGCATCGACCCGCAGCATCCGACCAGTGCGGCACAGGTCAATGGCGTGACCGACGATATTTGGCTTGATCAGGGGCGGATTGTGGCCGCGCCAGACTCACCGCAGAATTGCGAATCCATCGACCTTGGTGGCAAAACCGTCATGGCCGGAGCCATTGATATTCACAGCCATATTGCCGGCGGCAAGATGAATCTTGGCAAGCAATTGATGACGGCAGATCGCCATTTGCAGAAATTTGGTAAGCGCGGGCGGCTCCGTTCGGGCAATGGTTTTGCCACGCCGGTGGCCAGTACGACCGCCTATCGCTATTTGGCGATGGGCTATACCATGGCCTTTGAACCGGCGATGGTTGGGGTCAATTCGCGCGGCTGCCACCGCGAGATGGGGGATATTCCGTTGCTCGACCGCGGGGCCTATATTATGCTCGGCAATGATGATTTTTTACTGCGGCTGCTCCAGACCAAGGCCGAGCAAGGGCGGATCAATGACTATGTTGGTTGGATGATCGCCCGTACCCGCGCCATGGGGGTTAAGATTGTCAATCCCGGCGGTATCAGTGCCTTTAAATTTAACAAAAGGAATCTCGGTCTGGATACGCCCTGCCCGCACTATGATTCGGTAACGCCGCGCCAGATTGTCTACAGCCTTTGCCGCGCGGTCTATGAACTGGGCCTGAGTTTTCCGCTCCATCTCCATTGCAATGATCTTGGCATTCCCGGCAATGTGGCGACGACTCTGGCGACCATCAAGGCGGCGGAGGGCTATCCGCTGCACCTGACCCATTTGCAGTTTCATTCCTATGGCGCCGAGGGCAAAAGGCAATTCTCCTCCGCCGCGGAACAGATTGCCGAGGCGGTCAATAGCAACCCCAATGTCACGGTCGATGTGGGCCAGATCGCCTTTGGTCACACGGTCACGGCATCCGGTGATACCATGATTCAATATATCAATTCAGCCCATGCCGATCCCAAAAGATTTGTCTGTATGGATATTGAATGCGACGGCGGCTGTGGCGTTGTGCCTTTTCGCTACCGTGATCAGAATTTTGTCAATGCCCTGCAATGGGCGATTGGGCTGGAACTGTTTTTATTGATCAAAGACCCGTGGCGGATATTCCTGACCACCGACCATCCCAATGGCGCGCCCTTTACCGTCTATCCGAACCTGATTCGTTTGCTGATGGAGCCCGACTATCGCCGCCAGTGCCTGTCGCAGATTCATCCGGCGGCGCAGAAGGCCACTGTGCTGGGCAGTCTGGATCGTGCCTATAGTCTCGAGGAGATTGCCATTCTGACCCGCGCCGGCCCGGCCAGGATTCTCGGGCTTGAAGACCATGGCTCGCTCAAGATTGGCGCGGTCGCCGATATTGTGGTCTATGAAGAACGCCCCAATCTCGAGGATTATTTTGCCTTGCCGCAGATGGTCTTTAGGCGCGGCTTGTTGGTGGCGCGGAATGGCGAAATCATCAATGATCGCATCCTGCCTGATGGAGTTACCCACTGGATTGAACCCGACTATGACCGGTCGATTGAGAAGGAGGTCAAGGCGTTTTTTGATCGCTATATGGCGATTGACTATATGAACTATGGACTCAATGGCGAGCGACTCTATGGCAAGCCAATCGATTTTATCCGCCATAGCCCCAAGCGGAGGATCGCCTGATGGAGATCAACGGCGTAAAGATCGCGGCGGAATTTGCCGAGGCCTTCGACATGACGGCAACGCGAATCATCGTCACCGCCGACAGTGCTCAATGGGTCAAGATTGCCGCCACCACCATGACTGGCTTTGCCACCTCGGTCATTGCCTGTGGAGTGGAGGCCGGGATCGAGCGATATTTTTTGCCAACCGAAACCCCGGATGGGCGGCATGGCGCAGCGATTCTGCTCTTTGGCTTTAGCCGCGATTCGCTGGTTGAGCCAGTGCGCAACCGCGTCAGCCAATGTGTCCTGACCTGCCCTGGAACCGCCTGTTTTGCCGGAGTCACGGCCGATGGAATCAAGGGCTCGGCCATTCCGCTCGGGCGGAGTCTGAGGTATTTTGGCGATGGTTTCCAGACTGCAAAAAGATTGCTAATGTCTCCCCCTGAAAGACAGTCTGGCGCGGCAATCGAACGGCGATTCTGGCGCATACCGGTGATGGATGGCGAATTCCTCTGCGAAGATATGCTCGGCCATGTGTCAGCCATTGGCGGGGGTAATTTTTTAATCCTTGGCCAGTCGCGGCGGCAGGCCCTGCTGGCGGCGGAGGCGGCCATAGTCGCCATGCGTAAAATCCCCGAGGTCATTATGCCCTTCCCGGGCGGGGTGGTTCGTTCTGGCTCTAAGGTCGGTTCGCGCTATCCGGCCCTGATGGCCTCGACCAACCAGGCCTATTGCCCGACATTGGTTGGGATTGCCGAAACATCCTTGGTCGAAGGCACAGCAGCGGTTTACGAAATCGTCATCGATGGTTTAAACTTTGCCGCTATTGCCGAGGCGACGCGGGTTGGAATAATTGCCGCCTGTCATGCGCCTGAGGGGGGAATCTTGGCCATCTCGGCGGGTAATTACGGCGGCAATCTTGGTCGGCATCATTTTAAGCTGCACGAGATTCTGGCCGATGCCGGGGGTGTAAAATGACGAGATTGGTGCTTAAAAACCCGCTGCAATTTCGCCTCTCGATGGCCGGGATTCTGCCGCAAAATCTGGGGAGCCAGACCCTTAGCGAAATCGAAAAGATACCGCTGCTCTATGGCAATCGTCGATCTCCTTTGGGCGAATTCTTTACCGTCAGCAAAACCAGCGGCAGCGAAGATGGTTTGGAAATCATCGGCGATGGCAGCCGAATGGATGAGGTGGCGGCGGGAATGATCGGCGGCACCGTGACCATCGAGGGCAATCTCGGGCACTCGGTCGCCGCCGCTATGACCGGCGGAGTGGTTACCGTCATGGGTTCGGTTGGTCATGGTGCCGGCCATGGCATGAAGGGCGGAGGCCTGATCATCAGCGGCGATGCTGGGGATGGACTTGGCAGCGACCTTAACGAGGGCCATGGCCCCATGACGGGCGGGGTGATTAGGGTGGCGGGGAAAGTTGGCGACCAGGCAGCCCATCGCCTTAATCGCGGAGTCATATTGGTGGGTGGCTCGCTCGGCAAGGGGGCGGCGACGCGGATGAATGGCGGCACGGTGGTGGCTCTGGGCAAGATCGATTCGGGTCTCGGGGTCATGAGTCAACGCGGAACCATTCTCGCCCTCGGTGGGGTGCAATCTCTATTACCGAGCTTCGCCGACTGCGGTAACCACGATCTGGTGATTCATCGCCTGCTGGGGCAGGGTTTGCGGCAGATTGGCGCGGAGGATTTTGCCGCGCGATTGGCATCAAGCGAGTCGCTCCATCGCTATTTGGGGGATTGCGCGGTGGCGGGTATGTCAGAGATATGGCTTTAGCTTCAATGGGATAGAACATGGCTTCGACATTGGCTGCGGAAGATATGGCTCGCTATGCAAGGCATGTTTCTCTCCCCGAGATTGGGGCCGAGGGGGTCGCCATGCTTCGCGCCAGTAAGATTCTGGTGGTGGGGGCGGGGGGCTTGGGGGCCCCGGTTCTGCTCTATCTGGCAGCAGCGGGAATTGGGTCAATTACGGTCATCGATGATGATCGGATTGCGGTGAGCAATCTGCAAAGGCAGATTATTTTTGACCATGACACGATTGGCCAGCCGAAGGTGGAGGCGGCGCGGCAAAGACTGGTGGCCTTGAATCCAACGGTGGAGATTAATTCCATTGCCTCGGTTCTCAGGCAAGACAATGCCGCTGAATTGATAAGGGCGGCCGATCTGGTCGTCGATGGCAGTGATAATTTTGCCTGTCGTTATCTGGTCAACCGAGTTTGTTTCGAACTGGGTAAGGTACTGGTCTCGGCAGCGGTGACTGGATTTGCCGGACAGCTGACGGTCATTGCTGCGGATGGAGATAATCGCCCCTGCTACAATTGCCTCTTCCCCGAATCCGATTCCACCACCGACCCCTTTGCCAATTGCGAAGGCCTGGGCGTCTTGGGCCCGGCCGCCGGAGTCATGGGCAGCCTGCAGGCGGTGGAGGTGATTAAATCAATAGTTGGCATTGGTGATTCCATGGTCGGGCGGCTCTTGGTCTATGAATCCCTGTCGGCCAGCCTGCAAGAATTTGCCTATGACCGCGACCCCCATTGTACCGTCTGTGGCGGTCGCCATGGTTCCTGAATTTACAGTCGAGATACTGTCGTTTTTATTTGCCGTGGCCTTTTTGGCGGGATTGATCGACACCATTGCCGGGGGCGGGGGACTCCTCAGCGTCCCGAGTCTCTTGGCGGTGGGTTTGAGTCCAGCCGCGACTCTGGCGACCAACAAGGGTCAGTCGGTTTTTGGCGCGGCCACCTCCAGCTTTACTTTTTTGCGTTCGGGTTTGCGCACCGGCGAGATTGTCTGGCAGAGATTTCTGCTGGGGATGGGATTCAGTCTGGTCGGTGCCTTTTTGGGCTCCTTGACCGTATCGATGATTCAGGTGCGGTTTTTAAACCAAATCGTGCCGATTCTGTTGATTGCCATTGCGGTCTATACCCTGTTGCGGCGCGAAGCATCGGAGCAGGTTTCCCATGCTCTGCTGCCGCGAAAGGTCTTTACCCCGATCTTTGGCACTGGCCTTGGTTTTTACGACGGGTTTTTTGGCCCCGGCACCGGTTCCTTTTGGGTCGTGGCATTGGTGGGTCTGCGCGGTGCCAATCTTCGCGATGCCACGGTCGAGACTAAATTCTATAACTTTGCCAGCAACCTTGGCTCCCTGCTGGTCTTTATCGTCGTCGGCCATATGGTCTGGCTGGTGGTTATGGTGATGGCGGTCGGCCAGATGATCGGCGCAAGAATCGGCGCAAAGTTGGTGCTTCGTCGCGGCACTCGCCTGATTCGCCCCCTGTTGGTGGTCATGTCGCTGGGCTTGACCGCGCGGCTGATATATACCAATCCCGACAATTGGCTGAGATTGGCGGCGGTGCAGGTCTGGGGGTTTTTGTCCCGCGTAATTGCCTAACCCGCCCGTTCGACGATCATCTCCTTGATCTTGCTGATGGCCTTGGCGGGGTTCAGTCCCTTGGGGCAGGTGTTGGTGCAGTTCATAATTGTATGGCAGCGGTACAGCCTGAACGGGTCTTCAAGGGCATCGAGTCGCTCGCCGGTATGATCGTCGCGGCTATCGGCCAACCAACGGTAAGCCTGGAGCAGCACCGCCGGCCCCAGATAACGGTCGCCATTCCACCAATAGCTTGGACAAGAAGTCGTGCAACAGAAACAAAGAATACATTCCCACAACCCATCGAGCTTGGCGCGGTCTTCGGGCGACTGGAGTCGCTCCTTCGGCGGTTCGGTCACAGTGGATTTTAACCAGGGCTCGATCTGCTGATATTGGGCGTAAGGCACCGACAGGTCTGGCACCAGGTCCTTGATCACTGGCATGTGCGGCAGGGGGGTGATGGTGACGGTGTTCTTACATTCCTCAATCGGATGGAGACAGGCGAGGGTATTCTTGCCGTCGATATTCATCGAACAGGAACCGCAGATCCCCTCGCGGCAGGAACGGCGAAAGGTCAGGGTCGAATCCATCTCAGACTTGATCTTGATCAAGGCATCCAAGACCATCGGGCCGCAATTACCGACATCGACCTCGAACTCATCCATCCGCGGATTCTCTCCGGTGTCGGGATTCCAGCGGTAGACGCTAAATTGCCGCGTCCGCTTCGCCGATTGCGGCGCGGGGAAAGACTGACCCTTCTTGACCCGCGAATTTTTTGGCAGCCGTAATTCAACCATTTTTTTGATCCCTATGATTCATCATTCTTGGACTATGTTATTTATCACTCTTCTTGACGATTGATTCTAATGAATTTCCTGTATCTTCACTGGTTTTAGAAAAAAATGTTTTATCACGCCATTTTTGCAGATCGAATTTAATTTTGGTAACCCAGTCTCTTGATTCGTCTATCTGCCCCTCTTTAAGTTCATTAATGTTTATTTTATCTGACTCGTTATAATTAATAGTAGCAATTCTAATGGGTCCAGCAACGCCCCCAGCATTTGTGGCAATAACATGCTCAATAACCCATGTGGTAATAAATCGCGCGATGTTTACATTAGGTTGCTTACCGTCACAAAAAATATCAAGAAGATGAATAAGAAATGGTTCCGCGCCAAGCTGACCTGAACCCATTGCCTGATAAAAATGATCCTTGTCGAGAATAAAGGGACGGTTAATTGTATTAAGAATCGTGCAGAAGAAAGAATTATCACGATGATAGGCGAGCAGACCCGCTGTAACCCCTTGATCAATTTGTAATAGGTTAACAGATAAGGAATTGGCCAATCGCTTTACAAACTGAAAATTATCATTTTGCGGTTGAATTGGCTGCTTGAAATGGGATTCGACAAAATATTTTATCGAATGACCAATATCTGTATTTCCGGCATAAGCAAAAATCCACTCCTCATCCGTCCAGATTTTTTTACCACTATGATGGGCGAGCGGCTGATTGCCCCAGCTCGAGGTCAACATACTATCGGCACCAATCACCACGCCATCGGTGCATAGAATTCCAACCAATAGGGTCATTTGTTAAACACCCAATTAACCGCCATCTCGGGATAGAGATTAAAGACTGAGCGAGTCAAATTACTAATATCGGCCGCAGCAACCCAGTCGCAAATATCGTGCAGATATTTTTTCTTTTCCTCGGTTAAGGTCTTTGCGATTTCGACTCCGCGTTCCATCCCCTTTTCGGTCAAGGAATATGTCCGAAAGGTTTTAAAAGGTTTGATTCTCAACAAACCCTGAGCTTGCAAAGCCTTTAACTCGTCATGTAACTCCATGTCGAAGGGGCCATAACTATCGGCAATAAAATTAAATTTGTTTTGCTCATTTAACTTTGCTTCGCGGTCAATGATGAAGATCAGCTTTTGAATTTTTGTCGGGGTAAATTCATGGATTTCACCCAATGCTGCCATTGTTACCAGAATCACTTCAGACTTTTCCATGGCTACCTCCCTTCATAAAACTAAACAAGATTCAAAATTATCATGCAATTGAGAAATTATGTCAATTTCACCCTAATAGACCCGTGGCTTGGGCGGAAATGACTGTACCTCGTCGGTCATGGGCTGGAGGTGAACCGGCCGGTCGCCGAGCTTGACCTTACCTTTGCTATCCACCCAGGCGAGGCTGTGCTTAAGCCATTTTATATCGTCACGGTTGGGGTAGTCGTCGCGGGCATGGGCTCCGCGGCTTTCGGTGCGGTTGTGCGCCGAATAGACGGTAGCCTGGGCCTGCACCACCAGATTATCGAGTTCCAAAGCCTCGACCAGATCAGAGTTCCAAATCAAGGAGCGGTCGCTGATGCCCAGATCATTCATGCCCTTGGCAATCCTGTCGATCTCGGTCACGCCCTGTGACAGAAGTTTGTCCTCGCGGAAAACCGCGCAGCTCTGTTGCATTTGTTTTTGCAGCTTCAGGCGATGGGCACCAACCGCCCGCTCGCCCTTGGCCTGGCGCATTCTGTCGAACCGCGCCAGAGCTGCCTCCTCGCTCCCTCCCGTAACTGGCGCATGTTTTGCCCCGGGTTTGATAAGCTCGGCGGCGCGAATGGCGGCGGCGCGACCAAAGACCACCAGATCGACCAGCGAATTACAGCCGAGTCGATTGGCACCATGAACCGAGACACAGGCAGCCTCCCCAATCGCCATCAGACCCGGCACAACCGCGTCGGGGTTCTTGGCCGTGGGTCGCAGCACCTCGGCGTGGTAATTTGTCGGAATCCCACCCATATTGTAATGGACGGTGGGTAAGACGGGAATCGGCTGGCGAGTGACATCGACCCCGGCAAAAATCTTGGCGGTCTCGGAAATGCCCGGCAGTTTTTCGTGGATGGTCTCGGCGGGCAAATGTTCGATATGGAGCAATATGTGATCCTGATGCTCGCCCACGCCGCGACCCTCCAGAATCTCCATGGTCATGGCGCGGCTGACGACATCGCGCGAGGCCAGGTCTTTTGCCGATGGAGCATAGCGTTCCATGAATCGCTCCCCGGCGGAATTGGTCAGGTAACCGCCCTCGCCGCGCACACCCTCGCTGATCAAACAGCCCGCGCCATAGATTCCGGTCGGATGGAACTGAATAAACTCCATATCCTGAAGCGGTAATCCCGCCCTGAGGGCCATAGCATTGCCATCACCCGTGCAGGTATGGGCCGAGGTGCAAGAAAAATAAACCCGCCCATAGCCGCCGGTCGCCAACACCGTTTGATGGGCGCGAAAGCGATGGAGCGAACCATCATCCAGACACCAGGCCAGCACCCCTTGGCAGGCACCAGACTCATCCATCAACAGATCAAGCACTATATATTCGACATAGAATTCCGACCGGTGTTTTAGACACTGCTGGTAAAGACTGTGGAGAATCGCATGGCCAGTGCGATCTGCCGCGGCATTGGCACGACGCACCGGAGCCTCGCCATAGTTGGCCGTATGACCGCCAAAGGGCCGCTGATAGATTTTGCCATCTTCGGTGCGGCTGAAGGGAACTCCGTAATGTTCCAGTTCAATCACCGCCGGAATCGCATTGCGGCAGAGATATTCAATCGCATCCTGATCCCCCAGCCAATCCGACCCCTTGACCGTATCATACATGTGGAAACGCCAGTCATCCGCCCCTAAATTACCGAGAGCAGCGGCGATACCCCCCTGGGCCGCGACCGTATGGCTGCGGGTCGGAAAGACCTTGGTCAGACAGGCGGTTCGGAGGCCGACGGCACTCATCCCGAGGGTCGCGCGGAGTCCCGCTCCGCCCGCGCCAACGACAATGACATCATATTCATGTTCGGTAATCGGATAGGCCGTCATTTACTGTTTCCTGATCTGTACAAAATAGTTCGTCGAAGGATTTGGGGGTTATCCTGCCTGCGCCGCCTGAAATACGGTCACCAGGGCCGATACCCGAAGCAGTGCCAGCACAACAAAAAGACCCAAGAAGCCAAAAACCCCATAGAGCGATAGCCGCAAAAACCAGCGTAGACTGGTATGGTGAATATAGTCGTCGATCACCACCTGCATCCCCAAAACCGCATGAACAAAACCGAGACCTATGGTCGCAATCAGCAGGCCTGTGTTGAGCGGCTGGGCCATCCAGACGACGATCATATTCTGCTTGGCATCCCTGATCTCAAAGAGCGCAAAGGTAAACCAGATCATCAGCCCCATCAGCACCAGACTGGTCAGTCTTTGCCACAGCCAATGGCCAGCTCCATGCTGGGCCGAACCGTGATTGCGCAGGTGAGTCATAAGATCGGCATTGGATCTTATGCTCTTATCTTGATAGTTTTTTCTTGCCATTTTAAATCCTCAGTCCAGTGGGAACCAGCGCATAAAGGTGACCCAGTAAAGTATAGCCGTCAATAGGATGGAGGCAATAATGACAATGATACTGCCACTGCGCGCCGAGCTTGGCTTAAATCCATAGCCAATATCCCAGATGAGATGTCGGATGCCATTGCAGATATGGAAGGCAATGCTGAATCGCCAACCCAGGATCAAAAGCTTGCCGAGCGGGCTGTGGAGGAAGCCATAGAATTCGGCAAAACGATCTTCCTGAAGCGAAGTCACAGCCAGAATCCACCAGCCCATCATGACAAGGCCAGCGGTCAAAAAAACCCCGGTCATGCGGTGACAGATGGAGGTTGCCATGGTCACCGACCAACCATAGCGGGATATATGGGGGGATAGGGGCCTCGGATGAACCGTCCTGACGGCCCCCTCGGCAGGCTCAGAAATTGAAGATTTTGTTTTTGGCATGAATGGCTTCTTTAAAGGGTTGATTATGCTAAAGTCTGATTCAGACTCAAATATAACGCAGTTGTCACCAATTTGACTAGCCTTAAAGTCGTTAATTTTACTATAATTTAGTTTAATTCAGAAGCCCGGGGGTCACAAGGATGAATAGTTACGAAAACTACGAAGGCGTCGAGCAGGTCGCAAAATGGCTGTTTTTTTGTGCCTTGATGATTGCCATAATGGTTGTCATTGGTGGTATTACGCGCCTGACCGAAAGTGGAGTTTCCATCACCGAATGGAATCTCATGACGGGAATCATTCCGCCACTAAACCCGCAGGACTGGCAGGAATTATATAGCAAATATCAAAACACGCCCCAGTTTAAAGAAATCAACTCCCACATGACGGTTGACGAGTTCCAGACGATATTTTGGTGGGAATGGATTCATCGTCTGTGGGGTCGATTGATTGGGGTGGTTTTTGTCGTGCCATTGCTGTGGTTTGCTTGGAAGAATCGTTTGCCCTCGACCCTGTTTTTAAGTCTGGCGGTATTGCTGATCTTGGGTTCGATGCAGGGCTATCTCGGCTGGTGGATGGTGCAGAGTGGGATTAAGGATCAACCCTGGGTCAGTCCGGTGCGTTTAACGGTTCACCTTGGTTTTGCCATTTTGCTTTTTGGTCTGGTGATGTGGATTGGCCTCAGCCTGATTCGCGGAGTCTCGCCGACCAAGTTTTACAGCAAGTCGAGATCAGCCCTGGTCAGCAAGATTCTCTTGCTGATGATTTTTGGCACGATTCTGTTGGGCGGGATGACGGCGGGTTCGCGGGCGGGTTTGGTCTATAACCAGTTTCCGCTGATGGGTGATGGATTTATCCCCAGCGACTATTGGCTGGCCACCCTCTCCTTTTGGGACAATGGCTTGATCAATCCGGTGGCGATTCAGTTTCATCACCGTATTGCTGCCGAGATTACCGGTCTGCTGATCATAGGTTTGGCGGTGACGGTCTATTATAAACGCCACCATCAAAAAATCATTCGCCGCGCGGCACTGGTGTTTTTGCTGGCTGCGCTGTTGCAGATTGGGCTGGGGATTGCGACCTTGGTTATGGCGGTTCCGATTGTACTTGCCGCCCTGCATCAATTTGGCGCGGTGTTTTTGTTTGGCAGCGGCGTGGTCTTGACTCACCTTTTATCGACGGGCGAGCCGCGGGAAGATAAAAGATTCATCAGCGAGAAAAATAAGCAACCAGCTCGACATGGGGCGACCAGACAAATTGATCAATAGGCTGAATTTGACTCAGTCTGAATCCGGCGGCGGCGAGGATCGAGGCATCCTTGGCAAAACTCTCGGGCCCGCAGGAGACATAGATCAGATTTTGCAGGCTGGATTTGGCGATCTCGGTGACCTGAGCCTCGGCCCCGACGCGCGGGGGGTCGAGAATCACCGCATCATAGTCAGCAAATTCGATTGACAGGAGCGGCTGTTTGACCAGATCACGGCGGGTGATTTTCAAGCTGTTTTTAAGGTCGGAATAGTCAGCACGGGTCGCCATCAGGGCGGCGGTTGCGGTTGGGTCGCCCTCCACCGCATGGAGACTATATCCCGCCGCCACCAGGGGGAGGGTCAAGGTGCCACTACCGGCATAGAGATCGAGGATCTTGGCTGGCGGCGGCAGGTGGGTAAGTCCCGCCAACACTGCCGCGACGATCAATTCCTCCCCCGATTGGGTTGCTTGCAAAAAACCACCGGTGGGGAATGGCACGGCAAAACCGCCGTGACGGACGGTGGGTTTTTGCCCTTCATGCAATGTCTCGGGTCGGTGTCCGGCGCTCTGCCAAATCAGACGGGACAGTTTTTGCTGGTGGGCCAATTGCAACAGGGAGTCCAGGGCCGCAGGGGTCAGCAAGGGCAGGGGTTTCTTGTGACCTCCCTTTAATCGGTCGTGGGCGCGAATCACCATCTCGGTTCCGCTGTCGGTGGCGGTGGTCAAAATATCAGCCGAGACCCCTGGGTTCAGGCAGGATTGAAGCACCAGCCGCAGTAGTTCGAGCAGGGCAAAGAGCTGGGGCAAAAGCACTGGACATTCTTGGAGGTCAATGATGCGGTGGGCTGATTTTTGGTTGAAGCCGATGGACAGTTCTCCGCCTTGGTCGGCATAGGCGCGTTTGGCGGTAAAGACGGCGCGGCGGCGTTGTCCGGCGGCGGAGGATTGGATCGGCAGAATCGGGATTGATTTGGCATCCCAGCCGCGATTGGTCAGGCCGGTGATAATTTTTTCGGTTTTGAATTTTGCCTGTTCGGTTGGGCTGATATGTTGCAGGGCGCAGCCGCCGCAGTGACCAAAATGTTGGCAGTGGGGTTTGGTGCGGTTGGGGGCGGAGTTGGTGATCTCGATCAGATTGGCGCGGAGGCCTTCGCTGCTTCGTTCGAAGGTTTCGGCGATGACGGTTTCTGTGGGCAAGCAATAGGGGATGAAGATTCGGCGTGGAAATTGATTCTCGGCGGTTGTGATTGTGGCGATACCGTCGCCGCTGCCGCCGAGTTTATCGATGGTTACGGTGATGGTTTCGCGTAGAAATGGTTTTTTGGGACTTCGTGCGGTCATGCCCTGTTATAAACAGACTTGGCTGAAAAGTCTAAATGTCTGATCGAAAGAATTTAAACGAAATACAAAAAAATAAAAAAACAAAAGAAAAAAAGCGGTTTGGCTGCAAGCCAATGGGCGAAGCCCAAGTTAGGGTGTCACAGACCTTTGCTACAATTTGAAGCGCCGCAGGCATTTCCCCGCCCGACACGATCAAAAAATTTATGAATGCTTAACAGCGCGTTCGTTTTCTCCCAATGAATTATTTATCCTTGCGAGCTTGCGAACAAAGTGAGCAAAAAGGCGAGTAAGGATAAATAATTCATAAGAACGCGCTTGTTTCACAATCCAATCTTTTATTGTCATTCCCCGCACCGCCGACGAATGTCGGCATTCGCCGACAGGGGCGACGGGGAATCTCGCTTCCTTTTTTTCAATGAAAGCAAAGGGAGATTACCCGTCTCGCTGCTATCGCAGCGGCGGGTAATGACAAGCGGGGGCGCGGAGTCCTTTTTTATTGTCATTCCCCGCACAGGCCGTGTCTGTTATTTTTTCTTTCTTGGCGGTGGCGGGCCATCTTTAGAAAAATAGATCGTCAAACTTCCAAAGATCAGGATAAATAAACTAGCACCGAAAAGCGCATAGGATAAAGGTGTCATTTAATTGCCCTCCTTATTTGACTTGAAACAAAAAAACTAATGTACAGAAGGAAATTATACCCCTTTTACATCTACCCAATCTTGCCCAGAATCCCATTGACCCCTCTTTTGATCATCGAACGGGCGATGATCAGCCTTTGAATCTCCGAGGTTCCTTCCCAGATGCGGTCGACGCGAAGCTCCCGAGTAAATCTTTCGGCAACATTGTCGCGACGGTAACCGCGACCGCCAAAAATCTGCGTGACGCGATCGGCCACACGCCCAGCCATCTCGGTAGCATAGAGTTTAGCCATCGAGGCCTGGGTATGTAAAACACTCGCCTCCTCTCCACGGTCGCTGGCGGCGGCAGCCTCGTAAGTCATCAGCCGCGCGGCATAGAGTTCGGTCAAACTATCGGCCAGCATGGCTTGAATCAGCTGAAAATCGGCAATTACCTCCTCTCCTACCTTGCGGGTCTTGGCGAAGGCCATCCCCTCCTCGATCAGGCGGCTGGCAGCGCCGCAGCAGCGGGCGGCAATCATGATTCGCTCGCGGCGGAACCAGCGGCGGGTAAAGTCGAGGGCATCGCCCGGCTTGCCCACCAGCTGGTCGAGCGGAATCTTGACATTGTTAAAACGCATGGTGGCGTGGTGGCAGGGGAAGGTGTGAGAAAATTCAGGCTCCTCGAGATATTCAATTCCCGCCGTTCCCTTATCGACGATAAAGAGTCCATGGCGACCTTCGGGGTCATCGGTCATGATGGCCTCAAAGAAGAAAAAGTCAGCGATATTGCTGAAGGTCACAAACCATTTCTCGCCATTCAGAACAAACTGATCGCCCTGCTTGGTCGCGGTCGATTTGATCGATGAAGCGTCAGAGCCAGCCTCAGCCTCGGTCAGGGCAAAGGCCTCATACTTTTCTCCCCTGACCAATGGGTTGATCCATTTATCAATCTGGCTGGGGGTGCAGGCCTCGAACATCCAGGGTTGAGCCTCGGTAAAGTGCCAGGCGACGGCATTGGTGGCGCGGCCGAGCTGCTCCCAAATCACCGCCTGATCGAGCAGGGGCAGTTCCAGCCCGCCATGCTGTTTTGGCACATCCAGCCGCGACAGGCCGAGGGCCTTGGCCCTTTCCTTGGCCTTCTTGGCCTCCCCATCGGGCAGGGCGCCGTGATGGCCCTCGGCATAGACCTCAAACGGAATCACCGAATCGACATAGTTCCTTGCTTTTGCTTGCCATTCGCGGGTTGACGGCGATAGATGATAGCCCATAGTAATCTCTCCACTGTTACAAAAATTCACCGTGAAGATAGGGCAATTTTACTGTCAATGCAAGAACTCTGAACGGTCGTTCAAATTTGACTCGACCGTTTGGGTTATAGCTGCTATGCTTAATCATCCAAACATAAGGATAAGGCCGGAAGACGAAAGGAACTCCGATTCTTTAAGACTCTTAATCTTTAAAAACTGAGCTTAGGGACTATGGGTTTAAAAACAGGTAAGTACCTGAATCTTCGGGGGCAACCTTCGCAATCCCGGTAACATGGTTCTGGGAGGAACCAAAACAGGAGAATGATCGTGCTTCGCACAATGACAAAGAGCAACGCGCAATTTAAACGCGCCGTAACCAAACTCCCCTTGGGCGTATCTTCGAATTTTCGCTATTGGGGCGATGACAAGACAATCTATGTTAAAAAGGGTAAGGGAGGGCGGATAACCGATCTCGACGATAATGTTTATGTCGATTATCGGCTGGGCTATGGCCCGGCGATTCTCGGCTATGCTCACCCCGAAGTCGACGAGGCTGCCAAACGCGGTATGGAGGTTGGCGGAGTCTTCGCCCTCGGGACGGAGATGGAATATACGGTGGCCAGCCGGATCTCGAAGATGGTGCCAGCCGCCGAATTGATCCGTTTCTCTAACTCGGGTACCGAGGCGGTGATGGCGGCCCTGCGGATCGCTCGCGGCTATACCGGTAAGGATGAATATATCTTGATCGAAGGTGGCTATCACGGCCTCTTTGATGCCGCCCTGTGGATGAAGGCCATGGATGAATGGACCGAAACGGGAGAGCCAGAAACGGTGGCCTATTCCAAGGGTGTGCCGATGATTACCGGCAACCTGGCTCACTTTGTTCAGGCCAATGATTCCAATGCTTTGGAAGCGGTGATGAAGAAACATTCGGGCAAGATTGCCGCCCTGCTGATCGAGCCGATTATGGGCAATTGCCTGGGTATCAATCACAGCCCCGAATCGATTCGCAATGCCCGTGCCCTCTGCGATAAATATGGCATTGTCATGATTATCGACGAGGTCAAGACGGGCTTCCGCGTTGGTCGCGGTGGCGTTCAGGGTCTGATGGGTGTGAAGCCCGACTTGACGACCTTTGCCAAGGCGGTGGCCAATGGCTATCCGATCTCGGTGGTGGCCGGCAAGGAGGAGATTATGCGCAAGGTCGGTAAGGGTATTGCCCATGGTGGTACCTATACAGCCCATTCGGTGTCTTTGGCGGCGGCCGATACCTGCCTGCGGATCCTGGACGAGACCGATGCCCTCGATCGGATCGCGGCCTACGGCACCAAGATGCGCGAAGGGATTACGGCCATCCTGAACAAGCGGGATATTGAGCATAGTTTCATCGGTCACCCGGCCATGAGCGGACTCTATTTTGATAAGAATCCGCCCAAGACCTACCGCGACTGGAAACGCAGCGACTATACCTTCTATGACATTATGGCCCAGTTCTTGATCGATAAGGGTATCCTGGTTGAACCCGATTCGCGCGAACCCTGGTTCCTCAGTGCCGCCCATGATGAATCCTGCATGAAGGATACTTTGGCGGCGATGGAATATTCGGTTGACGAGACGATCAAATTCATTGCCAAGGGCGGTTCGCTCGAGAAGATGAATCAGACCGTCCCGACATTGGATCTCATCAATAGCTAAAGGCCGTAAAGACCGTTCAAGCACTCGCCATTCTTTGGGGTTGGTTTTTCTCAAAGGGTGGCGAGTCTTGATTCCCTCCTTCAATTTACAAATTGGAATCGTCCATGGTAAACAAGACGCAATCTCGAGACGCGCGTAACTCCCGTGATTCTGGGGCTGTTAAAAAACAACAGTCGGTGCAACAAACCTCATCCCATCGCTATGATGTGGTGGTGATTGGTTCGGGCCACAATGGTTTGGTCACCGCCAGCTATTTGGCGCGGGCAGGGCTTGATGTTTTGGTGGTGGAGAAGAACGACTATATTGGTGGAGCCGCGGTCAGTCGCAATCTCTATAAAGACTTTACATATTCGAACTGTTCCTATGTCTGTAGTCTATTGCGACCCGAGATTATGCGCGATTTGGAATTGCCGCACCATGGACTACAGGTGATTCCGTACGAGGGTGGGGCGGTCTTGATGCCCGGCAAACAGTTTCTGGGATCATCCAATAACCACGAGATTCAAAGGCGTGAATTTGCCAAGTTCTCCATCCGCGATTCCGAAGCCTATGATCGTCTCAGTCGGGATGTGATTCGCCAGTGTAAATTTATCAAGCCGCTGTTGCTGCGGACTCCGCCCGACCCGACTTCGTTTAAGCCGCGCGACTTGACCGAGCTGCTCTATCTGGGTCAAAAGCTCCATCGGCTGGGCGAAAAACAGATGCACGAGACCATGAGATTCTGGACCATGTCAGTGTCTGATTTTCTCGATGAATATTTTGAATCCGATCTCATCAAGGCCATGTATGCGGGCAGTGCGATTATCGGCACGGCCCTCGGGCCAAAATCACCGGGAACGGCCTATGTTATGCTCCATCATTTTATGGGGGATGTTGACGGGGCGGTGGGGGCCTGGGGTTTTGCCCGCGGCGGCATGGGTTCGGTGACCAAGGCTCTGGCCAGTTCTTTTCGAGCGGCGGGCGGCGAGATTCGCACCGGCGACGGGGTCGCCCAGATTCGCATCAAGGGCGGCAAGGCGGTCGGGGTTGTCTTGGAGTCGGGGGAGGAGATCAAGGCCAAGCGCGTCATATCGGGGGCCGATGTCCGCCGCACCTTCACGGGCATGTGTGACCCATCCGACCTGCCAGCCGAATTCCTCCAGCAGGTGCAGAATTACAAGGCGCGGGGCTCGAGTGGTAAACTCAATATTGCCCTTGATGGTCTGCCAGAATTCTCGGCCCTGCCCAAGGGTTCGCCCTTTGTCACCGGCGATATGCATATTCGCGACTCGATGGAATCGCTGGAGCGGGCCTATGACGATTGGAAGAATGGCAGTTGGTCAGAGGCCCCCTATGTCGATATGTTGATTCCGTCGCAGATTGACCCGACCATGACGGCCGATGGTAAACACTATATGACGGTCTTTGTCCAATATTGCCCCTATAAACTCGCGGCGGGGGAATGGACGGATGCCAGGCGCAAGGCCTTTGGCGATACGGTGATCAATGCCATTGCCAAACATAGTCCTAATTTTAAATCCCTGATTCTCCATGCCGAGGTCCGCACCCCGTGGGATATTGAACGGGAGGTTGGCTTGACCGAGGGTAATATTTTCCAGGGCGAACTGACCATGGATCAGCTGCTCTTTAACCGCCCGATTCCGGGCTATGCCCAATATCATACGCCGATTGATAACCTGTATCTCTGTGGCTCCACCACCCATCCCGGTGGCGGGGTGATGGGGGCCCCGGGGGCCAATGCCGCGCGGACGGTGCTCGGCGATATTGGCAAGCTTTCGCGGAGTCTGGGTCAGCCGAGCTATCGCTCGCTCTTTTATAAATCACATGGGCGGACGGCCAAACCCATCAAGGCCATGTCGGTCGCGGGGAGTGCTCCATAATGGTCAAGCAGAAATTTGATTCCATCATCATTGGTGGCGGCCACAATGGTCTGGTCACGGCGATTAAACTGGCCAAGGCGGGTCAAAGGGTGCTGGTGCTCGAGGCCAAGGATCAGTTTGGCGGAGCGGCGGTAACCCGTGGTCTAGCCCCGGGCTATAATATTTCGGCGGCGGCCCATCTTCTTCACCTGCTGCCGAAAAAACTCCAGCGGGAGTTAAGGCTGGAGCAGTTTGGTCTGGTGTTGGCGGCGCAGAATCTCAAGACCATTGCCTTGGATCTGGCGGGTAATCATGTCGTCTTTGACGGCAAGAACCTAAGCGGTGGGACGGCGGCGGATCAGTCCCACTATCCGACCTATCACCGCGACATGCAGGAATTGGCTAGGTTTTTTGCCCCCTTGCTGGCCTCGCGCGCGCCGCGATTGGCGCGGGGCAAGCATGAACCCCATGCTAGGGCGGAGAAACTCAGGGATGCCTGCAATTTGGCCATGACCGGGCTGCGGCTGCGTTTGCTGGGGCGGCGTAGGATGAGGCAGATGCTGCGGATCATCGGGATGAATGCCTATGATCTGGTCGATGAGCATTTTGAATCGCCACTGGTCAAGGGGGCCATTGCCCTTGATGCCGTGATCGGTACTGAATTTGCGCCGCGGACTCCGGGAACGGTGATCAGTTATCTCTATCGTTTAGGGGCCGAATATGCGGCGGGCAATAGTTTGGCCCAGCCGCAGGGCGGCATGGGGAGTGTGAGTGCAGCCCTGGTCAAGGCGGCCGAGGCGGCGGGTGTGACCCTTAAGTTAAAATCACCGGTGGCCAGGATTCTGGTCTCGCGGGCCGATTCATCACAGGGTTATGACGATGAATATGCTCCCGACTATGCCAGTGGTGTGGTTACGGTCAATGGTACGGAATATCATGCCAACCATATTGTCTCTAATGTCGATCCCAAGACGACGGTTTTGCAGCTGGCGGGGCCGCAGCATTTTGATACCGACTTTGTGCGACGGATCAATAATATCCGCATGAAGGGGGTTTCGGGCAAGCTCCATTTGGCTTTAAAGGCTCTGCCGGAATTCAAGGGTTTGTCCAGGCTCGAACTTGGTAATCGCCTGCTGATTGCCCCGAGTAGCGAAGCGATCGAACGGGCGATTGACCCCACCAAATATGGTGAATTTGCCGAGCAACCGGTCTTGGAAATCACCATTCCGACCCTGGCTGATCCCTCCTTGGCGCCCGCTGGAACCCATTTGCTGTCGGCGGTGGTGGTGGGGATTCCGACCGAACTCAAGGGCGGATGGAAGGCGGAGTCGCGCAAGGCGCTGCTTAAGAATGTCATGGCGGTTTTGGAATCCTATGCCCCGGGGATTGGCAAACTGGTGGTTCAGTCTGAATTGCTGACCCCTTCGGATATTGCCGAGGAATTTGCCCTGCCCGGTGGCTGTTGGCACCAGGGCAGCTTGACCTTTGACCAATTCTATTTTATGCGACCGACCTATGGCGCGAGTCAATATCAGACTCCGCTTAAGGGACTCTATCTCTGCGGTGCCGGCAATCATCCGGGCGGGGGTGTGATGGGATTGGCGGGCTATAATGCCGCGCAGCAGGTGCTTCGGCATCCGATTAAAAACCAGAATAGCAAAGGGTGACATGATGATGAGATTGAGCCCCAAGCCGGCCCTTGTTAAGCCAGCTCCCGACCATTTTAAGCAACTTTTGCAGGAATCCCCCTTTGCCAAGCGGGCCATGCCCCTGTGTCGCACCCGCGATGTCATGAACTGGAATGGCTTTGCCCTGGTTAATGTCTATTCGACGGTGGAGGAGGAATATTTCGCCATTCGCAACCGCAGCTCGGTTTTTGACCTTGCCCCGATGATGAAATATCGCATCAGTGGCAAGGATGCCGAGGCCTATTGCAACCGACTGGTAACCCGCGATGTCCGCAAACAGAAACCCGGGCGCGTATCCTATGTCGTCTGGTGCGACGAGGCGGGAATGGTCATTGATGATGGGACATTGTTCAGGTTCTCGGCGACCGAATTCCGCCTCTGTTCGCAGGAACGGCAGATCGATTGGCTGCTCGATTGCGCCCTTGGCTATGATGTGACGATAAGCGATGTCAGCGAATCGATCATGGCCTTGACCCTGCAGGGCCCGACCTCGGCTTCATTGCTGAAGCTCTGTGGCTTTAAGGGGGTGGAGAATATTAAACCCTTCGAGATTAAGGATTGGAAGATCGGCAAGCTGGCGGTGACGGTTTCCCGCACCGGCTTTACCGCCGATCTGGGCTATGAACTGTGGGTTGATGCGGGTGATGCCATTGCCCTGTGGGATCTGTTGTTTGAGCATGGTCAGGGTCGCGGCCTGGTGCCGATTGGCAACGAGGCCCTGAATATGGCGCGGATCGAGGCGGGTTTGCTTTTGCCGGGGATCGATTTTATCTCCTCCATGGCCAATGTCAGGATGGGTTTTTGCCGCTCCCCCTATGAACTGGGTTTGGACTTTACGGTTGATCTGGCCAAGCCGCATTTTAACGGTCGCGCGGCCCTGGTCGCCGAAAAACAGAACGAGACCAGCCGCTCCAAACTGATCGGGCTGGAGATCGAGAGCAATAAACCGGTCAATGACTCGATCGTCTATTCCGATGAATCCTGCCAGACCGAGATTGGTTTTGTTACCTCGGCCATCTGGTCGCCGACCTGCAAGCGGAACATTGCCATTGCCCAGATCAATGCCCCCTATTATGGAACATTGACTCAGTTTTGGGTTGAACTCTATTTGAAGCGGGAACTGACCTGGCAGCGGCGCGTGCTGGAGGCCTGGCCGGTCGAACGGCCCTTCTTTGCCCACCCGAGAAGAAGGCAAACACCCGCTGGGGATTATTAGGGGGTGATATAAATGCCCCCCCCTTCCCGCCATCTTTAGATGTGGGGGAAGCGAGGGGAAGCCTCCCTCTGCATTGCAGAGGGAGGCAGGGGGGGTAGGGTGCTTAATTTATACATAAATACAAAGACATACCCCCCAAGCTGCTCTAAGATTTTCGCTGCGCTTTGCTTGCTCAAATCTAAGAACAGCTATCCCCCGCTTTCTAAAGAAAGGGGGGACATTCAATTAATTTGCCCGCTTCACACTCTGATCCGTTCAGACTATCCAAAAGGGAGTAGCTAAACTTGTCGCACTATCTTGATTCACTGATGCAGCCGCGGGCGATTGCCGTGGTCGGGGCCTCTGACCGGGTTGATTCGGCGGGCGGGGTCATTATGCGCCAGCTTTTGGCGGCCGGTTATCAGGGTATGATCTATCCCATCAATCCCAAGCGGCCCGAGGTGGCGGGAATTGCCGCCTATCCTTCGCTCGATGATTTGATGGCGGACCTGGCCAATAAACCCGAATCGCAAAAACCCGAATTGGCGATTTTGGCCATTGCCAATGGCGCGATTGAGGAGGCATTGGACTCCCTGATTCGTCATGGCATCAAGGCCGCCACCATCTATTCGACATTGGTGGTGGAGGAGGATGGGGCGGTCGTCGCCCCGGCCCTTAAACTGGTCGAGCGGGTTAAAAAACGCGCGAAGGAGGGCGGAATCGCCCTCTGCGGTGGCAATTGCATGGCCTTCTATAACTATAAACACCGGGTCATGGCCGTACCCTTTATGACCCGCACCGATCACAAGGTGGGGGAGGCGGCGGGGAGTCTCGCCCTCATTACCCATTCGGGTTCGGTCTTTAATTCGCTGCTCGATTCCGATGCAAGGTTGGATTTTAACTTTGCGGTATCGAGCGGGCAGGAGCTGACAACCTCAGCCGCCGATTACCTCGACTATGCCCTCGAACAGCCGGAGATTGTCGCGGTGGGAATGGTGTTAGAAACCGTCCGCGACCCACAAAGATTCATTGCCGCGCTGGAGAAGGCGGCCAAAAAACGCATTGCGATTATCATTTTAAAACTGGGGCGCACCAGTCACTCGGCGGTCTTGGCCCAGTCCCACAGTGGCGCCCTGGTCGGTAACCACGGTTCATACCGCGCCCTTTTTGCCAAATATGGCGTCTTTGAGGTCGAGACCATCAGTGACCTCGGGGCGAGTCTTTTGCTTTTTCAGCACTGTTTTGGCGGTGGTAAAAAAATACCGCCCGGTGGTCTGGCAACCATTCACGATTCGGGGGGGGAGCGAGTCCTTTTTGTCGATCTCGCCTCTGATCTCGGGGTGCCGCTGGCCCCCTTGACCGAGACGACCATCGCCCGATTAAGCAAGAGGTTGGAGCCGGGGATGCTTCCGGTCAATCCCTTGGATGCCTGGGGCACGGGTCGGGACAATACTGAACTTTTCCATGGTGGCTTTGAAGACCTGGCCCTCGATGATAATGTTGCCCTTGCCGCGATCATTGGCGACCGCCAGGCCCCGGGGATTGTCGATGCCCCCTTTTATCTGCCGCTGCTCAATCGCGTCCGCGCACAAACCAGCAAGCCGATAGCCTTGGTGTCGAACCACCGTGGGGTGGGGAGTGACGATTCGTTGCGGCTGATTATGGATCAAGACTATCCGGTGATGGATGATGTTAAGCAATTTCTGATGGCGGTCAAACAGGTTTTTGACCACCGTGATCGGCCTCAATTTGAATCGGTGGCGGCGGTCAATGCGATGAAGCCCGTGGTTGCCAAATGGCGACCGATCTTGGATCAAAGGGGCGGATTGGGGGAGGTCGAGACTCTGCAACTGCTGCGCGATATTGGGATTGAAACGACACCCTCGGTGGTGGTTACCAGCCTTGATGAACTGGCGGCGGTGGCGGACACAATGCCCTATCCCTTGGTGATGAAGACGGCCATGCCTGACATTGCCCATAAGTCCGAAGTCAAGGGAGTCAAACTCAACCTCAAGGATTTTGCCGCGGTGGAGGCAGCCTGGCATGACCTGTCGCAGCGACTGGGGCCGCGGGTGCTGATGACGCCGATGGTCGATCTGGCCGAGGGGATGGAGATGATTATTGGCGTCAGTCAAGATGCCCAGTTTGGCTCGATCTTGGTTTTTGGCCTCGGGGGAATCTATGCCGAGATTCTTAAGGACACGGTCACCGCCCTGCCGCCCCTGTCGCCGGCGATGGTCGAAGGGCAGCTCAAGAAACTCCGTGGCTATAGTTTGCTATTGGGGCAAAGGGGCAGGCCTGCTGTGGCGATTGACCAGTTGGTAGCGGTGATTGTCAAGCTCGGTCAGTTTGTGGCGGAATATGGAGCGGGCTTTGGCGACCTCGATATAAATCCGATTCTGGTTACACCAAAAAAAGCTATTGCACTTGACGGATTTTTGAATCATTGTACAAGAATTGATTAATCAATGAGGGATGTGGATAAAAACAGTTAGACTTAAAACGAAACCGTTAGATCAATCTTCGTAGGGAGGATACCGTGTCTACAAATCATCAAACTGCTCATCGCAATGCAAAACAAGACCCTGAGAAACCTTGGCTCAATCCAAATGCCAAGCCCTTTGTGCGGTTCCAGAATGTCTCGAAACAGTTCGGCGACTTTACCGCCGTCGATTCGATCAATCTAGATATTTACAAGGGCGAGATGTTCGCTCTGGTCGGTGGCTCGGGCTGTGGTAAAACCACTCTACTGCGAATGTTGGCGGGATTTTTGGACCCGTCGGCGGGCAAGGTCATGATCGACGGCACCGATGTCAATGGGGTTCCGCCCTATGAACGGCCAGTCAATATGATGTTCCAGTCCTATGCCCTCTTCCCCCATATGACGGTGGAGAAGAATATTGCCTATGCCCTCAAGCTCGATAAGATGGAAAAGGACGAGCGCAAAAGGCGTATCGATGAGGCCCTCGAGATGGTACAGATGAGCAAATTTGCCCATCGCAAACCCCATCAACTATCGGGTGGTCAAAGGCAGCGCGTCGCCCTTGCCCGCGCCTTGATTAAGCGGCCAAAAGTGCTGTTGCTGGATGAACCCCTGTCGGCCCTCGATAAAAAACTGCGGGAAGCGACTCAGTTTGAGTTGATGGCGATTCAATATAAGCTCGGCATCACCTTTATTTTCGTGACCCATGATCAGGAGGAGGCAATGGCCCTCTCCTCGCGGATCGCGGTGCTCGATAAGGGGCAGGTGATTCAGGTCGGGACCCCATCGGAGATTTACGAATTCCCCAATTCGCGCTTTGTCGCCGAATTTGTCGGCTCGACCAATATGTTTGAAGGTACGGTGGTGGAGGATACCCCCAATCAGGTGGTGATCGAATCTGCCTCGACCAAGGGCAATATCAATGTCGATGATGTGGGTCGTTATCAGATTGGTCAGACCGTCTGGGTCAATGTTCGGCCAGAAAAGATCAAACTCAGCAAAACCAAACCGGCAAAACATGCTGGCTTGAATGTGCTGGAGGGGACGGTGTCTGAACTCGGTTATCGCGGTAACCATGTCATCTATCGGGTCAAGGCAGCCAGCGGCAAAATCATCATGGTTTTTGCCCAAAGCCAGAATCGTACCGAGGAACTCGATATTACCTGGGACGATAAGGTCTTTATCAGCTGGGAGGCCGATGGCTGTATCATTGTCAAGTCATAAGGATTTGCCCTGAAGCCTCCATCCCATCCGCTCACACCCGTTAAGCAAGAGGTGTCCCAATGTCCGATAGTACCAATACCGAGGCCGCAACGGCCCCTAACAGCGGCGCAAAAAAGAAGAATTTTCTGGTCAGGATCATCAGCAATAACAGCAAGTGGCTGATGATTGCGCCGCCACTCTATTACATGGTTTTTCTGTTCTTGATCCCGTTTTTGCTGGCCCTCAAGATCAGTTTTGCCGATTCGATTCTGGCGGTGCCGCCCTTTACGGCGATTTATGAATATAAGGATGATCATCTGCTTTTAAATCTATCCTTGCTGAATTTTCAGGCCCTGGGTCACGATGTCGTCACCTATAAGAACGAGCTGATTTACAATTTCGGCAATCTGGTTGGTTGGATTGGCGGGCTCTTCTCCTCCGCCCCGGCTGTGGTGACGGAGGTTGTTGCGCCTGAACCAAGTCAATATCTCTCGGCCTTTGTCGAATCCCTGCGATTGGCAACCATTGCTACGATAGTCTGTCTGTTGATTGGCTATCCGGTGGCCTATGCCATCGCCCGCGCCCCCAAGTCGCGGCAGAATATCTATATTATGCTGGTGATTCTGCCCTTTTGGACTTCGTTTTTGCTGCGGGTCTATGCCCTGCAGGGGGTGCTGCGCGACAGTGGGTTGCTCAACCAGTTATTGATTTTTATGGGCTTTATCGACGAGCCGATTCACATTCTGCAAACCAGTTTGGCGGTGCAGATTGGGATTGCCTATTCCTATGCCCCCTTTATGGTTTTGCCGCTCTATGCGACATTGCAAAAGCTCGACCCAGCCCTGCTGGAGGCTGCGAGCGATCTAGGGTCTAGGCCCTTCCGCGCCTTTTTGGATGTGACCCTGCCCCTGTCCATGCCTGGGGTGATTGCCGGTTCGATGCTGACCTTCATTCCGGCCATGGGTGAATATATTATTCCCGACATGTTGGGAGGGCCTGGGGTTCAGACCATCGGACGAGTCCTGTGGGATACCTTCTTTAATGATCGCGATTGGCCGATGGCTGCGGCGGTGTCGATTGCCTTCCTGTTGTTTCTGGTCGTGCCAATCGGGATCTATCAATATTACAGTATTCGTGAAAGGGAGGCTTAGATGTCAAAATTCCTTCGTAAGTTTGATTTTTTGCAGGTGATTTTGATTCTATCGCTCGCCCTGCTCTATATTCCGATCATTGTGATGGTGGTTGGTTCCTTCAATGCTTCGCAATTGGCGAATCACTGGACGGGATTTACCCTCGAATGGTTTGTCAAACTTTTTAACGACCGTCGGGTGCTGGAGGCGGCTCTGCTTTCGGTGGAGATTGCCTTTTTGGCCTCGACCATTTCGGTGATTTTGGGGACATTGATTGGAATCTCCCTGGTGCGAGTCCCGCGGTTCTTTGGGCGGTTACTCTTGACCACCATGATCACTGCGCCCTTGGTTATGCCCGATGTGATTACCGGACTCTGTCAGGCCCTGCTCTTTAATCAGACGCGGGTTCTGTTTGGCTGGCCGACTCAGGGTGGATTTGTAACAATTCTGCTGGCCCATATTACCTTTACCATGGCCTATGCGGCGGTGACGATTCAGTCGCGGATGCTGACGGTGGATCGATCCTTGGAGGATGCAGCGATGGATCTGGGGGCTGGGCCGGTGCGGGCCTTTGTCGAGATTACTCTGCCGATTATTGCGCCGGCGCTCTTCTCGTCGTGGTTGCTGGGTCTGACATTATCGCTCGACGATGTGGTGATTGCCAGTTTTGTGACCGGGCCAGGCGCGACGACTCTGCCCATGACCATCTATTCCAAGGTCAAGCTGGGGGTGAGCCCGGACATGAATGCCTTGGCAACAATCATTCTGGCCATAGTCGGCGCGGGTGTCATTATCTCCAACATCATCATGGTGAGGGCCGAGAAGCAAAGGCAACTCGATGAGTCAAAAGCCATGGCTGAAGCGCATTGACTCCTTCATCATTACTTAACTTTGAATGATTATGATAGGAAGTCTAAACTGATTAAGGTGTAGCTTGACAAACAGTCAATTTATACCTTATTAGGTTGAAAACAAAGGAGTAGGTTATGCCCATCAATGAGAGAGAATCACAAGCACTCAAAAATTCTGGCTTGTTAATAGTAAATGAATCTAATCCATATGGTGATGCCATAAGGCAAAGGCGGCGCTTTGAATTTGCAAAGCTTTCAAAAAACAGTCCAGCAAATCAGGTTACAGACAAGCAGATCGAAGATTACTTTGATGGGGGCAAAAGGGACATTAAAACCGTTCCGGCCTTTATTAATAGTAAGAATCTTACTTGACACAATTCTATTGACTGCTAAGATTGTCTTCCTATAAAAATGGGGGGAAAATCGTGACAATTGATTACATGTCCACAGTATCGGCAATAACAATTCTTATTAGGAGACTTAAAAATCTCCAAGCAATTGGTTATGAGTTAAAAATTCATAATCCAGAATTGGTTAAATTGTATGTCAATACAAATAAAATGTTAAGTTTATCCTATCCTGAAGAGGGAGGAATTGGTC
The DNA here is from genome assembly GCA_030054295.1 of Minisyncoccota bacterium. Lineage (GTDB taxonomy): Bacteria > Pseudomonadota > Alphaproteobacteria > Elsterales > Elsteraceae > JASGCE01. The sequence goes on from JASGCE010000005.1 coordinate 29,604, forward strand.
CAAGTGCTTTAAAAATTTCGGGCTACTTTCTGTATAATTTTGTAGAACAATGCCCTATTCATATAAATAAAATACCTCTTAGCTCTGATTTTAACAATGAATCCTACAGGGTTGAAGGTGCAGTTGATTTCAAATTAGTAACCGAAGACATAGTTCCATTTCTTGGCTTATTGGTTGTCTTTGATATATGTTCAATTGCAAATAGAGAATTTGAATTTAACAAACATGTTGATTTTGACATCTATCAGAACAAACCAAGTTTTGAAAGAATTGTTGTTTATACTAATCCTGGATTTTTGAAAGATTTTATCCAGCTCTTGAAGGTTGGTGTTTTGAACCCGCAGGGCATTGTGATGTCTCTATCAGCTTTAATGGAGGGATTGCATGGCTATCGTCGGGAAAATGTTGAATCAGGTTGGTAAGTCTTGAATTATCGGCTATTCAGCACTCATTGCAGAGTTTATCAAATTTATAAAATTCCTCCGCTCCAATCCTCGGTCTAATCACATCGAACCTGTCGCCTTTGACCATCACTTCGGGGACCAGGGGGCGGGAATTATAGCCGTTGCTCATGCTCGCGCCATAGGCCCCGGCGTCGAGGAAGGCCAGCAAATCGCCTTCAGCGAGTGGCGGCAGTTCTCTCCCGCTGGTAAAGCTATCGGTGGATTCGCAGATCGGCCCGACAATATCAAAGGGAGTCAGGGGTGCTCCATCCGCCGCCTCTGCCACTGGCACAATATGGTGGTAAGAACCATAGAGGGCGGGCCGCATCAGGTCGTTCATGGCGGCATCGACAATGGCAAATTCCCGTCCTGACTGGGATTTGCGGTACAGGACTTCGGTCAGTAAAACCCCTGAATCTCCGACCAAATATCGTCCGGGTTCCAGAATCAATTGGCAGCCGAGGTCGCCAATCACCTCACTTATCAGGGCGATAAAATCTTCGGGGGCAACTGTTTTTTCGCCGCGATAGGATATGGCCAGGCCGCCGCCGAGATCGAGCCGTTCGATCACCGCCCCTTGACTGCGCAGGTTTAGAACCAGTTCCCGCATCTTGATAAAGGCCTGCCGCGATGGCCCGAGTTCGTTGATCTGCGAGCCAATATGGACGGCGAGACCGAGCAGCTTGACATTCGGCAGCTTCAAGGCCAATTGCCACAGGGAAGGAATCTCGTCGATGGCAATACCGAATTTATTGTCTTTTTTCCCCGTCGAGATCTTGGCGTGGGTCGCGGCATCGACATCGGGATTGACGCGGAATACCACCGGCGCGACAAGATTGACCGCAGCGGCGAGGCGGTTGATCATCGCCAATTCTGACGGGGATTCGACATTAAACTGGCCGATTCCGACCTCGAGGGCGCGGGCGATCTCGGCGCGGGTTTTGCCGACGCCCGAGAATACAATCCGTTCAGCCGCAATTCCCGCCCTCAGGGCTCGCTCCAATTCGCCGCCTGATACGACATCGGCCCCGCTGCCGAGTTTGGAAAATAGATTAATTACGGCGAGGTTGGGATTGGCCTTGACGGCAAAACAGATGGTGGTTGGAATCTTGCTGGCCAAAACTGCGGCTTCTAAACGGCGATAGGCCCTCTCCATTCCGGCTGCCGAATAGACATAGCAGGGGGTTCCTACCGCTGCGGCAATTTGCCGCATGGTGACCGATTCCATGGTCATCTGGCCGTTACGATATTCAATATTCCGATCCATAGTCCAAGCCCTTACCATGCCGCGCCGCGCGGCTTCAAGACCTATTCTGCCGGATAATTACCCGGCCAGGTCACATCAGCTCCGGCGGGAGGAGTCGGGGGGCCGCGCAGGCCACAGGCGGCGAGCGGAAAAGCCAGCAGAGCCAACAGCAACAGGGTCATAGAAAACTTCATTTTACATATTTCTTTCTGGCGGCAGCGGTGGCGGCCTTGACCCGCTCAGGGGCGGTTCCGCCGAAGGAGTTTCGCTTGGCCACCGATGATTCCAATGTAAGCTGTTCATATACCGCTTCTGTCAATTTTGGTTCAATCGATTGCATGGCGGTTAGGGGCAGTTCGGTCAATCCTACCCCGAGAGACTCGGCTAGGGCGACGATTTCGCCGGTTACCCTATGGGCCTGACGGAAGGGGAGTTTCAGTTCCATCACCAGATAGTCGGCCAGGTCGGTGGCGGTGATAAAGCCGGTGAAGGCGGCCCTGTATAGGCGTTCGCGGTTGACGGTCATGTCCTTGACCATGCCAGTTGCGGCAGCCAGGCAGAGGTTGAGGGAATCGACGGTGGCAAATACCGGTTCCTTATCCTCCTGCAGATCCTTGGCATAGGCGAGGGGCAGGGCCTTGACGACCAGCACCAGATTGGTAAAGGCCGCCAGCGATCTACCGACGCGGGCGCGGAGAAGTTCGGCGGCATCGGGATTGCGTTTTTGTGGCATGATCGAACTGCCGGTGGTAAAGCGATCCGACAGCTGAATATAGCGGAAATTATCGCTGACCCAGATAATCAGCTCCTCGGCAAAACGCGACAGATGCAGGCCCAAGATGGTCGCAGCGGCTAGGAATTCCAAAGCAAAGTCGCGGTCGGATACGGCATCCAATGAATTGGCGGTGGGGCGGTCAAAACCCAGTGCCCTGGTCGTAAAGTCTCGGTCGATGGGGTAGGGGGTTCCGGCCAATGCTGCCGAACCGAGGGGGTTTTCGTTCATTCGTGCCCGGCAATCCGACAGGCGACCGCGATCCCGCCCGAGCATCTCGACATAGGCAAGTAAATGATGCCCGAGGGTCACGGGCTGGGCCGCCTGCATATGGGTCAGGCCCGGCAATATGGTATCAATATGGGCCTCGGCGAGGATTATCAGCTGCTCTTGTAGGGATTGAATCGAAAGGTTGAGTCCATCGATCTCCTCGCGTAACCAGAGCTTAAAATCAGTCGCCACCTGATCGTTGCGGGAGCGGGCGGTGTGGAGCCGTCCGGCGACTGGACCGATCAATTCGGCCAGCCGAGACTCGATATTCATGTGAATATCTTCATGCTCAATTTTAAAAACAAACTCACCGCGGGCGATCTCGGTGCCGATGGTCGCAAGACCCTCCAGAATCTGGCTGCCATCTTCCGCCGAGATAATCCCTTGCTTGACCAGCATGTGACAATGGGCGGTGGAGCCAGCCAGGTCCTGCATCGCCAGTCTCTGGTCAATATCGATCGAGGCATTGATTTGCCGCATGATCTCGCTGGGGCCGCCCTTAAACCTTCCGCCCCACAGGCTATTGACCCCCATATCCGCGTCATTCTGGCTGGAACTGGCTGGAGCGACCTCAGGGGTGCGCGATGATTCTTTCATAGATTGATATCCGTAATTTGACCTAAATAATTAATTAGGCTAAAGCTGCTGAAGATGCAACCCTTGCCCCTTGATCTCGCCCTATCTTATCAACTGAGACGCCCGTGATTAAACCTAAAAAACTTTCCGCAGCCTCGGTAAGGCAGCTTAAGAAGATTAAATCGGCGGGGAGTCGTGCGACCTCGGCGGCGGCGGTTTCGGGGCGGAGGCTGATCAGGCCCTTTGACCATTTGCTTCAGGTTTCACGATTTGCTCGGGTGACATTTATCAGTGGCTTTGTTCTGGTCTGTTTGGTCTTGGCGACTCTGGTTGGTTTTCATCTCTCTCGGATTCTGTGGAGCGAAGAGACTGCAAGGCAAGACCATGGGGCGAGCGGGCTCTTGCCGATTGAAACCAATCTCGAGACAGCCGAATTTGCCGAGTTCAAACCGAGCGGGGCCGAGGCTGGTAACCTATCAGCCCTGCGACTAATCGATTCAAACAACCGCCCCTTTGACATATCCGCCCTTAAGGGTCGAGTCATAGTGATTAACTTCTGGGCCACCTGGTGCGCCCCCTGTATTGCAGAATTGCCGAAGCTAGCCCAAATGTCATCGGTGTGGAAAAATCGCGGAGTCGAGTTTATCGCGGTCTCGGTCGATGAAGAGGGCTGGAACAAGGTAAGGCCCTTTTTAGAACAGCATAGAGTCAAGTTTTTAACCGTCATGGTCGATCGAGACTTGACCGCGACCCAGAGTTTCCATATTCGCGGCTTGCCGACGACGGTATTTTTTGATCGCCAGGGGCGGGATATTGGCCGCATCGCCGGTGAATATGATTGGTTAAATGCCTCGGCCATGAATCTTTTACAAACACTATCCCGATAAAAGAGTAAGATGAAATAATGGGTACCATTGGTTTAGTCCGGGTGATGATGATGGCCCTCGCTTTTTGGGCGGGTCTGTCGCACTATCTATGCCAAATCGACCTGGCAGTGGCGGCAGAGTCGGCAGAGTCGGTTGCCGCGGTTCAGGCTCAGACCAATCAACCGCCAGCGGTTAAAAAAAAACCAGGTAAAAAAAATCCGTCAAGGTTGGTGACAATTCCGCCGGGGGAGATTGATCCCACCGAGCCGCGCCCCTTGGCCGCTCCGATTGATCCGGTGGTTAGTTTGCGCCTGCTGGAGGCCGAGATTAAGTCATCTGATGACAAGAAACTCCCTGATCTGCAACCCCCGCCGCAATTTGTTACCGTGACCAGTCCGGTCATGCCCTCATCCCGCGATGCAAAATCAGCCGATCATCTGCCCCCATCGGAGCCAGACCGCACCCTGGCTGTGGTGGCGGGTGAGTCTTCTCCGTCACCAGCATCGACTAAGGATGGGGTCAAAAAATTCGTGCCACCGATAGAGATTGTCAGCCTGTGGGTCAATCTTCGCTCCACGGCGGCACTCGGCGATATGAGTCGCGCGATGGTCTTGCAAAAATGGCAGGAGCTTACAGCCGATAGGGCAGTGTCAAAAAAACATCAAAGGGGATTTGTGACTCTCTTGAATGCTACGGCGGTACTTGTCGATGGCCGCGACCATCGGCTGGCCCTCGAGACCATCAGGCAAAGAAGCCGAGTCTGGCAGGCGGTTCAGAATGGCTTTGACCCTATGGGTCTGCCGCTGGATGAGTCCTTGATTGTGGCGGCGACCGAGCAGCAAAATCCCAACTACCGCCCCCCGACTCGCTATGATGATCTTCGCGGTGTGCTGTTGCTTCAGGGCCTGACCTGTCCGCTGGTGACGCGCTTTATCAAGCTTACCGAGGGGGATTGGCTGGTATCCTGTAACAACCGCCATAGATACCGTGTTAACCAGATGCCAAGCGGGGAGATTCTGGCCGCAGCCTATGAATGGCGGGAGTGAGCTGCGGCGGGTTCAATCCTCGCGATAAACAAAAGATTAATCCGCAGGTCTCAAATTTAACTAGAAAGATTCCCAAAACTTGGGTAAAGGATAGACCAGGCCCTAAGTTGAATTTATTTTCTGTTCAACCCCATCAATCGTGCATCGCTAGTGGAGCGGAGGTTCGGAATGGCACAGCGAGACCAAGAGATCATTGATATCAAGGCTGATTCAACCGAATCGCGGCGGGATTTTTTGCTGCTGGCGACAACAACAATCGGTGCCGTTGGTGCTGCCAGCCTCGCCTGGCCCTTTATAAATAGTATGAATCCGGCGGCGGATGTGCTGGCCCTGGCAACGACCGAGGTCGATCTAGCCCCCTTGAAGCCCGGCCAGGCCATCACCATCGTTTGGCGCGGCAGTCCGGTTTTTGTCCGCTATCGTACCGAGGCCGAGATTACCGCCGCTTCAGCCGTCAAGATGAATGAATTGCCCGATCCGCAAACCGACGAGGCGCGGGTCAAAAAGTCACAGTTTCTGGTCGTGGTTGGAATCTGTACCCACCTTGGTTGCGTGCCGCTTGGGCAGAGGCCAAACGACCCCAAGGGTGAATATGGCGGCTGGTTCTGCCCTTGCCATGGTTCGCAATATGATACTTCGGGTCGGATCCGCCGTGGGCCAGCCCCGCGTAATCTTGATGTCCCGCCCTATGTCTTTAAATCTGACACGACCCTGCTCATTGGTTGAGAAAGAGAATCGCCATGAAACCCGAAACTAATCAAGCTTCAGCCCACCAGGACCATCAGGGAATGCGCAAGAATGCCATCGTGCGCTGGATCGATCACCGCCTGCCGGTGGTTAATTTTATCGAGAAGGATTTGATCGGCTATCCCGAGCCGAAGAATCTCAACTATTGGTGGAATTTTGGCTCCTTGGCTGGAATTGTTCTGGTGGTGATGATTTTAAGCGGACTATTCTTGTCGATGCACTATACGGCTCATATTGACCATGCCTTTAATTCGGTCGAGTCGATCATGCGCGATGTCAATGGCGGTTGGCTCATTCGTTATATCCATATGAATGGGGCCTCGCTGTTTTTTGTCGTTGTCTATATTCATATTTTCCGTGGGCTTTATTATGGGTCGTACAAGAGCCCCCGTGAACTGCTGTGGATGCTGGGAGTGGTGATTCTGCTGCTGATGATGGCGACGGCCTTTATGGGCTATGTTCTGCCCTGGGGTCAGATGAGTTTTTGGGGCGCGACGGTTATCACCAATCTCTTCAGTGCTATTCCCGTGGTGGGGCCAGACATTGTGACCTGGCTGTGGGGAGGATTTGCGGTGGGTAATCCAACCCTCAACCGTTTCTTCTCCCTCCATTTTTTACTGCCCTTTGTGATTGTGGCGGTGGTCTTGCTTCATATTGTTGCCCTGCGGATTCATGGTTCCAATAATCCGGTGGGGATTGATATTAAGAATGATTCGGATTTTATCCCCTTCCACCCCTATTACACGGTGAAGGACCTCTTTGGCCTCGGGATATTTGCCATGGTCTTTGCCGGGCTGGTCTTTTTTAGTCCTAATCTTTTGGGCCATCCCGATAATTACATTCCGGCCAATCCTTTGGCGACGCCGCCCCATATTGTGCCGGAATGGTACTTCTTGCCCTTCTATGCGATTCTGCGCTCGATTCCGTCGAAGCTGGGGGGAGTCTTGGCGATGGGTTCGGCGATCTTTGTCCTGTTCCTGCTGCCCTGGCTTGATCGCAGCAAGGTTCGTAGTGCGACATTTAGACCCATCACAAAGATTCTCTTTTGGCTCCTGGTTGTTGATGTACTGATCCTGGGCTATTTGGGTGGTAAGCCGCCGGAGGGCTGGTATGTGATCTTTGGTCGGATTGCTACGGGCTGGTATTTTTTACATTTTCTGCTTTTTATTCCGCTGGCCAGTTGGTTTGAAACGCCTCATGCCTTACCGACCTCGATCAATCTATCGATCAAGGAGGGCACAGCGACGGCCATTGCCTCAGCCAAGAAAAAGGGAGTCCGTTAGAATGAGACAATGGAATTGGAAAATTGGATTTGCCTCCTTGACTGTTCTTGGCCTGGTGTTTTTGTCGGCACAGCGGGTAGGTGCTGCGGAATCGACCGAACCAGTTCCTCAGGACTGGTCCTTTGATGGCCCCTTTGGCAAGTTTGATCGGGCGGCATTGCAGCGCGGTTATCAGGTCTATAAGGAGGTCTGTTCGGCTTGCCATTCGATGAATTTGCTTTCTTTCCGCAATCTGGGTGGCGGAGCGGGCTTTGCGGCGGGGGATGAGGAATCATCGGGCCCGGGATTTAGTGCGGAACAGATTAAGGCCTTGGCGGCCAGCTTTACGGTCAAGGATGGCCCCAATGATCAGGGTGAATTTTTTGACCGGCCGGGTCGGGCGAGTGATCGTTTTGTCGCCCCCTTTGCTAATGAACAGGCGGCGCGGAGTGCCAATAATGGCGCCTTGCCGCCAGACCTTTCGGTGATTGTTAAGGCGCGGGAGGGTGGTGCTGACTATATCTATGGACTTTTGACGGGCTATAAGACTCCGCCCGCTGATGTTATTCTTGGCGCGGGGATGAATTATAATATTGCATTTGCCGGGCAGCAGATTGCTATGGCCCAGCCCTTGAATGACAATGGAGTTACCTTTGCTGATGGGACTAAGGCTTCGGTGGAACAACAGGCGCACGATGTTGTTCAGTTCTTGACCTGGGCGGCGGAGCCTAATCTCGAGACTCGGCATCGGATGGGGATTAGTGTTTTGATCTATCTGGCTGTTTTTACCGGTCTGCTCTATGCCCTGAAGCGGCGGATTTGGAAACGGGTTCGTTGAGCTAGTTTTTTACTGAATTGTCAAAAAAATTTAATTGTCCCCCCTCCCTTCAGGGAGCGGGGGATAGCAAGTCTTAGCGAGTGCTTACGAGCGTTAGACTTGCTTGGGGGGTAGGCAGGCACGGCCTGAGCTATTCTTTGGTTTTTAACTCTGTACTTAAAAACCTAAGAAAAAAAATGGCACCGCGACCATCGCGACCTACCCCCCAAGAGGTTCTAAGTTTTCAGCTGCACTTCGTTTGCTAAAAACTAAGAACCTCTTTCCCCCGCTCCCTAGAGCATTTGCTAATCTAATAGAGGCAATATATGAAACCTCCCCTTCTTTAGAA
>JASGCE010000114.1 GCA_030054295.1 Minisyncoccota bacterium
ACCAATCCATTGATCCAAAAGAATTTCTGGAAACTGAATATCAGAAGGCCATGGAATGGGTCGGCGATGGGAACAGGATTTTATCTCAACTCCCCGAAGATTCATGCAAACTACTGGACATAATTCTAGCCCATTCCGAGTCTGCCAAGGCTGTCCTTACAGTCATAATCACCAGTCTCGTTCACAAGAGACTTAACCCATCCCAAGATATTCGAAATCATCAGACCAGTATTCCGAACGGCTACTCAGGTCGCAGATTTGACACTCAATTTATAACCCCCTTTATGAAATCCAAACAATTCCCAGCAATGGCCGAAAGCGGATGGTTAACCCGATCGCTGGAGCAAAAAATCCCCTATGACAATGATTATACGGGTGCCATTCAACCCAAGGAACTTAAAACATCATTTATTACGATTCTGTCGGATATTCAAACTGGACAAGACCCTGTTCAATACCTTGAATACCTTCTGCAAGGTTTAATTCTGAACCGAAATAAAAATCATATCGAACTTGCACGACCCCAGAACCTATCTATTGATAAGATTTTAGAAGCCCTCAATCGTCATTTTTTCGCAAGCTACAATTCCCATGGCAAGTCGCGGTTACCGGTCATTGCCATCTATGCCGCCTATCAGGTTCTGACGACTGAGTTAAAAAGATTTGAGGGCAAGGTTTTGCTGCCCATCGAGAACCATACGACATCAGATGCCAGAACTGGTCGTATTGGCGACATAGAACTTCACTTCAATAATCGTGCCTTTGAAGCAGCAGAGATAAAATTTGAAATTCCAATCAATTCACAGATGATTCAAGATGCTTACGCAAAATTTATTAAAACACCTGTCGAAAGATACTACATCCTATCGACGAAAACAGTGGATGAATCTGAGCAAGAAAAAGTTAATCAAGAAATAGCAAAAATTAAAAATGTTCATGGTTGCCAAATGATCGTCAATGGCATAATCGATTCTCTCAGCTACTATCTGCGATTAATGTCGAATAGTTCTATTTTTATTGAACACTATGTAGACCTATTGGAATCGGATGGTGTTATCAAATTTGAACATAAGCAAAAATGGAATCAGATCATTTCTGAGATCAATGGGTAACTGTCAACTAGGGTTCAATACCGCCCGCGCCTTATCGAGATCCGCGGGGGTATCGACGCCAAAGGGTTCGGTCTCGACCAGCTTTACGGCAATGGTCATCCCAGCTGCTAGGGCGCGCAGCTGTTCGAGTTTCTCGACCTTCTCGAGTGCTGCCTCGGGCAAGGACACAAACCGCTTCAGGGCCGCCCGCCGATAGGCATAGAGGCCAAGATGATGAACCACTCCCGCACTGCCATGGGGCAGGGCCGAGCGGCTAAAATAGAGGGCGCGGCGAACCTGTTCCCGCTCCCCCCACTCGCCCCATTGGGCGAGGACAATCTTGACGATATTCGGATTGGTCGCACTGTCCGGATCGCGGCTGAAGACTCCCAAGGTCGCAATATCGGCATCCGACTGCCGCAAACCTGCCACCAGTTCATGCATCAACTGCGGCTCCAGAGTCGGCATATCGCCCTGAAGATTGACGATGAGCGGGTGAGTCCCCGTCGGATCAAATTGCTGCACCGCCGCCCACACCCGATCCGAACCCGAAGGCAAATCCGGGTCGGTCAAGACCGCGACTCCGCCCGCCGCGCGAATGACTGTGGCAATCGACTCGTCGCTGGCTGCCACCACCACCGGCCCCAGATTGGCAGCAATCGCCCTTTGCCAAACATGGACAATCATCGGCCTGCCGTGAATATCGGCGAGGGGTTTATTGGGCAACCTTGTCGCCTGAAGCCGCGCCGGAATCACGATTAAGGGGGAATCAGCGGCAGATCTTATCTGGGTCAAAACAGGCCTCTCAAGGCTTGATCGTTAGTCGTGGATTCATAGACTATGCCAGGTCACTATAGTCAGGCGGCTTGCCCGATTCAAGCCACTTCGCAACCCACTTCGCAAACCCTATCCCCCCCTATTCAACCCCCCCTATTCAACCAGAGTCAGATTGACCAGACTGTTGACACCATCGCTCTGGCTGCCGGTCGTAAAGTTATAGAGTTCCTCGGTAAGGGATGCTTCGTTATTAAAAATCTGAGTGACATAATGTTGATCAAAACTGAGATCACCGACAATCACCAACAGCAATAGTCCCGCCGCAACCGCAAAAAAATAACTGCGCTTTGGCGGCACTGCGGGGTCAAGCGCCACCAGCGAGCGACCCATAGGTCGCGGCTGCTGATTGGTAACCACCAGAGTCAGTTTTGCCGCCGACAGGCGATGCCGTGGGGCCGGTTGTTCAAACAGTTCGGCGAGGCTTGGTAACCTCTTGCCCTCGGCATGGGTCTCAGCCATGGGTTTTGACGGGTCGGGCCGGCGAAAGGGCAAAATATTGGACATGGTTCACTCCTCTCTAATTAAATCTCGGAGACTGGTTCGCAGACTCAGGCGGGCGCGAACCAGCAGTAACTCGACCGCTCCAACCGAACTATTCATCTCCCGCGCGACCTCGGCATTGCTGAGGCCATCAATCTGGCATAGGACAAAGGCGAGCCTCTGTCGAGGCGGTAGTTTTTGCAAGGCCGCCTGGATTCGCTCGCCGATTTGATGACCCGAGGCAATATCATAACTGTTGCTGTGGGGGGAGACGATCTCAAGACTATCATCCAATGATTCCACCACCGGTCGCCGCTTATAGTCAATCGCTAAATTGGTTGTGATTCGCGCAATCCAGGCGCCAAATCTTCCACCCGCGCGGTTTTGCCACAGATGGCTGCGGTGCCAAACCCTTATAAAAACCTCCTGCACTATATCTTCTGCCAGCGATTGATTGCGGACAATGCGCCAGGCAATCGACATGAGCCGTTGCTGATACCGAGAAATCAGGGTCTCGAGAGCCTGCACCTCGCCCAGCTGCACCTCGTCCATCAGGGCCTCGTCCTTCCATGACTGATAGTCTTTTACCCTCATACCCATCCTTGCCGCAGGTTCTGTTACGCGAGACTCCAAGGCCTTGGTCAAGCTCTGGCTTCGATCCATCACAAGTGTTTCCATTGCCCTATCCTTTCATAGTGTTTTTATTTCTACGACGGGAATCTGCAATCCCTATTGCCCCTGCTGCGGGGCCTAGTGCTGCATTTTTGAATTCTAGTCCTATATCAAGTAAAAAACAAGAACTTGTGCAATTTAGCCCTTTAGTATAAGGTAAAAATTAAGAATAAAACTATTTAACAAGCAAAAAATAATTTTTATTACACTGTTGCATTAGGGGTAATCAGAATGCAGTCCAATAATAAACAGGTTTTTATGTTTTTTTACTATATAATATCTATAGTAATTACCATTTGCCTTATATCTATTCTATCCTTTATGAATCGCTCGGCGGCGACAAACGAAAGGAATCGCATTGTCTCAGGGCAGATTCTAACCGCCCTGTCGGACCTTGCCGACCGGGGTATTGATGATCCGGGCCTGATTAAAATATCCTACCTACTCAGCAGCAATCCGATTGCCCTCTATCGGGATCAGGTTCTGGTGGCAAGGTCCGCCACCGAGCTGCCGCTGGAGTTTATCAATGGAATTGCCGGTAATCAGGATCGCTCGATCATTGCCGGGCATGGTTTTACCGCCTTTGGCCGTTCCTTTGGCAAGGATGGTAAGCTCTATATTGTCTTTAACAATGCCTCCTTTATGGACATGACGGCGGAGGTGAAGCAATTCATCGGCTATGGTCTGGGTCTGGTGTTGGTCCTTGGCATTGGTCAGGCGGTTCTGCTGATGCGAAGGCCCAAGACCGATGCCGTGAGTCTTCAGCCCCTATCCGCCCCGCAGACTCTTGAGCCAGAGATCACAACTCACTCTATGGCTTCTGCGGCTTCGCTGCTCGACATAGACTATCGCCCGCAGAACCTGATGATCGACACCAGTATCAACCAGTTTAGGGATTCAACGACCGAGGTCATCACCGCGGTCTCGAGTGCCGCCGACCAGATGCAACAGTCGGCGGTCAGTTTAAACCATACGGCCTCCCTGACCAACCAGCGCATGACCGAGGCCGTAGTTCTCGTCCATGATTCTGCCGAACTGGTCGAGACCCTGGCCGCTGCCGCCCATCAGATGACCGGTTCGGTCAGCGAAATTTCTCGCCTGGTCGAGCGGGCTGAGTCCATCTCCCTCACCGCTGCCGAAAATGCCCAGAATACCCGTAAAACTATTCTGGTCCTGCAGGTAGCGACGGAGAAGATTAACGAGGTCGTGGTTCTCATCCATTCGATTGCCCGCCAGACCAACCTGCTCGCCCTCAATGCAACCATCGAGGCAGCCAGGGCCGGCGAATCGGGCAAGGGTTTTGCAGTAGTGGCTTCGGAGGTCAAGTCGCTCGCCAATCAAACCGCCAAGGCGACCGAGGAGATTCAAACACAGGTTGCCGAAATCCAAAATTCTACGCATAATGCGGTCAAGGGTGTGGTAACCATTACCGAAATCATCCAACTGATTAACGAGATCAACCGGAGCATATCAACCGCGGTGGTGAATCAGGGCCTGGCGACTCACGAAATCGAACTCAGCGTCAGCAATGCCGCCACCAATAGCCGCAATGTCAGCAGTCGAATCACCGAGGTGCAAAAAATGTCCGAAGAGACCAATATGGCCGCCTCGCAACTCCATGAGGCCGCCGAGAGCCTGTCCCGCGAAGCCAATAGCCTCAGCCATAATGTCACCCAGTTTTTGGACAAGATTCACCGCGAATAATCTTTGAGACATAGTCTGATTCTTTGAAAATCCAAAAACTTATTTTTTTAGCGGGGGGCGGATGCCCCCCGTCAAGCTTTGCTTGACTCCCCCCTCTGGATCGCCTTGCTTCGCAACGCGATGAGGGCTATCGAAAGATTAAAGCCTCCCATAACCCCTCATAGCGTCGTGCGTAAGCACGAGGCTATCCAGCGGGGGGAGTCGCACGAAGTGCGACGGGGGGCATCCGCCCCCCGACTAATTTTAATCTACAATGTGCGCCAGAGTTTTTGAATTCTCAAGTGAACGGTTTACAGAACAATGGAAAGACTCAAACCATTATGGTAAAGGTTCTTTGAGTTAAAAGGTCATTTTTTTGTTGCCTCCCCCTGCTAGGGGGAGACAAGTCTAAATTCAAGATTTGCAGACCTTCCAAAGGAAACCCGAGATGACCGCCCCAAATCCTGCCGCTCCGCCTAGAACCCAGCCAAGGCTGCGGGTCGCCTTCCAGATGGATCCGATGGCCTCCATCAACCCCAATGGCGATTCGACTCTGGTATTGATGCTGGAGGCCGAAGAGCGCGGCTTTGAAGTTTTTTGCTACCAGCCAAAATCGTTATCCTTAGGGGCCGAAGGGGCAACTGCCTATGGGCAAAAGGTCAGCCTTAACTGGGGCCAGGGGCAGGTTCGACCGGATCAAAACTGGTACCAGCTGGGGCCGCTGGTCAAGCTCCATTTGGCGAGTTTTGATGTGATCTGGTTGCGGCAAGACCCGCCCTTTGACCTTGGCTATATCACCTCCACCCATATTCTGGAGTCGGTGATGGATCGCACCCTGGTGATGAATAATCCCATCGAGGTGCGCAATGCCCCCGAGAAGATCTTCGTCATGCGCTACCCCGACCTGATGCCGCCAACCCTCATCACCACTGCGGTGTCAGAGGTCAAGGAATTCCGACAGATCCACCGCGACATTATCATCAAACCGCTCTTTGGTAATGGCGGGGCCGGGGTCTTCCATCTGAAGCCCGACGACGAGAATCTGACCTCCCTGCTCGAGATCTTTGCCCGCAGCAACCCCGAACCCTTGATGATTCAAAAATATATCCCGGCGATCCGTCAGGGCGATAAGCGCATCATTCTGGTCGATGGCGAGCCAATCGGCGCGATCAACCGCGTCCCCGTCGCCAATGAGGCCCGCGCCAATATGCACGCGGGTGGGCGGGCTGAACCGATTGAACTCAATGACCGCGACCGCGAAGTCTGCCGCACCATCGGCGGGGAACTTAAGAAACGCGATCTGGTTTTTGTCGGGATCGATATGATTGGCGATTACTTGACCGAGATCAATGTAACCTCTCCGACCGGATTGCAGGAGATCAACCGCTTTAATGGGTTCAATTGTCAGGCCCTGATCTGGGATGCCGTGGAGGCTCGGTTGGGTTAGATCTATGGTCAAATATCTCAAAAGACTAAAATATCAAGTATCCGACCTGACCCTCGGCTGGCGAATGCGCTGGAGTCGCGTGTTGGCGGTGATTGGGCCGGGCTATCTTATCTCGCTCGGCTATTATGACCCCGGCAATTGGGCGACCGACATCAGCGCCGGCGCCGAGGCGGGCATGGCCATGCTGTGGGTTATCCTGCTCTCGAGTATCGTCGGGGTTTTTTTACAGATCATGAGTCTGAAGATCGCCTATTCGACCGGCAGCCATTTGGCGGAACTGCTGCGCGACCAGCTCAGTTGGTGGCAGTGGCCGCCAGTCTGGCTGGCGACCGAGGGGGCGATGATTGCCACCGACATTGCCGAATTGATGGGGGGAGCCATTGCCTTCTATCTGCTCTTTGATATTCCGATTCTGGTGGGGATGGTCATGGCCGGAGTCGTGACCATGGTCACCCTGACCGTACCCTGGGCACAGGGAAGGTTTGCCGAGCGATTCCTCGGCCTGTTGGTGGTGATGGTGGTGGCGGGTTTGCTTTACGAAATCATTATGGTTAGGCCCGATGTCGCCGAGGTGGTTCGGGGCTTTATCCCTCAATCCGAGACTCTCCAGGATAAGAAGTTTTTGTACCTGAGCCTCGGGATTATTGGCGCGACCATCATGCCGCATAATCTGTTCCTTCATACCGGCCTGGCCGCCCATCGCTTTGGCGATTCCACCGGAGTCAAGAGACAGATGCTCTATCGCTGGCTGCGCCGCGATACTGCCCTGTCGCTGGCTCTGGCCTTTATCGTCAATGCCGCGATATTGGTGGTGGCGGCGGAGGCCTTTAAGGGCCATAGCCTGCCCGGCGAGGTTGGCATTGCCGATGCCTGGGGCCTCATCCACAGTAATCTTGGGCCAATCGCCGCGGCGGTTTTTGCCCTCAGCCTGCTGGCGGCGGCACAGGGGGCGACGACCACCGGCACCATGGCCGGACAGCTCGTGACCGAGGGTTTTTTACGCCTGCGGATTAAACCCTTTTACCGCGCCCTGGTTACCCGATTGATGGTCTTGCTGCCCGCCATCTTGATCCCCAGTCTGGTCTCGGCCGAGACCAGCAACCAGTTGCTGGTCTTGACACAGGTTTTGCTTAGTCTTGCCCTGCCGATTATTATTTTGCCGATGTTGCTGATGCTGCGCAGTCGGAGATTGATGGGGAATGGCCGGATCAGCCTGACCCAATTTGGTTTCGGCCTGGTGGTGACGGTTCTGCTGGTGGTGGCCAATGCCATCTGGATGCTGGGGTAGCTCTTTCTTGATAAAAGAGTCTATAATATGTATTGTGTTCACTTGAGATTTTAAAAACTAGATCGAGTCTTTTATTTTGTAGGGGGGCGGATGCCCCCCGTCGAGCTATGCTCGACTCCCCCCGCTGGAT